>CAYGYD010000111.1:0-5459 GCA_964354005.1 uncultured Dehalococcoidales bacterium | reverse complement strand
AGCCGGGGTGGTATCAAACTGGCTTATGCCCTCGACCAGTTCCAGCTTGATGTTTGTGATAAGGTAGCCGCGGATATCGGGGCATCAACCGGCGGCTTCACCGATTGCCTGCTCAAACGGGGCGCCCGCCGGGTTTATGCTATTGATGTTGGCCGGGGCCAATTAGAATACCGCCTGCGACAAGACCCGCGAGTGGTAGTTATTGAAGGTGTGAACGCCCGTTATCCTATGGCTCTGCCAGAAAAAGTAGACCTGGCCACCATAGATGTGTCCTTCATATCGGTCGAGAAGGTGATACCATCAGTGGTGCAATTGCTCAAAGATAACGGTTACCTCGTAGTCCTCATCAAGCCCCAGTTCGAGGCCGGTCGGCGGGAAGTGGGGAAGGGGGGCATTATCAAAGACCCGCTCATTCACGCCCGGGTTCTGGGACGGTTCATTGCCTGGCTGACCGAGAATAAACTTAGATTGGGAGGACTGTTACCTTCCCCGCTGCCGGGTGCTTCAGGAAATAGAGAATTTTTCGTCCTCATTAAATTGAAGACAAAATAACAACGCTTCTCGCCACGTCTGCCTGAAGACACTAACGAGTTACTACTACGGGTAGCCGTCTGACACTGATTTTCTATTGTGCTGGGAACAGGTTAAGGCCTGAATCTAGATTTTCTTCAGGTCCTCTTCAACGAGCTTCAGCTTGTCATCGGTGATGACGCCCCGGGAGAAGGGCTGAATCTGCTTCAGGGTCATGCCCATCGCCATTTGTAGTTGGGGATTGCTGGAGAAGCCAGGGAAGTGCTTCTCAATTACGGCTTTTGCCTTCGGGTCGGCAAGTAGGTCCTTGAGTGTAGAATTGATTGTAACTGCCATGCTCTTCCCTCCTTGTTGTTCTTGTGATGCACGGTTTATAATATTACGGAATTACCGCCGTGTCAAGTATCTGAAGGAAAGTTGGCTGGTGGCTGAGATAAATCAGAAAGCGGTTACTCTTCAAGCAGATGGTTTAAGGATTGCGGGACAACTTTATCTGCCGGGGGAAGGCAAAGGGGGCCCATACCCGGCTGTCTGCCTGTGCCATGGTATTCCGGCAGGCCGGCCCGACCCGGGTGATAGAGGCTATGCCCTATTGGCTGAGAGAATCTGTCGGCAGGGCTTTGCGGTATTCATTTTTAACTTCCGGGGAACTGGAGCCAGCGAGGGTAACCTGGACTTGATAGGCTGGACTCGGGATTTGGTCGCGGCTATTGACTTTTTGGATACTGTTCCCGAAGTAGACAAATCGTGCCGGTCAGTACTCGGCTTCAGTGGCGGGGCAGCCGTTTCTATTTATACGGCGGCCAAGGATACCCGCATCGCCTCGGTGGTGGTCTGTGCCTGCCCGGCGGAATTCAGTATGTTGGGCAATCCCCAGACTCTCATTGAGCACTTTCGCAGTATCGGCGTCATACGGGACCCGGATTTTCCACATTCTGTTGAGGAGTGGATTGACGGCTTCCGGCTGGTCAGCCCGCTCAATTATGTGGCCGCAATTGCCCCCCGGCCGATACTACTGGTGCACGGTTCCAGCGACCAGGTGGTGGCGGTGAGTCACGCTCATCGACTGTACGCTCAGGCTCAGGAGCCGAAGCAGATTGCGGTTATTGAGGGTGCCGGGCACAGACTGCGTCAGGACGAGCAGGCTATGGCTCTGGTGATTGACTGGCTGAAGTCGCGCTATCTGAGTTAGCGCGGCGGGCTAAGAATTTCCTCATACTTACGTTTTTGTCTCTCAGCCGGGTATTGTGGCTAATTAAACACCTCCAGGCTGACCAGTTTTCGCTCCATAGGGTCATAAAGTAGCAGCTTGGAACACGCCAGCTCTATGGCAAGCCGGGGATTCTTCTGTTGGACAGCTCTCTCTATCCAGTCGCGGCTTGTGGCCGCCAGACCTTTGTTCACCATCTGGCGTAGCAGGTTGTCAAGGTCATTCCCGCTGTTCATCATGATTTGACTCCCTATAGCTGAGCGCTGGCTATTGCGCCGGAGACTTCTTCAGTCGGCGTAGTTGCAAGACAGTTGAACGCAGGTGTTCGTCGCTCCAGGGCAGGGGTGACGCCGGCTTTACGCATAGCCAGGCCCCGTTAAGTACGGGAGAATTGTTTCGCCGTTCAACCTCCCTCTTGAATTCGTACCAGGTATAGTAAAGTGACATATCTCCACTCCACCACGGCAATACTCTGTCTTATTTACTTTTCTACACCTAAGTTCATTCTACCTTACCCCGCACCGCAGTAAATGGGCCAATAGTACTGCTTAAACTGGTAATATGGTAACAACCCATAGGCCGCCTTTCCATTATCCTGGTGGTCAGTTGCGGGGTAGGTACCACTCAAAATAACTGGCCTGGCATGTCGGCCTGGTGCTGGCCGATAGAAATAGAAGAGGGGGTTCTCCGTAAGTCTGGTTCAATAAATTGACTGAGGGGAACAAATCAACTATAATGAGATTGTCAAACTGAGAGGCGAGCAAAATTGCACGAAAGTTGCGGCGTGTTTGGCGTTTATGCTCCTAATGAGGATGTAGCTCGCCTTACCTTCTTCGCCCTCTTCGCTCTTCAGCATCGTGGCCAGGAGAGCTCTGGTATTGCTACTGCTGACGGCCAAAAGATTCAGGTCTATGCCCGGATGGGACTGGTATCCCAGGTATTCACTGAGGAATCTTTAAGCCAGCTCACCGGGCACATTGCTATCGGTCACAACCGCTATTCTACCAAAGGGTCCAGTCGCATAACCAATGCTCAACCCATCGTAGTGGGCAAAGGTGCCGATTCTCTGGCTATCGCGCACAATGGCAATATTGTCAATACTGAATTTCTTCACAAAGAGCTCGTTGAGCACGGCTATACCTTTCACACGACCACAGATACCGAAGTCATTGCCAATCTGATTCTCTCTGCCCCTGAGAAAGACTGGATTGGCAAGATACGGTATGTCATGCACCGACTCCAGGGAGCCTATTCTCTGGTGCTGCTGACTAACGACCATCTCTTTGGTGTGCGTGACCCCTTTGGCGTGCGGCCGTTATGCCTGGGCTTGATTAATGGGGGTTGGGTCCTGGCCTCGGAAAGCTGCGCTCTTGACCACATTGGTGCCAGCTTCATCCGCGAGATTGAGCCGGGCGAAATCGTCTCCATCAGTGCCAACGGTGTCGAAAGCTACCGTGAGCCGGTGAGTCGATACGCCTTGTGTATCTTTGAGTATATCTACTTTGCTCGCCCAGACAGTACGATTAACGGGCGGTTACTCTATCCGGCACGGATGGCGATGGGCGCCGGGCTGGCGGAAGAGTATCCGGTGGATGCCGATTTGGTCATCGGTGTGCCGGATTCGGCCACGGCCGCTGGCGTGGGTTATGCTCAGCGCTCCGGTATCCCGCTGGCCGAGGGGTTGATTAAGAACCGCTATGTTGGTCGCACCTTTATTGAGCCGGACCAGCGAATCAGAGACCTGGGGGTCAAGCTTAAGTTCAATCCCTTGCCCCAGATACTGGATGGCAAGCGGGTGGTACTGGTGGATGATAGCATCGTCCGTGGCACCACCACCCCCAAAGTGATTCACCTGCTCCGAAGGGCGGGCGCTAAAGAGGTGCACATGCGTATCTGTGCTCCACCCATCCGCTACCCCTGCTTCTTCGGGGTGGATATGGCCACCCGCTGGGAGCTGATTGCGGCGCAGAAGAGTATCCTGGAAGTTCGCGACTTCATCGGGGCCGACTCACTGGGCTATCTGAGTATAGACGGGTTGATTAAAGCGGTGGCTCTGCCCCGAAACACCTTTTGTCTGGCTTGTTTCACCGGGGATTACCCCATACCAATCCAGATGGAGATGGATAAACTATCATTGGAAACAAGCGTCGAGAATGAACAGGTTCCTTTCGGCATAAAGCAACGCTAGTTGAATCACACATCACTTCCTTGACACCATCAGTCAGTCAGGCTAAACTTCCTTATCCTTTTGACTCCTCATGTGAGATGGAGGGGTATTGCCCGTTGTTGTTAATTAGCGGAGTCTGGAGCGAGAGGTACAGCCAGTGAAAGTAGACTTCACCAAATTAGACCGGGCTTTTAATCCCAGATGTGTGGTGGTGGTGGGCGATAGCCGGCGGAGCAATTTTGAGTGGCTCCAGGCGAACAGAAACTTCAAGGGGAAGCTCTATTCGGTTCAGGTCAGCCCCGAGTCAATTGAGGGCATCAAGGCACTGGGGGTTACTAATTATCTCAGCCTCCTGGATATCCCTGACCCGGTAGACTTAGCCGTAGTGGCTGTGCCACGCTCAGCCGCCCTCAAGATTCTGGATGATTGCATTCGAAAGGAGGTGGCAGCGGCCCATTTCTTTACGGCGGGCTTTGCCGAGACGGAGACCGAGGAAGGCATCAAGCTGGAGAGGGCGCTCAAGGAGAAGGCGGAAGCGGCCAACTTCCATATCATCGGCCCCAACTGCATGGGCTTGTTCAATCCGAAGGTTGGCATCCGGCAGGGAGCCACGCAGTACACCGGCGCCACCGGGCCACTGGGTTTTATCTCACAGAGCGGCACCCACGCTGTCGAGTTCAGCCTGGTAGCTCACCTGCAGGGACTGGACATCAGTAAATCGGTCAGTTTCGGCAACGGGACTGTGCTGGACTCTCCGGATTATCTGGAGTATTTCGCTCAAGACCGGGAGATTAGTGTCATCGGGATGTACTTAGAAGGTGTGAAGAGCGGTCAAAGGTTCATGGAAGTGCTGAAGGAGGTATCCGCTAGGAAGCCGGTGGTTGTCTGGAAGGGCGGGCGGACGGAGGAAGGTGGGCGGGCGATTGCCTCGCATACCGGGTCGCTGTCAGTGCCTCAGGCAATATGGGATTCGGCGGTGAGGCAATGTGGGGCAGTGAATGTGCCCAGCATGGAAGAATTGGTGGACACCCTGAAGGCTCTTCTCTACCTCCCACCCGTCCATAGTGGTCGAGTGGCGATAACCGGTGGCTCTGGCGGGCAATCGGTGAGCATTGCCGATGTCTTTGCTGAGGCGGGTTTGGCGGTGCCGCGACTGTCTAAAGCGTCCTATAACGAGTTGGCCACCTTTTTCAGTCTGATTGGCGGGGGGTATCCCAACCCAATAGACACCGGCAATCAGAACCGGGCGGAGATGAAACGCATTCTGGAAATCCTGGAGCGGGATACGAACACTGACAATATCGTGTTGCTGGGGACAACGCGTTTTGGCACCCCGGAGCAGATTCAAAGCGAGGTGGATTTGATGGCCGAAATCAGGGCAAGGTCGCGGAAAGCTGCTGTGGCGATTGTTCCCTACTCTACTCCCGAGGAGATGCGGCAGGCGAGAGAGCTGACTCGGAGGTTCCAGGAGAGGGGCGTGCCATCCTTCCCATCAATTGAGCGGGGTGCCCGGGCGTTAAAGAATGCCCTCGACTACTATTTATTCAAGAG
>CAYGYD010000110.1:0-5545 GCA_964354005.1 uncultured Dehalococcoidales bacterium | reverse complement strand
CTGGTTATCGCCCTCGTTGTCTGGGGGATAATGAACCTGGTTGCCTTCTTTCAGGGCGATAGCATCCTGCTAGGTATCTCCGGCGCCCGCAAAATCAACCCCGATGACCACCCCCGACTTTACAATGTAGTCGAGGAGATGAAGATTGCCTCGGGCCTGGAGAAGATGCCCGATGTCTATATCATTGACGACCCGGCGCTCAATGCGTTCGCCACCGGCCGTGACCCTAACCACACCGCCGTGGCCATCACCTCAGGACTGCTGCAGAAGCTCAACCGTGACGAACTTCAAGGAGTAATTGGCCACGAAATCTCTCACATTAAGAACCGGGATGTGCTTTTGATGGTTTTGCTGAGTGTGCTCCTGGGCAGTATCGTCATCCTCGCCTGGTATGGCTCGCGTTTTCTCATATTCTCCGGAGGTGGGGCCGGCCGCCGGCGAAGCTCTTCAGGGGGTGGCGGCGCCGCTGCCCTGATTATCCTGGCGGTAGCCCTCATCCTGATGATTCTGGCACCCATCGCCGCCCAGTTAATCTATTTCGCGGTCTCCCGGAGAAGAGAGTATCTGGCTGATGCCTCTTCCGCCCTGTATACTCGCTACCCGGAAGGATTAGCTTCGGCTCTAGAAAAGCTGGCGATGTCTGGCACTCGTGTACAGAGGGCGAACCAGGCTACCGCGCCGATGTACATCGTCAACCCCTTCCCGAAGAAAAGTGTCTCGCTGAGCGACCTCACTAGCACGCACCCGCCCATTGCCGAAAGGATTCGCATTCTGCGCGCTATGGCTGGTGCCTCGCCAGCTGATTATGAGCGTGCTTACGAGGCGGCCAAAGGCGGAGCGCACATCGTCCCGGCTTCAGCGCTGGCCAGTTCCATGGAGGCCAAACTACGCCCCGCTTCCGCTGACGCGAAGCCAGTTGATGAGGTTTCGGATAAAATCACGCGTACCCGGGAGACCTCCGACCTGATGTGGCGAATGAGCCAGTACCGAACCATTGACTGCGAGTGTGGCACCCGGCTCAGACTGCCGCCAGGCTACCGTGCTCCCACCGTCCGGTGCCCCCACTGCGGGCGAATCAATCCGGCCTAACTGAGGCTCTCACCCACCTGCCAGAGCAACCACATGCAAATAGAACCCAAAAGGACACCATGCTTGACACCACGCTCATTCTGCGCTATAATGAAGTAAAGTTTCGTGAAATATTTCCTTAAACATTTCGTTAATTTTTTCTTGAAATACCAACTAAATGCCGCGAATCACTGAATTGGCCAGAAACACCGGAGCCTCGGTGGATGAAATACGCTACCTGGAAAGGAAAGGCTTCATCAACCCATCCCGCCGGCGATTGAACCGCCGTGAGGTCAGGCAATACCAGGAAGCAGATATCCGCCGGGTTCAATTAATAATTAAATATCGCCGTCAAGGATTTACTTGGGATACGGCGTACCAGAAAGCAATGCGGGAGCAGGAAAATCCGTCCCTTTTGTAGGATAAACAGGAGGTGGCCTTATGGCTAAAGTAAGACTGCACACCGGTCCGGGGGTCTTTGAAGTCCTGGCTAATGTCTGTCGAAATCCTCAAGAAGCCCTGAAACAGTTCGTGGAGAATGCGGCGGATGCAATTGACCAGGCCAAGACGGAAGAAGGATATATCTGGCTGAGGCTGGAGTATGCCCCGGGCGGCAATGGGGAGAAACAGGGCACACTGCGCCGCATCGCCATTCAGGACAATGGCATCGGCATGACCCGGGAGAAGATGAACCAGGTCTTGCACCGTATCGGCGACTCCGAGAAGCTCCACCTGGCACTGCGGGGTGAGCAGGGTATCGGTTTACTGGCATTTGCGCTGATTGCCCAGGAACTGCACGTCGCCTCGACGGCCGAGGAGGGTTCGCCGTCCAGTTGTCTCGTGCTCAAACGCCCCTGGCTGAAACGAGGCTACGCCGAAGTCGTTGAGCGGTGTACTGCCCACGAACACACCCAGCGCGGTACCATCGCCTATCTGGAAGGCATCCTGCCCGAAATTGCGCCGCAACTATCCAAGGAACGAACCAAGCTCTTTTTGGGTCAGCAGTTCGCCAGCGACCTGCGGGCCAACCTTTATACCATGTCTATCTCCGATGGCGGCGAATTTGAGCAGATTCACTCCCAGCGCTTCCGCGGCGTCAAGGTAATGGCCACCAGTTTACCACTGGGTCGGGCGGCTTCCGCCTTCGTTGAGCTTTATGTCCTGCCCTGGGAGATGCCCGATGCCAGCATCAGCCTCTACGGGCGGAGAGGCACCCGAATCTGCTCACTCACCGACCTACATGACTTCAAGGCTATGCCCTGGCTTGACCTGCGCCTGGAAGGTTACATCCGCTGCGACCGACTCAAGCGGACCGCCGATAAGACGGCCGTGGTGCAGGATGAGGTCTATCGTGCCTTCGTCACCGAGTTGAGGCAGCTTGAGCCAAAAATACAGCAACTGATTCTGGATGTCAGCATCGAGTCGCAGGAGAGGCGCTTTAACATCATCCTAAGCCGGGCTGGCAAACTGATTGATAAGTTTCTGCGCTATCGGGAGAAAGGGCTTCTGGCCAGCTTGTCCTTACCTACCCCGGGGGGAGTGCAACGCGGGAATGGTGATGGTAAAGAGTCCAGGCCACAACCATTGCCTCAGCCCGGGTTGTCAGCCGTAGCGATTCCGGAAACTCCGCCACCGGTGATGCGGGTCACGCGGGCTCCTTATATCAAACTACAGTCGCTACCGCGGGAGAAGTCCGACTACCGAAGCTGGTACGACCCCAGCGAGGGCGTTATCCTTATCAACCGGGAGCACGCTGAGTTCCTGCTGTCGCAGAGAGAAGACCGGCGTTGCCTGCGCTATCTTTTCTCCATCTGGGCCAAGGAGAGCCTGCTTCGGGAATACGGCGCTGATGCCGAGAAGGTGGCTGATGAGCTGGTGGGCACGCTGGCTGAGGCCGAGCCGTTGCTGTGGTAAACCGGGGTCAGCTTAAGATTAACTTATAGACCACACCCAGCAGTCCCCCGCCCAGTATCAGCCAGGCTGAGTTGACCTTGAACCGGAACACCAGAACTAAGGCCACCAGAGCCAATACGATGGTGAACACATCCACCACGGCCGCCTGGCCAAGCTGCCAGGTTACTCCAGCCATCAGACCCAGCGAGGCAACATTCACGCCATCCAGAAACGTGCCAGTCCAGGCCCACTTCCGCAGCCGAGGGAGGATACGACTCAGCAGAGCCACGAAGAAAAAGGACGGCAGGAAGATACCAAGGGTGGCTAGCAGCGCTGAAGGCCAGCCGCCCATGAGATAGCCAACAAAGGTGGCACTGGTGAAGACCGGGCCGGGAGTAACCTGGCCTATGGCAATCGCATCCAGGAGCTGCTGGTTGGTCAGCCAGCCGAGGCGGGTGACAAACTCCGACCTGAAAAAAGCCAGCAGGACATAGCCACTGCCATAAAGCACCGCCCCAATCTTAAGAAAGGACAAGAAGAGTGTAATCTGGCTGAAGGGAACAGCACTGGCCGAGAGTGCCGAAAGGGACACTTTTAACAGTGGTAGAACAGCCGCCAGAGCCGCACCTCTTTTCTTGAAGAAGCGCCAGCCAGCCCAAGCCAGCAGAACCACGGCCGCGCCGGCAAAGAGAAGCAATATCTCGTTAATGCCGAAGAGATAAAGAGCTAGTACGGCGGCGCCTACCAGCCCGGTAAGCACGCCCTTGACTCCTTTTCGCCCCAGGTCCCAGAGTGCCTGCGCTACAATGGCGATGACCACCGGCTTGATGCCATAGAGCACCCACCCCACTTCAGGGAGGGTCCCGTATTGGACATAGGCCCAGGCCAGAACCAGGGTGGCCAGCATTCCGGGCAGGATAAATAGGGCTCCGGCGGAAACAAAGCCCCACCACCCCGCCCGCAACAGGCCCAGGTAGATGGCCATCTCAGTGGCATTTGGTCCGGGGATGAGATTGGTGACACCGACAAGGTCAAGAAATCTCTGGTCGTCCAGCCAGCGGCGCTGCCGGACTGCCTCCCGCTGCATCATGGCAATATAGACCGCCGGCCCGCCAAAGGCCGTCGCGCCGAGCCTGAAAAATATCCAGGCAACCTCTTTCAGGTGCCCCCGCACTGAGCTATTTCCCAGATGCTCGTTCTCTCTTAGGCTCATAAATCATCCGAAGACAAAGTCTAAACAGGAGTCTAAGAGGGCTACGGCCCTCATGCCCCCTGCCGGGGTGTCAAGAGGGGCGAAGCCCCTCTTTTCTTTTTCCCCCTCTCCTTTCCAAGTAGAGGGAGACTATGGAGCCCCACAAAATTGAAGATTTTGTGGGGCAAGATTAAGGGGTGAGGTTAATAAGCTATCCCATAATGCTACGGTTGGTCTCTGGGCGTCTCAACCAACTGGCACTAGCAGATTCTCGGCAGCAGTTCGCCCACCAGCACATCGACGATGCGGGAGGCGCCGAGGCGGGTCTTCAGCACCACGCGTCCGGGGTGTTCCCCGACTACTTCCCCGATGACGACTGCCTTCTGGCCATACTGGTTCTTTCTCATTGCGGCCAGGACTCTACCGGCGTCATTGGGGGCAACCACGGCCACCAGTTTGCCCTCGTTGGCTACATATAGGGGGTCGAAGCCCAGGAGTTCGCAGGCACCCAACACTGCGGGATTCACCGGTATGCTCAGCTCGTCTATCCTGATACCCACCCGAGACTGCTGAGCGAACTCATTGAGGGTAGTGGCCAACCCGCCACGGGTCGGGTCGCGCAGGCAGTGAATCTCGGCACCGGTGGCCAGCATTTCGGCAACCATCTTATTCAGCGGGGCGCAGTCACTGGGCACCGGTATCTGAAATCTTATACCCTCCCGCTGGCTCAGTACGGCCATGCCGTGGTCGCCCAGGGTGCCACTGACGATGACTTCATCCCCCGGTCGGGCATTGGCCCCCGCTATATCTATTCCGTGCGGCACTATCCCCACGCCGGAGGTGTTGATGAACAGCCTATCGGCGCTGCCTCTGTTCACAACTTTGGTATCGCCGGTGACAATCTTTACCCCGGCCTCAGTCGCGGCCTCGCTGATTGAATTGACAATCTTTTCCAGGTCAGCTAGAAGCAAACCTTCTTCAATGATGAAGGAGAGGCTGAGGTACAGTGGCGTGGCTCCGGTCATGCAGAGGTCGTTGACGGTGCCGCACACGGCCAGCTTGCCGATATCGCCGCCGGGGAAGAAGATGGGGCTGACGACATAGCTATCCGTGGTGAAAGCCAGCCGACCGTTCAGGTCGAACACGGCGGAATCATCCAGCTTTTCCAGTATGGGGTTGCTGAGCGCGGCGACAAAGTTTTTCTTGATAAGGTCGTGCATGAGCCGGCCGCCGCTGCCGTGGGCGAGGAGGATTCTATCCGCCACCGGTCTCTCCGTAGTGATAGTAGGTGGCGCAACTGCCCTCGGAGGACACCATGCATGGGCCAACGGGGTGCTCCGGCGTGCAGGCCTGGCGGAAAAGCTTGCAATCCAGTGGGGTGCTGACGCCGCG
>CAYGYD010000109.1:0-5558 GCA_964354005.1 uncultured Dehalococcoidales bacterium | reverse complement strand
GGACATAACTCGTTTTTGCCATTTTTCTCCTCCTTGCTTTTCCTTATTAATATTTATTGAAAATGTCTAGCGAAAGATGCGGAACATTGTTGTCAGGGCACGGCGCAGGCCACTCTGGGGCATCCAGGTCTGCACACCCTTGTTTCTCATCTTCCAGAGGAGCAGACCAACGCTGGTAGCATAAGCTGGGTCATGCAGGGTATCCGAGACGCCATAGAGGCTGACTGGTTCGCCCACCCTTACTGGCATGTGGCTGATTTCCTGGGACAGTTCAGCAATGCCCGGGAGATTGGCCGTGCCTCCACACAAGACTAGCCCGGCAGGGATAAGCTTGGCATAGTCAGTGCGCGGCAGTTCCATGAAGATGAGCCGGACGAGCTCCTCAACACGGATGCGGGTAATCTCCGAAAGGTCGCGATAAGAAACGCTGTGCCCGTCTTCGGTCAGGGTCCGGTCGTCGGTCTTGATATCCTGGCTTGGTGTAACATTGGCATACTTCTTCTTCATCTGCTCGGCCAGCTCAAGCGAGAGCCCGAGGCCAACAGAGATGTCTCTGGTGATGAGGTGACCAGCTACCGGCAGGACGGAAGTGTGGTAGATGGTATCATCCTTGAAGACGGCAATGTCAGTAGTGCCCCCACCAATATCAGCCAGCATCACACCGTCTACTCTTTCCTCTTCAGACAGGACGGCTTCAGCACTGGCCAGTGGCTCCATAACCAGGTCGTCAATCTCAATGCCCAAGCCGCGGATGCACTTGGTCAGGTTCTGGACAGAGGTTACCGCCGCGGTGATGATGTGGGCCTCAACATCCAGGCGGAAGCCATGCATGCCGACGGGGTTCTTTACTCCCTCCTGGCCATCCACGGCATAGGTGCGGGGGATAATATGAAGTACCTTGTGTTCAGAGGGTATCTTGACACTGCGAGCGACCTGCAGGACGCGCTTTAAGTCTGACCGGCGCACCAGCTGGTCGTTGCGGGTAATGGCAATAACACCCCGGTTAT
The DNA here is from genome assembly GCA_964354005.1 of uncultured Dehalococcoidales bacterium. Classification (GTDB taxonomy): domain Bacteria; phylum Chloroflexota; class Dehalococcoidia; order Dehalococcoidales; family UBA2162; genus CAVSBN01. The sequence continues at coordinate 4,551 of CAYGYD010000109.1, read as the reverse complement.
TTACCGAGCTAATGTGTCGGCCGGTAACGCCGACATAGGCTGACTCCAACTTGTAGCCGACGGTCCTCTCTGCCTTCCTGATGGACTCACGAATTGCCTGCTTGGCTTCATTGACATTGACGACCAGGCCCTTCTGTAGTCCCATTGAAGGGGCTACGCCGACCCCAAGTACGCGAAGGCCGCCTTCGCTGTCGACATCGCCCATGATGGTGCACACTTTGGTCGTGCCAACATCGATTGCGGCAAGCTTAGTTCTTTTCATCTTTCCTCCTTCCTATTTATACTAGGGGATGCTGAGACAGCTTTTAGCCTCTCGCTTCGCGGTAGCGGACATTCCATTTACTGCACAGGAGATTGACATAGTTCTTCATTTCTGGGTTGGGTGCCCGGTAGAGCTCAGCGAGGAAGCCATGCAGAAGCTCGCCGCCCGTCATTCCCGGGGCCGCCTCATCTGGGCCAGGCAGGTTCACATACACCATCTCCGTCATCAGTTTTTGGTATTCAATTGACTGTGCCATGAAACAATTCCTCCTTTCTCAAGAATAGTTTTGAGCACAATGCTATCTTGTCCAAGAGCAGGCGTCAAAAACTGTCCTTTCCAGTTCTGTTTGTCCGGGTTGTAGTTCCAGAAGAATATTTGGTCATTACCATAGAAAAGACCAAATTACCTATTGAAATACCAGTTCCGTTACTATATAATTAAGCCGCCAGTTGGGGGTCGGGCCATGGTCAATGAAAAGAGCCGAAAGCGTCTGCCGCCTTATGTCTCTTACCGCACCTTCCACAATTTTATTGATGGTCTGCAGCAGCGAATGCCGTCCCGCATCGACCGTAGCTACTGGGGTGACATGTTATCCGGTAGCACGGGAACGCAATTGATGGCCTCTCTCCGTTTTCTGGGCCTGATTGATGACTACGGCCGGCCGACCACTCGACTGAAGCCACTGGTGGCGGCCAAAGGCGACCAGAGGAATTCCATTCTTCGGGATATGGCTAATGATGCCTACGGCTTTGTACTGAAGGGCCAGCTTGACCCGCAGGCGGCCACCTACTCTGAACTGGAGGAACTCTTCCACGATAGATTCCAGCTAACCGGCGACCTGAGTCGCAAGTGCCTGAAGTTCTTCATTGAACTGGTCAGTGATGCCGGAATTTTTTTGTCACCGTTCATTACCAAAAGGTTTAGAATGGCACACGGTGTTACTGGAACTAAGGCTGTTACCAAAAGGACAAGTACCAGGACAAGTCGGAATTTGAAAATTCCGCAAACTCCAGAAGAAGTTCCCTATCAGACCCCCTGGGATACGATACTCTTGACAAAATTCCCCACCTTTGACCCCACTTGGTCCGATGAAGTGAAGCTAAAGTGGTTCGCTGCCTTTGATGAACTACTGAAAAGGGCGCAGGACCGGAGCCAGAGGCAGGTTTCCCCCTGAAATTGACAATCCGCTTTATGTCTCGTTAAACTAGTCATGGTTATCCCACCCGGAGAAAGAGCACTTATGGCAGATATTGTCGCTATTGGGCACGAGTTGACTGACACGCTCAAAAGATACCGCGCCGATTATATTGAGATTCGCCTTGAAGAGAACCAGTCCAGCCATATCATCTACCGCGGCCGGGAGCTGGAGTCCATCGACCGCGCCACTGCCATTGGTGGCAATGTGCGGGCTCTGGTCAAGGGTGGCTGGGGCTTTGTCAGCTTTAACGACTTTGAGAAACTGCCTGGTCGGATAGAGCTGGCCATCAAGCAGGCTCAGTTTGTCGGCCATGAAAAAAGCCAGTTGGCTGAAGTGGCACCGGTGGTTGATAAAGTGCTGGCCGGGGTGAGCCAGAATCCGGTGACCATGCCGCTGGCCGAAAAGAAGCAACTGCTGGATGAATACAATGACATCATCTGGCGCACACCACAGGTGCAGACCTCAACCATTCACTACGGCGACAGTTGTAAGAGGGTTATCTTCTTGAACTCATCGGGCACCTTCATTGAGCAGGAGAGGATGGATATCGCCCTACGCCTGGCCGCCATTGCCGCCAAAGACAGTGATGTACAGCAGGCCGGGCTGAGCCAGGGGAGTCGGGGCGATTTCAACCAGGTTAAGGGTTTACACCAGCAGATATCCGGGATGGCACAGCGGGCCGTGGAACTGCTCTCTGCCTCGCAGGTGAAGGGTGGGGAGTATACCATCGTCTTAGACCCGGTACTGGCGGGTGTCTTCGCCCACGAAGCCTTCGGGCACCTCTCCGAGTCTGACTTTCTATATGAGAACGAACGGATGCGCCAGATTATGGTTCTGGGCAAAGAGTTCGGCAGTGCTGAGCTTAATATCGTTGACTCCGCGGCCATGCCCGGACTGAGGGGTAGCTATAAATACGATGACGAAGGTGTGCCAGCCACCAAGACCTACCTTATCCGAGAAGGGAAGCTGGTCGGCCGGCTCCACTCGCGAGAAACAGCCGCTAAAATGGGAGAGAAACCCACTGGTAATGCTCGCGCCATCAATTACCGCTACCCACCAATCGTCCGCATGACCAATACCTACATTGAGCCCAGGTCGGCTTCCTTCAAGGATATCATTGCCGATATCAAAGAAGGAGTCTACGCCAAGAACTGGTACGGCGGCACCACCAGTATGGAGATGTTCACCTTTTCCGCCGGTGAAGCCTATATGATTCGAAATGGCCAGGTCGCTGAGCTCCTAAGACCGGTAGTGCTTACCGGCAATGTTTTTGCTACCCTCAAGAATATAGATGCCATTGGCAACGACCTGGATATGAACCAGGGTGGGGGCTGTGGCAAGGGGGCACAGGCGCCGCTACCGGTCAGCAATGGCAGTCCGCACATCAGGATTCGCCACTGTTTGGTAGGAGGCAGTTAGGTGGAAGAAATCCTGGCTTTAGCCCGGAAGGTGGCGGAAGAAGCTGAAGTCTTCATGGTCCTCTCGGAGGAAATACCGATTCAGTTTGAAGCTAACCGGCTCAAGCATATTCAGAGCAAACAGAGCACCACCGTGGCCCTGCGCATCATCCGCCAGGGCAAACTGGGCTATGCCACCGCCACTGAATTAAACAACAGGCCGGAACTGGTCAATATGGCCGCCGAGACGGCGCAGTTCGGGATGGCGGCCAGGTTTGAGTTCCCCTCTTTGACCACCTACCCCAAGGTTGAAATCTTTGACCCGGCAGTGGAGTCGGTGCCGACGGAAAACATGGTGAAGCTGGGCGAAGAACTGGTGACCGCGCTCAGGAAGCACACCCCGGAGCTCCTGTGCCATGCCTGGGTCGGTAAGAGCACCACCACCGTCCGCATTATGAATTCCCGGGGCGGGCAGGCCAGCTATAAGCAGACCAGTTTCAACCTGGCCACCTGGTCTAACCTGATTCGCGGCACGGATATGCTCTTTGTCGGTGACAGCCAGAGCTCCTGTCACCCGATATCAGATGCCAGCGCCGTCTCCCGGACTGTTATTCAGCAACTGGAACTGGCCAAAAACCTGGCTTCGGCGCCGACCAAATCTCTCCCCGTGATTTTCACCCCGATTGGAGTGGCTGGTGCTCTCGTCGCTCCCTTGATAGCCGCCTTTAATGGTAAGACTGTCTTAGAAGGAGCTTCACCCATCGGCAGTAAGCTGGGGCAAACCGTCTTTGACCGGAATTTCTGGCTCTGGGACGACCCCACCCTGCCCTACCGCCCCAGCAGTCGACCCTGCGATGACGAAGGTGTACCCAGCCAGCGCACACCGCTCATTGAACAGGGAGTGGTGGTCAGTTTCCTCTATGATTTACAGACCGCCGCCCTGGCGCGCACCCGGAGCACCGGTAATGGTGACCGGGCTCGCGGTTTACCGTCGCCCTCGCCGACGGCCTTTGTCATTGCCCCGGGCAACACCAGTTTTGATGAGATGGTCAGTGATATTAAGGAAGGGCTGGTCATTGAAGAGCTGATGGGCGCCGAGCAGGGCAATATCCTGGGCGGCGATTTCAGCGGCAATGTCCTTTTAGGTTACAAGATAGAAAATGGTAAAATAGTAGGTAGAGTCAAGGATACCATGGTTTCCGGAAATATCTACCAGCTTCTCAAGGAGATTACCGCCATCGGCAGTGATGCCCGGTGGGTGGGTGGTTTTGTCAATACCCCATCCCTCTATTTCCCCAGTATTTCGGTGGCGAGTAAGTAGCCTGTTTATCAGGTAGTTATACGCACTGTGCGTTCATATACATAAAGGAGTCTAAAATGGAAACAAAACAAGAACATTGGCCACTTCTGACACTCAAAGAATATGAGAAAGACATCGATCCAAATCCGATATATCAGCGAGGTAAAGTTTGGAAACTTGATCAAAAACAGCTTCTAATCGACAGCGTCTTACGGCAAATCGATGTTCCAAAATTGTATCTAAGGAAATTTCCTACTTCCAGTCGATTCAAATATGAGATTATTGATGGACAGCAACGCATGCGTACTTTTTGGGATTTTCTCAATGACGGATTCTCTCTTTGAGGTGGTCCCCAAAATTTGGACAGGTTGTTAAGAGCGGGTTCTGCTCCTAA
>CAYGYD010000108.1:0-5583 GCA_964354005.1 uncultured Dehalococcoidales bacterium | reverse complement strand
ATGGCTGGCATCTTCAGCGCAGGGTTTAACGATACAGGGGTAACTCAGATGAAACTGGGATACGGTCTCCAGGGTCAGCACCTGGTAGCGGGGTGTGGCCAGTCCATTGGCTTCCAGAAGAGCCTTCGTCTGCGCTTTATCCAAAGCCAGAGACAAGACCGTACCGGGACAGCCGGTATAAGGCCGGCCCAAGTCAGACAGAATATCGGCCACCATCGCTTCTGTCTCGGGGCAACCATCGAAGCCCTCGAAGAGGTTGAAGACAAGGTCGGCGTTGAGTTCCTCGAGCTTGCCCCTGACCTGCTCCAGTGGTGGAGAGAGGGGGATACACTCAACCTCATAGCCCAAATCGGTTAGTGCCTGGTGTACCGCCGTCACTTCGTCCAGGACACCAAGCACCGCCTTCTCTTCCCCCATGGCCGAATAGCGGCTGGGGATAGGCTCATTGTAGATAATAGCTACCCTGGAACACACTGGGGATACCTCTCGAGAGCGGCTTCAACAATGGCTGAGATTAACGACTCATACCTCCAGCCCATCTTCTTGGCCATAATAACTATATCCCCGCTGTTGGGGTTAATTCCGGGCAGAGGATTTATCTCGAGAAAGTAAGGAGTTCCGTCACGGCTCACCCGGAAGTCAATGCGGGCGAAATCCCGACAGTGCAGAATCTCAAAAGCCTTCAGGCTGGAATCAGCGATTCTCTTGAGAACACCGGCCTCAAGCTGAGCCGGGCATTCGTAATCGACCAGTCGCTCCCAGTCGCGCTTCACCTCGAGAGAATAGACAAAGTAGTCTTTCATGCTTCTAGACACGACGCGCATTATACCCAGGACCGTGGGCGGTGAGTTGCCCACCACCCCCACGGTAACTTCATCCCCAGTGATGAATTCTTCGACCATTACCGATTGGTGGTAGCGCCCCACCAGAGTCGGTATAGCTTCGGCCAATTGCGCCGTATTCTCAACTCTGGAACCAAAACGGATACCCTTGCTGGAGCCCTCGTGGACCGGCTTGAGAAAAGCGGGGAAGGGGAAACCGTCCCAGCCTATTTCCCCGACCTGCTGTGCCGAGTTGACCACCTGCCACCTTGGTGTAGCCACACCGGCCGCGGCCACGAGCTTCTTGGTCAAGGGTTTGTCCAGACAGATAGCCAGGCACTGCGGGTCGGAGCCGGTATAGGGAATATCCAGCATCTCAAGAATACCAGGGACCTGGGCTTCCCGACTCCGGTAGTTGCCCAGGCCCTCGGCGATGTTGAATACCAGGTCAACTTTCTCTTTCTGAATATTGACCAAGAAATCCCGCCCCCCGCCCAGTCGGATAACGGAGTGCCCCTGGCTTTCCAGCGCCGCGGCAATACACCCGACCGTTTCCCGGGAATCATATTCCTCGAGAGCATCTTCAGGCTGGCTCTGACTTACCGGCACAGCTTCTTTGAGGTCGTAGGCTAACCCAATCTTCATCGGCCGGTTACTGGTCAACCTTTAAAAATAACTGAAGGTTAACTGGACGTTATTCTGCTGACGGCTGTTGTTCCCGTTACCACCATTACGGCGAGGGGCCTTGCTCGGCGTGCGTACGGGCGCTACCGGGTTCCGGTAGCTGAACAGCCGGCCTTCATAGTTTTTCAGTATCACCTCTTCTTCTGTCTGAGAGACGACATAGTTGGGCTGCAGTGGCACCTTGCCACCACCACCCGGCAGGTCAATTACGAAGTCAGGGACAGCCAGACCGGAAGTATAGCCACGCATCCCCCGGATTATCTCAATACCAACTTCTACCGGGGTGCGCAGATGCTCGGTACCCTGCACCTCGTCGCACTGGAAGAGATAGTACGGACGCACCTTTATCTTGAGCAACCCCTGACAGAGCTTGAGCTGTGTTTCGACACTATCATTCACACCGCGCAGGAGCACGGTCTGATTGTTTACCGGAACCCCGGCGCGCAGTAACCGGTCGCAGGCCGCCGCCGATTCCGTAGTTATTTCTCGGTAATGGTTGAAGTGAGTGTTCAGCCATATTGGCCCGTACCGGGACAGCATGGCACAGAGCTCATCATCAATACGCTGAGGCAGCACCACCGGGAATCGGCTACCGATACGGATGATTTCCACATGTTCAATTTGTCTTAGTTGAGAGATGACCTCCTCAAGTCGTTGAGTGGACAGGGTTAATGGGTCACCCCCGGAGATAATGACATCCCTGACCCTCCTGTTATGGCGGATGTAGTCAAGCATGGCCTCAATATCGGCCGGGGTGCGCACCCAGGCCCCGTGATGCCACTCCCTCTTCCGAGTGCAGTGGCGGCAGAGCATAGGACATAGATTGGTCAGCACCATCAACACTCGGTCGGGATAACGGTGCACCAGACCAGGGACAACTGAGTCTCGTCTTTCCTCAAGAGGGTCTTCAAAGCCCATACCAGCCAGGGCTACCTCTTGAAAAGACGGAACCGCCTGTTTTCTGATAGGGTCATCCGGGTCGTCAGGGTTAATGAGAGACAGATAGTACGGTGTGATTGACAGGGGGTACTTCTGAGTTACCAGTTTGAGCCGTGTTTGGTCTTTGGCGGAGAGAGGAATAAATTTGGTCAGTTCGTCAACAGTCGTGATGCGGTTGCGGAAGTGCCATTTCCAGTCGTTCCAAAGCTCTTGCGGGACTTGACTAAAAAAGTCGTGCTTAATGGTCAGCGCAGTTTTACTTGGGGGTTCTTCAACCTCGCTGTCCACAAGGCTTTTACCAGGAGGTTCTTCCTCCGGGGCTTGGGTAACTGTAGTCTCTGTTTTCACCTAATGCTGCCTCCTTTTAGCTTCGAGTTTTTCTTACCTGCTCTAAACTGCATGAATACCAATACATGATTGATTAGTTTTATAACATCAACCCGCCCCATTGTCAAGAGGTTTTACCAACAATTTTTGTAAATTTTTTGTTACGGTTTTAGACTGATTTCCCCCACCTAATTCAAAGGGGCGCTTTACGCTCATCGCTTGCTCTTCAACCAGGCGATGCGGGCAGCCACACTCTTGGCAGCTTCTAGCCGGCTGACACTTCCCTGCAGTTGGCGCGAGAGAGTTTCATCACCAATGACATCCCGCACCCATTTGCTGAAGTCAGCCTTCTCTTCATTGGAATGATAGCGAAAGGTCTCGTCGCTCATCTGGCGGAGCGCTACTTCCAGTTCCGCCAGGTTCTGCAGCACGCGTCCATCACAGCACCAGAACCTCTTGTCCTCAGGAACATCAGCTAACCAGGCTTGAGCCATAGCTTTTGTCACTCTTACCACTTTAGCCATCTCACCCCACCTCCTTGATGTTAATTTTACTATACAAATATTAACTTATCAACACACTTACTGGGTTACAGAGGAATTCAAAAAGAGCTTCATTCTGATTTCAGGTTAAAGCAAGGTCTTTAGAGGCCGAGTCCTTAAACAAGCGGCCGGCGACCAGCCTAGCATAGCTGGCCACGAGAGTCGGAATTGGTGGCAGCCGACGCCGGCTTATTTATGCCATTATCCAGAGGATGCAGGCTGGAAGGGGCCCCATTTCACGAGCCATTCCCATTCGGGCCGTGGCGAGCGAACAGAAGACCGATGACGCCAGTCTTAGACACCCGCCGTACTTCAGAGATGCGGCGCAGCAAAATCGCCACCACCAAAGCACGCAGAACACCGGAAATCAGAAATAGAGTGAGCAGGTTATAGCCCAGAATTGGCGGCAGATAAGGTGCGATGAAGCCACCCAATAGTGCCCCCAGACAGATAGCTGTGCCATTCATGGCATTAAACAGAGCGATATGCTGTGTTCTCTTCTCCGGCGGTGCGGCATCATAGATGAAGTTGACGCTGGCCAGGTTGAAACCAGCCCAGGCAAAGCCAGCGAAGGTCTCCACCACAGCCAGATAGTAGACATGTCGGCTGGCCAGCCACAGCAGAGGCACCAGCGGAACAAGGACGGAGGTTATCCGCATAATCCTGACATTGCCGGCAAGGTCAGCCCGCCTGCCCCAGAAGGTCAGGAACAGGAGGGTAGACAGGCTACCGACTGAAGTAATGATGACATAGGCGAGATAATTAAAATGCAGGTCGCGCAGCATATAGACGGCAAAGAAAGGCGCCGCCAGATTCGTGGCAAAACTAACCAGGGCGACATAGATAGTGAACCGGCCCAGATTTGAGGACCCCAGGCTCTTTACCAGGTCAATCAACCGAGAGCCGGCACCATTCCCATTGGCGACCGGCGGTTCATACATTCGGGCCAGGAAGTAGAGCGAGACTAGGCGGAAAAGCATAGCCCCACCGAAGAGTATGGAGAAGCCCAGGAAGACATTGGATGCCGTGAACTGCAGGATGACCCCGCCGATGATGGAAAACACCAGAGCTACAAAACCAGCGATTCTGCCTCTGGCACCGAAATACCGACCCCTTATCCGCTCTGGGACCAGGTCCGCCATCAGACTACCCCAGGCGGGGTTGGCCAGGGAGCCAAAAACAGCGCTCAGGGTAATAAAGGCAATCAACCACCAGATTTTCTGACCCGGAAACAGGTACGGCACCAGCAGGATAGGCAACCACATCAGGGCATGCAAGAAAACCGCTGGCAGTATGAGACCCTTGCGGCTCCCCGCTTTTTCCGCCAGCTTGGGTGCAGAAAGCTGTGATAGCGCCATGGTCAGGTTGGGGATGCTGGTCCCCAAACCCACCTGCGCGGTAGTCGCCCCGAGCGCCAGGGCAAAGGGCACGATATAATTCTGGGTCAGCCCCAGCATCGCTGAGAAGGCTGAGCCATCCAGTATGCTGTATTTCAAGCTCTTATTAACTTTCCGTACTTGTCCATTGAAGATTGTCATCGAATACCTTTTTCCTGTTTCAAAAAACAGGAATAGTCCGCGCTCCCGTCTCACATGAAAAAAGCCCCTGACGAGCCATCTCTGGCTTCGTCAGGTGGCTTTGGTTTAACTATTTTCTATTTGAGTTAAATCAAAACCGAGAAAGATACGACTGCTGAGACGGGCGATGGGAGAGCCCGGGACCGGACTGGGTGGGTCAAGTTACTTGCCCAGTGCGGTTTCCTCCTTCTTCCTGATGGAACGACCGCCATGGCCGTGCTTGACTTTCTTAAAGGCCTCCTGATAGGTCTTCCTTTGCATCGCCTTTTCCTGTTTCCTGCCCACTCTTTACCTCCAGCTAAGCCCAGACGAATACCAAACTTGGCTGAACCTCATTACCGCTTGGCACTACGTGGCACTACTCCTTATTATAATTTACAATACTCAAACAGGGGGTTGCAATTCCCCCTGTCCTGTGCTATAAAATAGCTTAAACCACCAGACATGCACGAGAAGTAATGATAAATTATGCATGAAGTATACCTCATGAGTTACGGCTTGTCAATAGTCAGACAGAGAAAATGTTGATGGGAATTTGGTACCGTGACCGAGTGGACTTTTGTGACTAACTACGCTTTAGTGCTGAGCTTTCTGGCGAAACAACCCCGGATTACCGCCCGCGAGCTGGCTGCGGCCATTGGCATCACGGAAAGGACGGTGCGCAAGATAATCGCCGACCTCGATGCGGCTGGC
>CAYGYD010000107.1:0-5590 GCA_964354005.1 uncultured Dehalococcoidales bacterium | reverse complement strand
GGGTGAGGTTAGCAAACAAATCCCTTTTTCGATTTCCGCCGAAACATGCGCTTAGAACGGGCAGGTTCCGGTTGGGCAGCCGCCGGCGTACTCCGAGTCCACGGTTACATAGGGCGCGGGTTCAACGGCGGTCTCCGGAATATGGCCAGCCAGGGTGAGCACCTGCTGTCGCTTGCTGCCGTAGCGGTAGACCGTTATCCCCTTGCATTTCAGCTCGTGAGCCAGAGTATAGACTTTATATATATCCTCCGGCGTGGCTTCGGCCGGCAGATTGATGGTCTTGGAAACCGAGTTATCGGTATATTTCTGGAAAATAGCCTGCATCCGGACATGCCACTCAGGCATGATGTCCCAGTCGGTAACAAAGACCTGACGGATATCTTCCGGCACGCCTTCAATCCCCTGCAGTGTCCCTTTCTGGGCTATCTCTTCCATAAGTTCTGGCGAGTAGAAGCCGCGCTCACGGGCCGTCTGCTCAAAGATGGGGTTCACTTCCAGAAGCCGGGTCCCCTCCATTACATTGCGCACGAAGGACAGGGCAAAGAGCGGCTCAATACCGCTGGAACAGCCAGCAATGATGCTGATTGTCCCGGTGGGCGCGATGGACAGAACCGTGGCATTGCGCAGTTGAGGGGTGCCCGGTCGGTCGTAGACACTGCCGGGCAAGTTGGGGAAAACGCCGCGCTCGGTGGCCAGCTTGGCGGAAGCCTGACGAGCCTCTTCGGCGATGAACTGAATAATCTGCTCGGCCATCTCCAGCCCGGCTTCCGAATTGTAAGGAATGCCCATCTTCACCAGAGCGTCGGCGAAACCCATTACGCCCAGCCCGATTTTCCGGTTCCCCCGCCGGGTTATCTGTTCAATGGCCGGCAGCGGGAAGATATTGGCTTCAATAACATTATCCAGAAAGTGCACCGCCAGATGGACTACCCGCCTCAGCTTTGACCAGTCTGTTTTCTCATCCGAGACCATACGGGTCAGATTGATTGAACCCAGGTTACAGCTTTCGTAAGGCAACAGCGGCAATTCACCGCAGGGGTTGGTTGCCTCCAATCGACCCAGGTGGGGCGTCGGGTTGCGGCGATTAATCTCATCCAGAAAGATGAGGCCGGGGTCACCAGTTCGCCAGGCATTGTTGACGAGCATTTCAAAGAGCTCGTGAGCTTTGATGGAGTGGACTTCTTGCCTGGTTCGCGGATTGATAAGCGGCCAGCTACCGTCTTGGGAGACGGCGTCCATAAACTCATCCGTCGCTCCGACCGAAATATTGAAGTTAGACAGAGTGGCCTCGTCGCTTTTAGCAACAACGAACTCAATAATGTCCGGGTGGTCGGCGTTGAGAATGCCCATATTGGCGCCACGCCGTTTGCCCCCCTGCTTCATCACCCCGGTAGCCACATCAAAGACCTTCATAAAAGAGACCGGGCCTGACGCCACACCTTTGGTCGAGCGCACCATATCTCCCTTGGGTCGGAGATGACTGAAGGAAAAGCCGGTGCCCCCACCCGATTGGTGAATAATGGCCATATTCTTGAGAGATTCAAATATATCCACGATTGAATCCTCAACCGGCAGAACAAAACAGGCGGAGAGCTGCCCCAATGGGGCGCCAGCATTCATCAGGGTAGGCGTGTTGGGCATGAATTCCAGGTTGCTCATCAGGCTGAAGAATGCCTCCTCCAGCCCCTTGGTGTCCGCCGTGGGCGAGAACTTGGTCTCGGCTCCGGCGATGGTGCGGGCGACTCGCCGAAACAGCTCTTTGGGCGTCTCAACGATGTTGCCGTCCTCATCGCGCAGGAGGTAGCGGCGTTCGAGTACTTTAATCGCGTTGACGCTGAGCTTGATATCGTCACGGACACCGATGGCCCGCTTCAATCGGCGGATATCAGCCCGCTGTTGCCGATAGAGAATATAGGCCTTGGCCACCGCCGGATAGCCCCGGGTCATCAGGACCTGCTCGACGATGTCCTGTACATCTTCGACCCCGGGAGTGCGCTGGGTGAACTTCTGCTCGATTATGCCTACCACTTCCCGGGTGAGGCTGGCTGCCAGCCGCCGATTGCCGGCTTTGGTGGCCGCCAGCGCTTTGTAAATCGCCTGTTCAATCTTGGCCGGGTCAAAAAGCGCTAAAGAACCGTCTCGCTTGCGAATCTGGGAAATTTTAATCTCACCCATCATTGCCTCCCCAAAGTTGCTTGGCTAGTGGCCCTCCTTTCCGGTCACTCCTGGGAGAGAATGTACCATTGATAGGGAAGACAGTCAATGGGGAACCTTACCTGAAAAGTAGAGAGGACCTTGGTGAGGGCAAACGGAGAATAAAGCGAAGTGGCTTCAGCCAGACAAAGTAACTAGCCACCACGGGAGCGAGTCCTCCCACTCAACCAACCTGCCACCACATTCAGCACTCCCGTGGCGGCTAGCTAACCGGTACCACCCCTCAGTGGTCAACCGTGATTTCATTATAGGCTGGGAGAGATAAAAAAGTTATAAAATTCGACGGCAAAATATTACATTTCTATTAAATCTCGTTGATTGTGACTGTTTCCAGGAACTTATCCCCCATCACCCGGCTTCCTCTCCACAAAGCTAAGGGGGCACGGGAAAGAAAAAGGGACGGAGCCCCTCTTTCTCCTCTCATTCCGCTCTCCTTAGAAAGGAGCGGGAGACTCCGGTGGTGAGATTGGCCAGTAATCTCAAAGAAACTCGGTTGCCGAGGCAGAATCGGTATTAGCATACTGCACCAAGGAAATGGCCGGCAAGGACAATCAAATTGGGTGATTATGTTGTCATTGAAGGAACTAAAACTAACCGTGGCCGCTAACTCGTTGCTAGCGGATACTCTGATTACCCAGCCAGCGACCGCGCACCTCGTGTAGAATCTAGTTAATCAAAGACTTGAAGTCAGACTCAGAAGAGAGAAGATTGCTAGTTTCGCCAGCTTCCTGGTGGCCATCGCCCGACCCGGTTTTGCCCGAGAGTATCAGATTGACCTTTCTGGGCTTACTATCGCTGCCGGCGGTATCTTCCTGAGCCTGAGCCACTTCCGGCAGTGTCCTTATCACTTCCACGACCTCCAGTGGTTGGCGCAGGAAGACAGTGATTGAAGTCCGCTCGTTGCGGGGGATAATCTCGGTTTTCTCCACCTCGGGCAGGCTATCTAGGTAGCCGACAATGCTCATTATTTTCATTATGTCAATAGGGGGCAAGACTTCCAGTTCCCACTCCGGCTCGCCCGACTCTGCCTGGTCGAGATTTCGGACGAAGTCCAGGATTTCGTCGCCCTTCTCACCCGAGCCTCGGGCTACTGGACGCGACCCGTCTGACGGCTGAGATAGAGCTTGAGCATAGTCTGTCTCTAAAGCTCCGACCTGCTGTTTCAGGTTCTCCAGCTCAGTAAGAAGCTGACCGCGCAGTCGACGCACGAATGTGTTCAGTTCAGGCTGAATTTTCTCTTTTTCGCGTTCTAATAGTTGCTCCGCCTCGCGCTCGGCCTGCGCCCTGATGGCTTTGGCCTGTTCTGTGGCCAGGGCTATAGCTTCGTTTTCTTTGTCCCTGATGATTTGCTGTCCCTTGGCTTGGGCTTCAGCAATAATTCTGGAAACTTCGGCTCTGGCTTGAGCCTCGGCTCCTCTTTTTATCTCATCGGCCAACCGCTCAGCTCCAGACTTGATGGCCTCAGCTTGCTCGGTAACAGTGGCCATAGCCTTGGCCTCTTTCTCCTTAACCATCTGCTGAGCGTGCGCCTCGGCTTCGGCCATAACTCGCGCCACCTCGGCTTTAGCGTGGCCTTCGGCTTCAGCCAGAATCTTGGCCGCTTCGGCCTTAGCCTGGTTGGCGGCTTCCCGCTTAGTCTCGTCAGCCAGTTTGTCCGCCTCGGTGACCGTCCTCTCGGCCAGTTTGGTCAATGCCGCCAGATGCTCCTGGCGCTGGAGCAGCAAATCGTGTTGTTTCGCCAGGTCGTTGACAAACGAGACTACCTGGGCTTCTGACAGCCCACTCTTAACGATGTTAAACTCACGCCCCCACAGTTCAACAACATCCCGGTTAGGATTCATAGCCCACCTACCTATTCATCTCTTTACTTCATTATAGTTTATACAAGCTCACCATCAATGGTGAAATGGTAATAAATTGGATAGTACAATAGTCCCTCAAACTAGCGAACTATTCAATAAAGAAGGACTAATCCCAAGTACTGCGGGGAGGGCCGGGCACTTCTTAGGGAAGGCGCCTGAGGATTAGTACTAACGCAAACTTAATTGCTCCAGGGGTGACTTGAGCCGGTTAAGCCTGTCAGCAATGCTGGTGCACAGCTTCAGATAGCTTTCGTCCAAGCTGGAGCTTCTCCGCCCCATTTCCGTGGCCAACCAGACAATACTGTTTGCCAGAGACATATCGAAGTAGGCCTGGACCAGTTCTTCGCGGAGTTCCGTGGGCAACAAATGGACTTCGTCCCGCTTGGTATCCCAGACTTGGGTTTGGAAAAGTTGCAGATTGCCCGTCCACGTTTGGCTGGCAAGGCGCCGGTTGATTTCAATCTCGACAAAAAGGTCCGGTACCGTGTTTTGCGGAGTCTCGGGGATTACTGCGGCCGTTTGGGGTTTACTCGCCGGTTTTTCCCTGAGGCGCGTCGTAATGGTAACGATTAGGTAGTTTAAGAGATAACCGACCGCCAGCCCAACAACGATGGAGCCTAGGATAATCAAGGCTATTTGCCACCAGCTCACCCTAGCCTCCTGTAATTCTGTTTACCCTTTGCATCTAATGAGTATTTTACTCCATTGGCCACAAATATCAAGGGCGTGACTGACCTGTCGCCAAAAAGTCGGGCCCCGTGGCTAGGTCGGCCAGACCACCGCCCCGACGGCGAAGTTTAGTTCGTGCTCAGAATCTAAGACACGCTGAGCACCTCGCCAACCGTTTGTTATTTATCCCAGACCGAGTTTCAGAATGGACCGCCTCAGTTCTTCCAGCCTGGCCCAGAGTGCCTTCTTCTCTTCTTCTACCGCCTGGCGAATCGCCAGCCGGTGCTCCTCCACTACCTGTCGAATGGCCTTCCTCTGCTCCTCCAGCAAGTCCCGGGCGGCCTTCCTGATCTCCTCATCAATGATATTCCCTATTTCAGTCTGAATCAGCTTTTTCACCGCCTCCCGATATTCATCTACACTCTGAGCCGCTTCCTTCCCATGGCCAATCTTGGTCTCCATCCTGCGCTCCTTTCCAATTCACTGGAGTTACCGATGCCCCGGCTTTCACGCGGGTCGGACTGAACCGAATATTTACTTCGTAAGAATACACCAAAGCAGATTGCCAGTCAAGGCTAAATGGTGTAGATAAGTGAAGTTGGCTGGTAAATATGAATAATAGGCTCGCCCGCCCCGAGACCTCAAGCTCGGTACTAAGGCCATCTTGACAGAGTTCCCCCAAGCCATTTACACTGTTTAATAGTACGTGGTGAGGTCTGACAGCAGTGATTTGCCCTGCCTGCAAGAACAATATGATAGTTGTTGAGCATCACAAGATTGAGCTTGATTACTGTCCCAAGTGTCAGGGCGTGTGGTTCGATTCCGGAGAGCTCGAGCTTCTGGTG
>CAYGYD010000106.1:0-5730 GCA_964354005.1 uncultured Dehalococcoidales bacterium | reverse complement strand
CGCATTGCGTGTCGTATTAGCCGCAGCCTTTGCCGATACCAATTGAAAGCCCCCGTCCTGAAATTGGCCCAATTTTTCAGCCAGACCACTTCGCAGCGCGGCCTTAGCGGCATCGCTAAGTTCCGGCAAGTCGAGCACGAAATCGGTGCCAGCCTTTCTAACAATAGCCTGGCCGCTGCCGTATCCCAAATCAGCTAACACCTGAGTTACCTGCTGCTTATCAACTGGCTTCTCGAAACTAACCGTAACCTCAGAGCCACTCTTGAACTCAATCCCCGGTTGAAGGCCAAAGACAAAAAGGGCAATAATACCAGCCAGGATAACTATTCCCGAAATCAGAAAATACCAGAACCTTTTGCCAATAATATCAAACATTCTTCTTCCTCTGATATGGAGCGAATAGCGACAGGCGCCGGGCTAAGCTAGTGCCGACGAAGGGACGGATAAACCTACGGGTAACCGTTATTGCGGTAAACATACTTACCGCCACACCGATTATGAGCGTTACGGCAAAACCCTTGGCCATATCGCTGGCGACAATATTGCTGGTGCCTAACCAGAAGAGAATGACCCCGGCCAGTATCGTGGTGACATTGCTATCCAGAATTGCTGGCCAGGCACGGCTGAAACCAGCATCAATGGCTGCCCCCAGGCTCCGGCCGCCCCACATCTCTTCCTTCATACGCTCAAAAATCAGCACATTGGCATCTATCGCCATACCAACCGAGAGGACAAAACCGCCGATGCCAGCCAGCGTAAGGGTAACTCCAAGCAACTTGAAGATGGCCAGGGTCAGAACGGCGTAATAGACCAATGCCAGGCTGGCCATAAACCCGGATATGCGGTAGTAGATAGTCATGAAGAGCATGGTGGCCAGAATACCAATTATCCCTGCCTTAAGGCTCTTGGTCACGAAATCTTCCCCCAGCCACGGCTCAACATTTTTTTCATCACCGGTCCGCTGTAGCGGTACCGGCAGCCGCCCGGCATTTAACTGCTTGGATAATCGATTGGCATCGTTAAAGCTTAAGCCTTCAATCTCTCCACTATCCGTAATCACCGCCTTCACAGTAGGTGCGATGGGTCGGCCACCCTCACCCCGCAAAGGCTGGTCACCTTCAAAGATACCCAGCGGCTGCTCGATGAGCCGGCCGGTAATCGCTTCTGATAACTGGCTGCCTTCTTTATTCCATTTAAACATCAGCAGTATATTACCCAGATTGTCCCGGGTGACATAGGTATTCTCTTGGAAATAGGCGCTGGTCAGTTCCAGGGTCTGGTTATCAACTACCGCCGTGGCTGGCTTCCATCGCCCAAGCTCGTCCTCCCATTTGGCTGTTTCGTTATCCGTTACCAGCTCGCCAAATTCCAGTAGTGCCACGCGGGAGAGGTTCTCCTTTTCGGCATCCGTGAGGCTTACCCCCGGCACCTCAACCAGAATTCCGTCAACGCCATATGCGCGAACCGATGACTCCGTTACCCCCAGAGGATTGATTCGGTTTTCCAGAACGGCAATTGCCCCATCAATAGCGCTCTTTGCCTCTGCCGTCCCTGGCTTCAGTCCTAGCGCAGTGAGGTTAGCCGTATAAACGATACGCGTACCGCCCTGCAAATCCAGGCCCAGCCGCACCGCCCGGTGGCCCAGTGTTCCCTTTTCTATCGGGAAATCCACCAGCAAGGCCAGGATAAAGACTATCAGAACTAACCAGAAAATCCATGTGCTTGCACGCATTTTGCCTATCCTATCGCCGGAATTTTAGCCGTCAATCTTCTTGGTCTTCAATACTATTTTGCTTCTCCAGCAACCGCTTAATCAAGCCCCGCGCCGCTTCTCTGGTGGTTACCTCGCCCGCGGCCTGCGCTTCACGCACGGCCTCAAGGAGCTCACCCACCTGTGGCCCAGGACTGATACCGAAGATATTCATTATATCATGGCCGTCAACCAGCTTGGGTGGGCGAGACTCTTCATGTGAATGCTGCTCTAGGATATACCTTACTATCCCGGTGTGCTCCTGCCAGTGAGCGGGGTCAAGGTCAGGCCCCCGCGTGGCCAGATGGTCGGCCAGGCTCAGGAATAGTATATCAATCCCCGCCTCGCCGGTGTCCCGGAAATAGCGGTAAATCGCCCGGCGGGTGGGCAGTTCCTGCTGGCTCATCTGACCCGGGCGAAGGTGATGTCTGATTAGCAGCTCCAGGAACCTTATTTCCTTAGCGCTGAACCTGAGCCTCTCAAGGATGTTGGTCGCCATGGCCGCCCCCTCCTGGGCATGGCCTAGGAAGCGTACCCGTCCTCCCGCCTCAATGGCTTTAGTCTGCGGCTTGGCCATGTCATGGAGCAGACCGCCCAGCCTGAGGAGGGTCTTTCTCGTGCTGCCGCTGCTGACATCCTGGTCAAAGTGCTGCGCCAGGGCCGCCGACCACGGGGCTAAGGCCAGAATCTTCGCATCGGCATATTCCCAGGCTCCCTCGTGAAGCAGAAAATCAATCGCCACCACCGTCTTAAGCGAGTGTTCAAAAACATCCCAGATATGCTCTCTGGGCTGGACTACCCCTCTGGTCAGTGCCAGTTCGGGGAAAATGGCGGTTAATAGCCCAAGTTTATCAAGATAAGGTAAAAATCGACCGGAACCAGGAACAGAGAGAAGCCGGAGCAATTCCTCCCGTGCTCGCTCGCCGGCGACTCTGGCGATGAGGCGGGCGTCGCGCTGAATCAGGGTTTCAGTGTCCCTGTCCACAGTAAAGCCAAGTTCCGCCGCCAGTCTCACGGCTCGGAGCAGGCGAACTGGGTCGGCCGTAAAGACCGTCTCAGACACCGCCCGAATCACCCTTTGGCGAAGGTCGGCACGACCGTGAAAGGGGTCAATGATTTGGACCGCGGGCAGACCGCTGACTAACTGGCGGAGGTTAACCGCCATGGCATCGATGGCGAAATCGCGCCGGGCCAGGTCTGGTTCGATGGTTCCGGCAAAGGAGGAGAAATCGAGATGCCACTGAACATCAGGGGATGGTTTCCCCTGTTCCAGTAGCACCACCCGGGCCACCCGGTTCACTTCATCTAAGAGGATGGACTTGCCACCGAGCGCTGAAGCCACTTGGGGGGCGATGGCCAAAGCGTCCCCGGCCAGGGCAATGTCAATATCGGCCGTATCGCGCCCCAGCAGAACATCGCGCACCCATCCGCCAACAACATAGGCTTCAGTACCTTGTTTGGCGAGGATTCTTTCCACCTCAGTCAATAATGACCGGACTCTGGACTCGCCAAGAGGGCGGAAGGAGTCCTCAAGGCCGGCTTCAGCCAAACTCATGCTTATCACCTGAACTGCTGACAATTCCTTACCCACTGGTTAACAAAAAGAGAAGGATGCCAGCGAGGTTATTAAACTACCTCACTATACCCCTCGTTGACTAATTTATCAGAAAACCATGCATAAATCAATTAAAGTTAATTATCCTGCCCCTTCTTGACAAAAAGCATCACGGTGGCTATAATATTGCCAATTGTCATCATGGAGGCCAAAACCATGATAGTGCGGACAAAGATTTTTGAACTCTGCCCGGGAGAGTACAGAAGCCTGTCCGAGCTAGCGCAGGTTATGGGAATCTCAGTCAGCCAGATTTATCGCGTACGGGGAGGCAAGCGCAATATCAACCAGAAGTTTATCGTTGGTGCCCTCAAGGCCTTCCCTCATCATAAACTGGACGAGCTTTTCTATCTTGCCTCTGAGATGCCAAAAGTCAACGAAAACCACGGTCACCGCCAGCATTAGTAAGCAACTAACCCCAATAATTAGGCCGATTGAACAGTGCCCACAATCTTAAGGGGGTTAACGGGGCAGTACAAAGCCCACCCCCAGAAATACTCCCCACCCTTTCTGACTTTTCTTAGGTCAGCAACAGTCAGGCTGGCCATCCCGGGACCAAACTCCACTTGTTTTTTGAGTGGGGGTATGATATACTACCCCACCGCAGTTTGGTTAATTGAGGGAGGATAGTACTTGCTGACTGCCTACGGCACGATTGGTCTATTTCTCATTGTGGCTGTTCTTTTCACTATCACCACTATTTTTCTCCCCATCACCCTCCGACTTCTCAAGGTCATCCCCAGTAACCCCAATCCCACCAAGAATGCCAACTTTGAGTGTGGCATGGAGACCATCGGTAAGACCTGGGTACAGTTCAACTTCCGCTATTACTTCCATGCCCTTGTCTTTTTGGTGGTTGATGTCCTGGTTGTTTTTCTGTATCCCTGGGCGGTGGGTTTGCGAGACCTCGGCTACTATGGTCTCATCGGGGTGCTGATTCTCCTGGCCATTGTCATTGTCGGCTATGTTTACGCCTGGAAGAAGAAGGTTCTGGAATGGAAGTAGATATAACCCGGGAACGGATTTATTCGGATAAGGAACTGGACAAGCACGAAGGGGAAATTATTGAAGCGCTGAAACAGCGCTGCCAACAGCCAATCCCCGACCGTGACCGGTGGATAGACGAAGAAATTGAGCGCAATATTCTCTTGACGACGGTCGATGCCATACTCAACTGGGCACGGCGCTCGTCAGTTTGGCCCGTCATTTGTTTCCCGGCCTGCTGTGCCTTTGAACTGATTTCCTGGCAGGCTTCTCGCTTTGATGCTTCCCGCTTTGGCCAGGAAATCCTGCGGGCTTCACCACGGCAGGCCGACCTTATGATTACTGCGGGAACATTGACCTGGAAAATGGCGCCCAATGTCAGACGCATCTACGAGCAGATGGCTGAGCCAAAATGGGTCATCGCCATGGGCGCCTGCGGTATCAGCGGCGGGATTTTCCGCTCGTCCTATAATGTCGTTCCCGGCTATAACCGCATTGTCCCGGTGGATGTCTATGTGCCTGGTTGCCCCCCCCGACCGGAAGCCCTGCTTTACGGCATAAGAATGCTCCAGTACAAGATATCCCGTGAGCATACTGATGTTGTAATACCCGCACCACCTTTTGGGGCAAAAGCCAGGGAAGGTGAGAGGTAATGAGCGAACTGAAAGTCGGTGATAGAGTCAGAGTCAAGGACCGGCCGGGCTGGCCGGGAGGCTATAAAATCGCCAACTGGGAGGGCACGATTGTTGAGGTCAAAGAAGACCCGAAAGGGTATGTCATCATGAAAGCAGACAAAACCGGCTATAACATGGCCTTCCCGGAACCGGAGTTAGAGAAAATCTAGCTGGTACTCCAGAAAAATGACTGTTCTGCTATCGGCTAACGAAATCGCTAAAGGGATAGCCCAGCGCTTTCCCAGGGCTCAAGCCCAAGCCAGTGATGGCGCTGTATTGCTTCAGGGCGAAGCCCTTTTTGAGGTGGCTGAGTTTCTCAAGAACAGCCCTGAGTTGGATTTCAATTACCTGAACTATATCACGGCCGTTGATTACTTTGACTATTTTGAGGTGGTCTACCAGCTAACATCACTGACCCATAACCACAGTGTGGTTGTAAAGACGCGGTGCTATGACCGAAACAACCCGGCAGTGCCCTCGGTGGTCAAGCTGTGGCGGGGGGCTGACTTTCAGGAGAGAGAAATCTACGACCTGATGGGTATTAAATTTGAGGGACACCCGAATTTGAAGCGAATTGTCCTGTGGGAGGGATTCCAGGGGTATCCCTTGCGTAAGGACTATCTATGAGGAGTATGTCTGAGTGACCCTTAAGACCGAACCCTTTGTCCTGAATATCGGCCCGGTGCACCCGAGCACCCACGGGGTGTTCC
>CAYGYD010000105.1:0-5784 GCA_964354005.1 uncultured Dehalococcoidales bacterium | reverse complement strand
CTGATACTGGCCGTTTTCCTGTTACTCTATAAACTCATTCCGAACACCAAGACATACTGGCGTTATGTTTGGCCAGGAGCGCTCCTGGCCGCTATCCTCTTCGAAATCGCCAGGACTCTGTTTGTTTTCTACCTTGAGAACTTCGCTAATTACCAACTTATCTATGGTTCTATCGCCTCTATTATTGTCCTACTCGTCTGGATATACTATTCGGCATTCATCATGATTCTGGGTGCAGAGTTCACCTCCCAATATGGTCGCATGCGCTGCGGGGTGGCTAGAGGTGGTGCCGATAAATAAAGGAAGGATACGAAAGCAGGAGGGTGGAGATGCGTTGCTTGTCACCGGGCACCCAAATGCGGCCACCTGTGGGCGGGTCAAATGCGGCCAGTGGTAGGTGGTTAAACGATAGCTCATTCAGTCTTTCCCGTCAAGGTCTCCTGTGTCTGCTTGCTGCGTAGTTCCTTCCGGTTGTACATCCGGTAGCTTCTTCCCTGCAAGCGGATGACTTCTGCGTGGTGCAGGAAGCGGTCAAGGATGGCGCCGGCCGCCGCGGTGTCTCCCAGTACCTGACCCCAGTCTTCCATTGGACGGTTAGTCGTGAGGATGATGGCTCCCTTCTCGTAGCGGCGTACGAAGACTTCCAGCAGGTCCTCGGCCGCAGTGGGCGGCAAGTGTTTCATCCCAAGGTCTTCCAGCACCAGCAGGTCTACCTTGCACAGTTGAGCGATGATCTCCTTGCGGGTGCCGGTAGCCTCGGCTTCGGCCATGTCCTGGGCGAGGTCGAAGGCGGAGCAGTAGAGGGCGGTGTGGCCAGCCTGGATGGCGGCCACCGTGAGGGCCGTGGCGATGTGGCTCTTGCCAGTGCCGGGCGGGCCAATAAGCAGGACACCGCCATGCTCCCTCACGAAGCGGGCGGTGGCCAGGTCCGCGATGAGAGACCTGGGTATCTGGGCGTTAAAGGACCAGTCGTAGTTCTCGAGCGTCTTCACCTCCATGATGCCGGCCTGTTTCAACCGGCGGGCAAAAAGCCTGTCCCGTCTGGTACCAAGCTCATCTTCTACTAGCAGTTCCAGGAATTCGGGATAGGCCAGCTGGTGGTGGATGGCTTCCTGGTTTCGCGCCGGCAGGGTCGCGACCATCCCCGACAGGCGCAGGTAGCGTAGCTTTCGGTCGAGTTCCGGATTCATACTTTCACCTCCTCGGCGTATTCGGATAGGTTACGGATGATGTCATGGGACTGGATGAGAGATGGGGAAGCCGGAGCCCGGGCGGCGGCTTGTTCCACAAGGCGGCGCAAGGGCCGGTAGCGAAATACCCTACGCTGCAGGGCAATTCCGCAGGCCCAGTCCACCCGCTCCTTGGGGTGCTTGCGCGTGAGGGAGATCATACCCTGAAGCAGACGATAGGCGCGGACGCCTCTCTCTTCAATGGCACCCTTCGCCCAATCAAGCGCCCGGGGACCGATGCGCTCCGCCCGTGCCAGCAGGTTGGTTTCATAGGCTGCCTGACGGGCAGGTTTATGGGCTGGCCGATGCTCATCACGGGTCGTGAAGGAGCCGGCGGGCGCCCGGGTGTAAACGCCCACGCATTCGCCTTTGTAATAGACCCGGACCAGCCGGTCATCCCAGCGGGTGCGGACTTCTTCCCCCACCAGGCGATCGGGCACGGAATAGAAGGCTCTTGCCACCTCGACATGGCCATCGGGATGGACGGTGCGGGTGCCCACTTCGAAGAAGCTGAAGCGATCTTCGGGTAAAAGCTGGAGCGCCGGTTTCTCCACGTCCAGGAAACGGCCGTACACCTGCTTACGTGTCGTTCCATGGATACGCACCCTGGCTACAGTGCGATTCCAGCGCTGCAGGAAAGAAGCCAGCTCTTCCAAACTGTCAAAGCGTCGTCCCTTGAGAGCGTTACCTTTGAGATAGCTGCCGCCGCGCTCAGTGACTCCTTGTTCTTCGGGATGGCGTGGCCTAGATGGCAAAGGAATGAAGCCGTAATGCTCGGCGAAGGCGGCGTATATCTCGCTGACATCCGGATCGTAGAGACAGGCCCGGGCTACTCCAGCCTTGAGATTGTCCAGGCGTACTATGCGAGGAACCCCGCCGAAATCAAGGAAGGCGCGCTCCTGGGCGCGGATATAAGAGACCTGGTCCTGCCGCCATAGCGGCTCTTCGTAGCTGTGACCGCTGCAGGAGAGCACCATGCGGAGTATCCAGGGCCGGCGCCATCTTCCATTGTAAGGGTCAAGAGTGGGCGGTCCCTGGAAAAAGTCCACCTGGGCCTCGACACCAGGCGGATGCTCCATGACGTCGGCTACCTCCGGACGGCGCCGCTTGACCCTACGAACGAAGCGTTTGACGGAGTCGTAGCCGTGGCGAAAGCAGTAGTCTTCCTGGAGGTCTTGCCAGATGCGCTGGGCGCTCAGCCCCTTCTCTACCGCCGCCTCAATGATGCCACGGTACGCTTCGCAGGCGCTTATTGAGCCGGTGGGCACCCCGGCCGGTTTTGCCACGGGGCCGGTGGGCACTTTGGCCGCATTTGATTGCCGCTCCCGGTCATATCGGGCGACCGTCTCGCGGCGTACCCCGGTCTCCCGCTCAATTCGACGGTAACTCCAGTGAAGCTCAAGTAAAGCCAGTACTCTCTGTTTGTCAGCCATCTTCAGGTAGTTCCCCATCGGCACCTCTATCTCTTTTTATGATGGAGTGTGCCATAGTTCACCTACCTTAAGTGGCCGGTTTTGACCTGCCCATCCCTGTCCGGTTTTGGGTGCCCGCTAACATTGCTTATTTAGAGTTGGCTTTCTACTAGTAATAATAGTCATAGCCATTCTTGTTGTCTTGTATTTCCGCGGGTGTTTCAAAATTCCGGGTTTAGGTTGAAATAACCGAAGAAGGCTCGAGAGTATGTTAGACCAGGGAGCAAGAGGATGTCTGATGAGTCAGGATAGAAGTGGGTTCTTCTACTTTTTTGCTTGGGGAACTACTGCTAGCTCTCCCTTTGTCCTAAGTTACTACTCTTTTACCTGCCAAATTCTATTTCTTGCATCTTTTTGCAGTTTCTTTCTTTTTGCAGCCCCTGTAGCAGCATCGGGATTCGTCCATGCTTTGGCGGTAACCGTGGATGAGACGGACTACTCCTTTGATAGGGCGCCAGATAGACCCAGTAGAGCAAAAGATATCCCGGGACACTATTGGGCACACGGCAAAGGTACCTCTACCCAGCTACTTGTTAAGCGTTACAATACGGGCCCTTTCGGAACTCCACAATGGTGGTCATCTGATGCCCTGATGGGGAAATGCTCTACATTGTAAATGCTATTATTGGCATGTGATCTGCAAAAATGCTGATATCCGACCACATCGCAGATTACGTCGCAGACCTGGCACTCGAAACAGAATGGCAGCTACAGGAAATATAGAAAAATGAGGGGGCGCTGAAATGAAAATACTACTCGTTTATCCATGGTATCCAGATACCTTCTGGAGTTTTAGACATGCCCTACGATTCCTCTCTAAAAGGGCAGCTTTCCCTCCTCTAGGCTTGTTAACTGTAGCAGCCATGCTCCCCCGTCAGTGGCAGAAGAAGCTCGTAGATATGAATGTCACCACACTGACTGATGAAGATCTTAAATGGGCTGATTATGTGTTTGTTAGTGCTATGTCCATACAGAAAGAGTCAGTAGAAACCGTTATCAGAAGATGCAACCGATTAAATATCAAGGTTGTTGCTGGCGGCCCTCTATTTACTACTGGATATGAACAATTTAGGGGAGTAGACCACTTTGTGCTTAACGAGGCCGAAGTCACGCTTCCAGGCTTTTTGAGGGATTTCGAGAATGGGCACGCCCAACATGTTTATACCAGTGGTGAATGGCCGGAGATAGTAAATAGCCCGATCCCGCAATGGGAGCTCGTGGATATAAGACACTATAACTGGATGAGTGTTCAGTGTTCACGAGGCTGCCCTTTCGATTGTGATTTCTGCGATGTTGTCGTCCTAAACGGGCATAAGCCGCGAACAAAAGAAAAGGACCAGCTATTGGCAGAGCTGGAGGAACTATACAATAATGGTTGGCGCGGCGGCGTGTTTGTGGTTGACGATAATTTTATAGGCAATAAAGTGAAATTGAAGACAGCGATCCTGCCCGCTATCACCAGATGGATAGAGGAGAAAAAACATCCATTTTCGTTCTCCACCCAGTCTTCCATAAATTTGTCTGATGATGAAGAATTGATGCAACTCATGGTCAAAGCGGGATTTGACGCGGTATTCGTGGGCATCGAAACCCCACATGATGACAGTCTGTTGGAGTGCGGGAAGCATCACAACCGCAATCGCGATCTGATAGCCTCAGTCAAAAAGATTCACAACCATGGTCTGCAGGTGCAGGGAGGCTTTATCGTTGGATTTGACAGCGACCCCATTTCCATATTCAAAAGCCAGATTGACTTCATTCAGAAGAGTGCTATCGTCACGGCGATGGTTGGTTTGCTCAGTGCACTCCCTGAAACAAGACTATACCGGCGTCTAAAAAACGAGAACCGCCTGCTCAAGGAGGCATCTGGTGACAATACCGACTGTTCCGTGAATTTCAATCCCAAGATGAATTACGAGACTCTGATCAACGGTTACCGAGAAGTCATCAACACTATTTACTCGCCAAAACAATATTATGAACGAGTCATGGCATTTCTAAAGGATTATAAACCGAAACGAAAGGGGACGTCTCGACCTCGCTTGCGTATTCTGAAAGGCGCTATTATATCTGTATGGGTTCTGGGGATAATGGACAGGGGTAGGAAATATTTCTGGAGGCTTCTTTTTTCAACCATGCTGAAATATCCTCGCTCTCTAGCTATATCAATGACGTTTGCCGTTTGCGGATTCCACTTCCGTAAGGTGGCGGATGGTTACAATAAGACCTTGCTGACGGTTCGCCATTAAAGTGTTTTAAAAACTGCTATTCGTGTAAGAAGAGTCCAAGTTGGCTTCCATTACACATTAGCTTGTTTCGTGCAATAGGCAAAAAAGAGAGGTCGGGGATTCGACCCTCGACCTCTTAGTATATTATTAGAAGCCAAACAGCGCCGGCTGGGCAAACATGCCAAGTCCACGGTATCGCGCTTCTGTGAGCGTAGTTCCCCCTTTCGGGATTGCGCTTTTATACCAGTCACATCTTTTTAAGGTACTTGCCAATTGTGGTCTGGCTCCTACCGAGCATTTTGGCTATCTTCCTACCAGACAAGCCCTTCTCGGCAAGGCTTCTTATCCGCTCCGCCTCCGTGTCGCCAACATGGTAGTTGTAATCCTCCAGAAGTTTAGCTCTCTGTCTTGACAGGTAACACTTATCAGCCGTATTTGGCCTTTCCTCATTGACTAACCTTTCCCCTATCCCTTTAAGTCTTTCGGGCAGGGCATTGAGAACGGCTTTGGTGTCTAGCTCGGTATCCATGTTGGAGTTGTGAGAGACATAGCGCCACCGCTGGCTGTCGGCTGCTATCTCCCCCTTATCCACTTCATAGAGACGGGTAGAACTTCTCCTCTCCCGCGCCTTTCTTTTCCAGTAGTCGGCTATCATGCATCTGCCGACGAACCAGAGTGAGGCGGGCGTTATGTTCCCGTTCCGCTTATTGGATACCTGTTTGAGTTTGAGGATGATGTCTACCTCAATGTCATCCCTATCTTCGGGCAGAACGTGCCGTCTCAGGGTGTAGGCTATGTGGGCAAAGGGCTTATACCCGTCAAGCTGGTCTCGGCGGTCGTATAGCCATGAGTAAG
>CAYGYD010000104.1:0-5881 GCA_964354005.1 uncultured Dehalococcoidales bacterium | reverse complement strand
TCTTTTGAAGCATCCATACCCGAAGGTATACGAGTCCTGACTGGATTCTTTGCTGCCATGTGCCGTCGTGATTCTAAACGATTGGCGGAACTAATGCATTTCCCGTACGCAACCTATGAGGGGAATGAATGCGTCGTGATTGAAAGTGCGGACGCTTTTCTGTCCGCTCCCCCTCCTTCTTTAAATGTCAATGCCCTTGCTCCAGGTTCATTTGCTCTGTTATCCGGGATAGAAGTACTTCTTTTCGACCCAGTAAGAGTTGGCCTGGCGATGTCCTTCAGCCGCCACAGAAAAGATGGAACACAGCTCGTCGAATGCGGCGGTGTTTACGCCGTTACGAAAAACAATGGTAAATGGGCTCTTGAGCTTAGTTCAACTATCTTCAGACCCACGGACCAATTACATGTAGTCTATAATGACGCAGTTGAAAACGCTCTGCGACTTGGTAGGGAGTGGATGGAGGGTTGGACTCATAGCGATGGTGACCTTCTAGACAGCACCCGCCAATTTGGACTCCACGCGGGCATTGGTTATCCCGGACCAGGCAACAGATTCAAAGCAGTACAGGAAGGTAATCTCGCCCGCGTATACCGCTCTACAGGTATAACGAGCCGGCTCAACATAAC
The DNA here is from genome assembly GCA_964354005.1 of uncultured Dehalococcoidales bacterium. Classification (GTDB taxonomy): domain Bacteria; phylum Chloroflexota; class Dehalococcoidia; order Dehalococcoidales; family UBA2162; genus CAVSBN01. The sequence continues at coordinate 5,255 of CAYGYD010000104.1, read as the reverse complement.
AGAAACCAAGCCTGATTCTAAAGGGAGATATGATTTTCCGGCATTCAGGATAAATGCCGGGCATGGTATCGGAGGTTATGCCTATTCGCTTCATCGTCCTGATTCTAGAGTACTCCATCAGACTTATAATAAAGCGCATATAGCCGCCGGTTACACGCGATATCAAGCTGACGGCTCATTATTGTCAGAAACACATGGTCTGAGTATCATCACAAAGGTTAATAACCATTGGGGGATGGCCGGTGGATTTGGTGCAGTTATCAGACACGATGCTACCAACGATGAACGCGGATAGGCCCTGAAAGCTGAAAGGAGAAGTAGCTTTGGTTTCTCCATCGCTGTCTCCTTTCTTCTGTATAACCACAATGTGTCGATATATGCCAGATCTTCCCCGAATGTCAAAGGAACGCCTGACCTGATAAGAATCTGGAGGGAATTCCCAACCGTACTTGTCTTTAAGAGTCTGCGCCGATTCCTTGTCAGCCTTCAGTTGTCACTGTGTCAACAACCTCACCAATCAAGAAGATGATGGAGAGCTCCTCCAAAACGCTGAAGCACGATGAGGTCTATTTATGTGGGTAAGAGACCATAGACGATGTGATGCAGAGGCTTCCCCATTTTATCAAGGAGGTTTATAATCGGAAGAGGTTGCATTCGGCACTGGCTTACCTGCCACCGAATGAGTTTGAGGAGTTACCGCTCATTCAACAGAATAGCGAGGAACCCCGCTGCCAGATTCTCCTAACCCTTTCTGTCCAACTATGAGGTGCAGTCCAGTGTCAAATCATTTAGGTAGGTAAGTTGCAGGAGGAGGTCATAAAATGCTAGAGTGCACTAGCGCATAATAGGGTAACTTCTTACTGGAAGAAGAGAATAAATCAAAAGGAGGAAAAGAATGGCAGTAGTAACAGCCGGTCAACTTGTTATCAGAATTTTGAAAGAGGAAGGTGTGAAGTTTTTCTGTGGCATTCATGGTGGTCATCTGTGGCCCATGCAACTGGCACTTGCTGAAGGTGGGCTGAAGATGTACCATCTGCGGCATGAACAGACGGGAGCCTATATTTCAGATGGATGGGGCCGGGTTACCGGTCGCCCGGGGGTATGCTTTGGCACTGCCGGGCCTGGTATGTACAACATGGTTCCCGGCCTGGCTCATGCCTTTTTGTGTAATAGTCCAGTCGTGGCCATTGCCGGCCAGCATGAAACAGTCCGCGATGGGTGGGGACCGTTTCAGGAGGGCTACGCAGAAGATGTATGCAGAACCTTTACTAAATGGCGCACACGTATAATTGACCCGCGTACTGTAGCATATCATCTACAGAAGGCTCTGAGGGATTCCGTTGCCTATCCGCCGGGGCCGGTGCTTCTTGAAATCCCGGTTAACGTTCTCGGTCGAAAACATGACGACGAGACTCAAATAGGTTATCTGCCCAGCGAACGCTCGGCTGAAATAGGCAAGGCTGAAGCTAACCCTGCCCTTGTAGAAAAGGCAGTACGAATGCTACTGGAAGCTGAAAGGCCCATAGTCATAGGAGGCAATGGTATCTACTGGTCACGGGCATCGGAGGAACTGAGGGAATTCGTGGAGTTGCTGCATATCCCAGTCCATACCAGGAGGATGGGAAGAGGAGCAGTACCTGAGAACCATCCCCTTGCTTTCACCGGAGGATACAGAAGACCCCTACTGAACCACGCTGACGTAATTGCTGTTTTCGGCCTCCGCATGAACATGCTTGAGCACTTCGGTCAGCCACCCACTTACAATCATAAGGCAAAGTATATCCTGGTGTCAGAATCCTCGGAAGAACTGGATGCAAGACTCCCCAGTGAGGTTAGACTCCTGGCCAATCCCAAGGTAGTTTTAAGACAGATGATAGATTGTGCCAAAGACATAATGAAAGAGCCACCGGACAGAACTGAATGGCTTGCTGAAGTAACAAAGGCCAAAGAGGCTGCTACGAAGCAGCGGATAGCCCTGGTGGAAAAAGGACGCGGTGCTAAGCCCATCAATCCCCACTTTCTCGCCCAGGAAGTAATTGATTTTCTTGATGACAGCGCCACCATCATCCTGGATTCGTATTCAATGGCGGGATTTAGCACCGATAAGATTGAGGCCAAGTTTGCTGGACAGGTTTTGGATGCCGGTACGGATGGAGGTGTCGGCCACTCAATAGGTATGGCCATTGGTGCTCAACTGGGCAGACCTGGGAAGCAAGTCCTGGCACTTTTGGGCGATGGCGGTTTAGGTGTTGCCGGGTTTGATATTGAGACTGCGGCCAGGTATAACATACCAGCGGTGTATCTCCTTTTCAATAACAGTGGGTGGATAAGCACCGAATTTCAAAAGATAGCTCTACCAGGTGTTGATTCCTGGGGCATGTTGCCTGATATTCGATACGACAAGATGTTTGCCGAAATGAGCTGCCACACTGAACTTGTTACTGAGCCAGAGCAGATTCGCCCCGCGTTAGAGAGAGCCTTTAATTCAGGGAAAACTTCGCTAATCAATGTCATTCCTGATAATACAATTTTACCTCCTCAAACCCAGGCGAGCTTGAGCAGAGGGCAGGAATAAGTCTAATCCTTTCTCGAAATATGTCTGGAATATTCAACCGCTATAGTCCAGCATGACACGGATAGAAAGGAAGGCGATGCATGAGAATCGATGATGAAGCCTGTATTGGATGTAGGCTATGTGTGCCTTACTGCCCAATGGGTGCTATCAGCATGGATAGGGCGGCTAAGCTAGCGAAGATTGACCGGGATGACTGCGTTGAGTGTGGAGTCTGTTTTAGGTCGGGCGTGTGTCCAGTTGATGCTTTTATTGAAGAGGCTCATCCCTGGCCCCGCTCGGTAAGAGCCGCGTTCTCTAACCCGCTAACCGTGCACAAGGAGACCAGAGTTCCTGGTCGGGGCACCGAGGAAGCGAAGACCAACGAGGTTACTGGCACGTTCAGGAAGGGGTTTGTCGGCGTAACCGCGGAGATGGGCCGTCCGGGCGTTGGTACCAGATTTCGCGATGTAGAAAGAGTAGCTCAGGCATTAGCCAGGGCGGGTGTGAAGTTCGCTCAACAGAACCCGGTCACTTATCTGATGACCGACCAGGCTACCGGCAAACTTAATAGCGAAGTCCTCGATGAAAAGGTGCTTTCTGCCATGATTGAGAGTATAACTCCTATAGAGAATCTCCCGACAGTGATTAAGGAGCTGAGAGAGGTTGCTCGCCAGATAGATACAGTGTTTAGCCTGACTATCTCAACCAGACTTGATGGTGATGGCTCAGCGCCCTGCGAGAAGGTGTTGAGTGACCTCGGGGTGCCGTTATACATCAACGGAAAGACCAATGTTGGTCTGGGCCGGCCTTTATTTAAGGAGGCATCATGACTCATACGTTGCACCGCCAAGGGGCTGAAGAAAGTCTGAGTAATGACTATGTTTTTCTGTCAATGGCAGCAAAGGGCATCAATGAGGATGGTGCGGCCGATAAGATGCGGGAGTTTCTCAGGATTGTTTTGCGCCATAATCCAGTCAACATAGGCGATATGAGGACGGGTAATCTGTATAATACCAGCATCGAAAACATACTTGATAAGGTTACCAGCACAAGCATCGTGCATGGCGTTTTCACTGACCGCGATACAGTGGCTAATGTCCTGCGGGAACTAAAAGACGCTAACCTGGGGATGTCGGTAGTAGTCAGCGGCACATTCAGTTCTACAAAGAAATGCTGTCTGGAGGCAGGATTGAGTCCACACACCGTTGATTACTCGGGTGGTATCTGGGGGAAGACAGAGAAGTTGCCTTCCGCTAAAATCCTGGAAGTGACAACTATGTGTGGTCACGCCATGGCGGCCCCTAAATTGGTGACGGCCCTTGTCGAGGACATAAAAGCGGGTGACATCAGCGCCGAAGAGGCCGGTAAGGAACTGGCGAAGCGCTGTGAGTGCGGCATATTCAATCCAAGCCGGGCGGCTGAGCTTTTAAGCGCTATGGCATCCAAATAGCCAGCTTGGCAACAGTTGTTTGCGGGGATAGCTGATAATCATAAATATTGATATAAAGGAGGTCGAGAAATGGGTCTTCCGCTGGAAGGAATAAAAATCGTAGATTTTACCCAGTATCAACAAGGAACTGTCTGTACTGAGATGCTGGCTGACTGGGGAGCTGATGTGATTAAGATTGAGCCTCGCGGTACGGGCGAACCGGGAAGAGGGGGGAACGCATGGGGGCCAAAAGATGTACCCGTTTATTTCGAGGCCTACAACCGCAACAAGAGGAGCATAACCATAGACCTTAAGAAGGAGAAGGGCAAAGAAATTGTCTATAGACTGGTAAGAACCGCCGACATGTTTGCCCAGAACTTCCGCCCCGGTGTTGCCGAGCGCCTGGGCTTTGGGTATAAAGCCTTGTCCGGCATAAACCCCAGGATTATCTACCTCAGTGGTTCAGGTTTTGGTCTGAAAGGTCCCTTGAAGAATCGACCCGGATTCGACTCCGTAGGACAGGCCATGGGGGGACTAATGAGCATCAATGCCCAGCCTGGCTCGGCTGAGCATCTGGTAGGAGCCGGCATTGGCGACCAGACTGGCGGTTTCTTGCTCAGTTGGGGTGCCTTGTTAGCCTTGATCGACCGTGAACATACCGGAAAAGGCCAGGAGGTTGATGTATCTCTTATAGGCGGTGTAGTCGCACTGCAAGGGGCGACCTTCCTGGCTCACCTTTTGACCGGCCATATTCCGGAGAAGAGGAGAGGCCGCATTACCAGTGCTATATTTGCCAGTAGCTTCACGGCTAAGGACGGCAAATCTTTCATCATTCAGACGGTCGGTGCCGAGAATAGAGACAAGGTCTTTCAGCTAGCCGGCCTGGACAAAGACTCCAGGTTTGACACGAGTGAAAAGAGGCATAAGAATGAACAGCAAATGTTCGAGGCGTTTGATGCCGTCTTTGCCACCAAGACTCGTGATGAATGGCTGAAGATTCTGGTGGATGCCGATATTGTTTGCGCGCCAGTTTATAACTATGCCGAAGTTGCGGCTGAACCTCAGATGAAGGAGAACGAGTATATTGTTGATATAAATCACCCGACGGAGGGCCCCGTCAGAGTTATTGGCAATCCTATTCACCTTAGCCAATACAGGGCAAGGATAGAAGTAGCCCCACTGCTGGGACAGCATACTGATGAGATACTAAAAGAAGCGGGATATTCCGAGGTAGAGATTGCTGAATTGAGAGAGCAAGAAGTAGTCTGATTC
>CAYGYD010000103.1:0-5973 GCA_964354005.1 uncultured Dehalococcoidales bacterium | reverse complement strand
CAACTAGTGCACGGACTTCTTAAGGCGAGGATGGGGAAAGCTGGCGCTTTTCGAGACAGCTAGAAAGGTCCTGCCTCTCACAGATGAATAGTGTCCTCAGAATGCTCCAAAGCCAGAAAGAGAAGGAGATAATCCTTGAGATGGCGGGTAATGAGGAAGTTATGCCTTACATGTTCTCGTCCGTTATTGCCCAGCCATCGGGCGTAATCCGGGTTAGTCAGCAGCTGTCTCAAGGCGTAGGCTGTTCCCGGTATGCCGTGTGATAGCAGGCCGGTCAGCTTGTTCTTCACCTGGAGTGGTATTCCGCCAACGGCCGAGGCGACCACCGGCTTGGCTTTCCACAGGGCCTCGCTCACCGTCAGACCAAAGCCTTCTCTGAGCGACTTCTGGACAATAATGGTGGACGCGCTTTGCAGAGCATTTATCTCGATATCGCTGCCCGGTGGGATAAGTAGAACATGGACATCTGGATTGTTGCCAGCTTTCTCTCTTACCTCAGCCAGCACCTTGTCTGATTCAGGGTCGTCTGTTGCCGTGCCACCGGCTAGAACAAGCCGGCAATCAACACTCCTTTTCGCCATCTCAAACGCCTCGATGACGCCCACCGGGTCTTTCAGATAATCAAAACGTGATACCTGGGTGATAATCGGCTTGTCCTTAGGTATGCCGTACCTGGCCAGAACTGAATCAATTGTTTCTGCTGGCAGCTCCCGGTTCTTATCACTCAGGGGGTCAATTGAGGGTGATATGAGAAACTGACGGATAGGTAGCTCTCTGGAAAATGAGGGTGCCGAGAACACGGCGGCGTCATACTGAATCACGAAAGGTTGAATGAAGTTCCACACCTCCTCATTGGGATGCGAGACATCAATGTGGCAGCGCCAAATCCATTTCTTGCCCAGTTCCTTCTTCCGGGCAATCAGACCGACCGGCTGCGGGTCATGAATGAAGAGTATGTCACCGTAAAGCTCTAGCTCCCCGATATTCTTTTGAGTCGTCTCCTGGAAAACAGCAAAGTCCTCCGGGGTAATTCTCTCATCTCGGCCATGGAGAGCGTTGTGAAACTTCTTGGTTACCTGAAAAAAGGCCTCATCCCCCTTGATGACGTTCCAGCGGGCATCGACGCCCAGTTGTCCTAACAAAGGCACCATACTACTCAAAATCTCAGCGACTCCACCGCCGGTGAAGGTGGAATTGATGTTCTGAACGACTTTGCCGGAAAGCTTGGCCGCCACCAGCTTGAGCTCGTCAATGGTGCTCTTGCCCACGATTGGCTCGTAGTCGGCGATGTTTATTTGATGCGCTTTTCGATAAGCTGTATCAGTACTGATCTTAGCCCCTCCAGACTATAAGTATAGGGGTCAAGTCGGGCAATCTCCTGTCCCAGTTCAGACTCACCCAGACTGTCCTGCAGCCAGACGGAGAAATCGTTTAGTCCTCTCCCCAGTCTCAACCTGGATTCGAACATGTGGAAATAGAGGGAACCCAGGCTCACCTTACGCAGGGTTTCCACAAATTCCCTGAGGTCATGCGCCGTATAGGGAGTGGGTAGAATCAAACTGACCGACTTCATGAAGTAGAACTCTCTTCCAGGCATGGCTTCTCGCGAATTAGAGCCAAGCGCCAGATGTTCTTCGATAACGCCAACCAGTCTTTCTCTCAAGCTTGCCAGGTCAGAAAAACTGAAGGTATCAACGCTCGCCAGTTTTTCGCCCAGGACATCGTCGCCCAGAGCATCAGTTACCCAAACGGCAAAGTCATTGGCCGGTTCCGGTGTCAAATAATGGTGTTCTTCCATGAAGTGATGCGTGTGATAATAGACCACCGTCTCGGGCACCTTTTTCAGGATTTCAACCAACTCGCCGAGGTTCTTTGCCCTTAGTCCGGTAAGCTCCGTCAGGTGAGTTCGACTATGAAAATGGAAGGGTTCTTTTGCCTTTTTCAGGGGACGCCCGTAGTTAATTACCGTGTGCTGGAGGAGACGGCTATTGGGAATGATGATTATGCTTTCATCCAGAGCCCTGATTCGGGTGTTGTTCCAACTCATTTCCGTGATATAGCCTTCTTCTCCCGTCTCCAGCTTGATGTAGTCGCCCGCTCTAATTTGCTGGGTAGCACTGAGCTGGAATCCAGCGAAAAGGTTGGGCGCGGTTGTCCGGAAAGCCAGGGCCGCCGCGACAACCGCGACCAGTATCAGCAGAAGAAGGGGAGTGGTGGGAACACCCCAGATATCAAGTATGACCAGCACACCGATAACGATAATGACAATCCTGACAATATTGATGCTTATGGTGGTGGTGCGTTCGGGGGCTTTCACTCTGGGTAGATAGAGCCGGAGCAGCCTTTCCGTTAATACTATTAACACCCAGGCGAGAGACGCCACGAACAGGCTACCGATGGCCCGGCCGGCGGTATTCTTGACTTCGGGGGGCAGCACCGATACCTGAATGGCGATATCAACGCCGAGCAATAGAAACCAGAGAAGAAAAGGACGGCGCGTTGCGGCAATGACTATGCGACTGCCTTCCCACTTCGCCTTCGCTGCCCAGAAAAAAAAGGTACTATAAGTTATTCGCCTAAGCCACAGCCCAATGCCCCAGGTAGCCAGAAAAGCCAGCACTGGAATAGCTATTTTGAGCCAGTTTTCAATCAGCCATTGAATCATCGGCCAATAACCTCGACCCTTGGTATTTCACTGTACTATCATAGGCCTCATTCTCGGCTGAATACTCGCGGGATAACTCTTTTGCCTCGCCCAGCAAAGTTTCCAGAAATATAGCCACCTCTCCTGGCGACTTTAAGAAATAGCGGGCGGCGCTACTAGATGTCGGGTCACCAACAAAAATGGAGACGCCATTCCCGTAAGCTGCAATCACCCGAAAGCCATCTTCATCTGTCAAATCGTCACCCAGGTATATCGGCATCAGTCCACTCCTCCGGCCACCTTTGCCATACCGCTTCATCAACAGCTTGATAGCTTTGCCTTTGTCCCAGTTAACCGCTGGCCTGACTTCATAGACCTTCTTGCCCGAGGTTATCCTTGCCTTTCCGTTGGCTTCAGCAACGCTCACAACCCGCCTGACAATATTCTCTATCTCCCCGCTCTTATGACTATCGGCTTGCCGGTAGTGAACACTCAGGCTGAGGCCTTTGTTCTCTACCAGCACCCCCCTGATTGTGCCTAAAGCCCGGCTCAACACATAGTGCATGATGCGGAGAATCGGTCGCAGTTCCTCAGCTACCGGACTGACAAAGCGAATCCCCGGGCCTTCTATCTCCAGCCCATGGTTCCCGGCATAGATTAGGCCGCTGATACCGACTCTATATTTCAGGTCAGCCAGTGCCCGGCCACTGATAACCCCCACGGTGAAATGGCGGCGGTGGGACAGAGTCCGCAGCAATTGCCGGGTGCTCTCTGCCAGAAAGGCTAGCTCCGGCCGCTCCACTATTGGCGTCAGCGTGCCATCATAATCCGTCAGAAGTATGATACGCCGGGCACGTCTGAGCTGTTGGGCCACCTTGGGCCAGACACTGAGAAGATGCTCCAATCTCAGCCTCCAAATTCAAATCTGGCCAACTCGGAAATTATATCGGCCGCCCACTTGTAAACATTATTCTCCCGCACTATCTCTCTCATTCTCCTTATTCTCTTGCGTCTTTCTGACTCCGGCATCTCCAGCGCATTCTTGATGGCTTCTGCAAAATGGTCAGTAGCGTACGGGTTGACCAGTAGAGCATCCGTAAGCTCGCGGGCTGCCCCAGTGAAGGGGCTTAGAATGAGAACGCCATCTTCATCAAACCGGCTGGCGATGAACTCCTTGGCGACCAGGTTCATTCCGTCATGAAGAGAACTGACCGCACAGAAGTTAGCCATTCGCCTCAATGCCATTAGCGTTAGGGGCGGCTCGTGTTCCCGGAGGTAAACTATCGGTTTCCAGCGATTGAGGCCGTGCTTCCAGTTTACCTCGGCGACCAGATTATCGATCTCCTCGTTCAATCGCTGGTATGCACCGACCTGTGTTCGACTGGGGACTCCCGCCTGAATAAAGGCCAGCCGCCCTAAATACTGCGGATACTTCTCAAAAAAGCGGTCAAGAGCCTTGAATCTTTCGGGGATACCCTTGGTATAGTCAATTCGGTCCAGTCCAATGCCAATCATTTCGTTACCAATCCCCAGCTTCTCCTTCAGCCGGTCTATCTCCAGAGTCACCTCTTCCTTACGGGAATCCTGGTCTATCTCGGCAAAATCAACGCTGATGGGGAAAGGGCGCACCGCCGTCTTCCTGCCCTTGCAGGTCACCTCGTACCTCTCCCAATCAACCCGGGCCTCAATGGTTCGGTCTACAGTATCCATAAAATAGTTGCAGTGGGAGCGAGAGTGGAACCCTAGAAGGTCATTACCCAGGAGCCCGTGCAGTATTTCTTCCTGCCAAGGACAAATACGGAAGGTCTGTCGATTGGGCCAGGGGATGTGCCAGAATTGCGCTGTGATGATGTTGGGATTTCCTTCCTTCAGCAGCCGGGGCAGGAGTGCCAGGTGATAGTCCTGAACAAAGACGAAAGCCTTCCTATCCCCGGCTTCCTTCAGGACGCTCTCCGCAAAAATGCCGTTCACCTTCTTGTAGGTATTCCAATCGGTCTCAGAGAAAATCGGCCGGGTGTAGGCGATGTGACATAGAGGCCAGAGCGCTTCGTTGGCAAAGCCATAGTAGTAGCCGGCTTGTTCTTCCTTGGTCAACCAGACGCGGCGCAGGGAATACCTGGGCTCATCGGGCGGCACGCCCACTCTGTTGTCTTTATCCACTACCTCTTTGTCAGCGTCACCACCGCCGTGCGCTACCCAGGTGCCACCGCAGGCCTGCATCACCGGGTCCAGAGCTACGGTAAGGCCGCTGGCCGGTATCTGCACCACAATCTTGCGCCCGGAAAAAGTATGGATGTAAGGCTCACGGTTGGAAACCACGATAAAGAGGTAATCCCGAAGCTTGTCCTGGACCAGCCCCAAGAGACTCTCCCTCGTCCACATACGCACCCCTTCAAGATTTTATCAAGATTTTATAGAATTTGGCTAGCGAGCCACAATGGCTTGACGCAAGATGTGCCAGAGTGGCTCGTACCTTTTCATTGGGTCGAAACTGTAATTGCCGAGTGCCCAGATATTGACCAGACCCTGTACCATACAAAAAAGGAGCGCAGCCGCCGTGTCAAGGTCGATGTCGCCCCTTACCTCGCCGGACTCGACACCTCTGGCCAGTAATTCCTTAAGGCAACCAATATACTTGCTTATCGTCTCAGAGATTTTCCGATTCAGCTTTTTATCGCCAAGGCTGATAATTTCGGCAATGACCAAGAACGAGATGCCCCGCCGTTGCTCAATCGCCGAGAGATGACTTCTCAGTACACTATCCAGCGCCTCCAGCGAGTTATGCCCATTACTGCTTTCCCGGGTTATGTCCCCGACCAGATTCTGTTCTATGTCGTCAGCCAGCAGAAGGAGTATGTCCTTTTTGCTCTTGAAATGGCGATAAATGGCCGCTTCGGAAATGCCCACTTCTTCAGCCATCCGCCGCACGGTCAGATGTTCCCCGCCGTGTTTGATTATCAGCCTTCTGGCGGCGCTCATAATCTGCCTTCGCCTAACTGCCGTAGTCCTATGTTTCTGAACCATTCGCCATACTCCTTCTGTGCCACACAGTTGCTCTATATACTAGCACATAATGGCCTGATGGCCTGAACCCCGGATGACCCAATTGTCAACCAGTTTTCTGTCCGGTGTGCTGAGAATTCGGTGAATTGCCAAAGTATACCTTGGTATGCGGCCACGGAATTTCTATCCCTTCCTGGTCGAAAGCCTTTTTCAGACGACGCCGCAGTTCTCCCATGACATCCCATTGACGAATAGGTTTGGTATCACCTAGTATCTTGACCTCGATGCCCGAGTCTCCTAAATTGTCCACCCTCAGCGCTTGAGGC
>CAYGYD010000102.1:0-6090 GCA_964354005.1 uncultured Dehalococcoidales bacterium | reverse complement strand
CCCCGCCTGCCGAAGCCTCGTGCGGCGGGCAGGCCTGACCCCCTTCCCTTTGTAAGGAAGGGGGAGAAAAATAATAAGAGAGGCGAAGCCTCTCTAGCTCTCGGCATCTCTTTGCCTTGAGACAGGGCATTCAAGAGGGGCGTTAGCCGCTTAATATGCCGTGCGCCAAGCAAGTAGCCTAAAAGGGCGTCTAAGAGGGACGAAGTCCCTCTTCTTAAAATATCTCCCTCTCCTTTTCAAGGAGAGGGGGTCAGGGGGTGAGATTTACACCAAATATAATTTGCGGTTAACCACCATTTTGTGCTAACCTTTTACAGAAAAGAGTGAAGGAGGTCCGGCATGGCCAAATTAGATGGTAAAGTAGCCGTAGTCACGGGGGCGAGCCGCGGCATTGGCAAAGCCACTGCTCTCCTTTTTGCCAAGGAAGGAGCCAAGGTGGTTTGCGCCGCTCGTACCATGAGCGAAGGCGAGCATATGCTGGAGGGCTCGCTCAGCAGCACGGTGGCTGAAATCAAGAAGGCCAAGGGCACGGCTCTGCCGGTGGCCACCGATGTCTCCGACGAAGAAAGCTGCATGCACCTGCTGGAGACCGCCAAGAAAGAGTTCGGGCCGGTGGATGTACTGGTCAATGACGCCGCTCTCAGCTACTTCATCCCCATCAAGGACTACCCCACGAAACGCTGGTTCCGCGCTTTCTCCGTCAATGTGCACGGCCCCTTTATGCTGAGCAAACTGGTTTTGCCCGATATGATTGCGCGACATCGCGGCGCCATTGTTAATGTTTCCTCGGGAGCCGCCATTGGACCGGGGCGAGGCCCTTATCAGGCGACGGGTGGCGGTGGCACGATGTATGGCGCCACCAAGGCCGCCGTGGAACGCTTCAGCCAGGGACTGGCCGAGGAAGTCTACCAGTATGGCATCACGGTGGCCTGTGTCTCACCGTCACTGGTTGTGCCCACACCCGGCACAGTGTACCATAAGTTGGTGACCGGTTATGACGACCCACGGGGCGAGCCACCGGAGATGATGGCCAGAGCCATTCTCCTTCTGGCCACCGAACCACTGGATAAAGTTGCCGGTCGGGTCACTTACAGCCAGGCAATACTGAAGGAGTTTGGCTGGATAAAACAAGGCAAGGGTCTGGGCATTGAGCGACCCGGCAGTGGCTATAGTCAGGCGGGGGCAGGATTACCTTACTCCAGATAAGCACTATTTGACACCCTAGAAAGAGGCACGGATATGGCTGACATTGAGAAACCGATGTTCTTTGAGTTGGTTGAGACACAGGTGGCGCGGATGGGCGGCGGGGTCAAAAGAGGTATCATTACCAAGAGGGAACTTGAAGACGCCCAGGAAATACGAGTTTCAATACGCCCACCCCGGCACATCGGCAGCACCGAACTCTTCACCCTGCGCAATATTGCGCCCGGGGACTATCACCTGATGCTAATTGCTATCCCAAGGCAAAGTAACAGAAGTAAATCTGGAGCATGAACTTTCAGAAAGGAGGTCGTATTATGTGAAATCTCTGGGACACATAGTATTCAATTTAGACAAAGGAGGTTATTATGCTTAGGACAGCCAAACAATATGTAGAAAGTCTGAATGATGGTCGAGTGATTTATCTCAATGGCGAGAAGATACCTGATATTACCAAGCACCGGGCTTTCCGGGGTTCTATCAATGCCCGAGCCCTGAGCTACGAGCTCTATAACCACCCGAAGTTTAGAGACCTGCTCACTATAGAGGAGAAGGGTGACCGCTTCCTGTTCCTGTGGAACCAGCCCAAGACGGCCGAAGACCTCATCCGGCGGCGCAACCTCTATATTACCTGCATGAGATGGGGAGCCGCCATGAGCGGGATGGGTCCCGATGCTCTGGCCGCCTCCGGCGTGACCGCCGCCCGGATGGACAAGGCGCTGGGCACGCACTATACCGAGGCCGTTGAAGACTACCGCAAGCACCTGAGGCAGGCTGACCCGGCGATCACCGGCGCCATCACCGATGTCAAAGGGAACCGGAGCCTTCGCCCATCAGCGCAGGAGCAGCACAAGGACTTCTATGTCCGTGTGGTTGACAAAAACAAGGACGGTATTTATGTTCGCGGCGCCAAGATGCACATCAGCGCCACCCCCACCGCCAACGAGCTGATTGTCTCCCCGTGCCGCGCCCACCGTGAAGAAGATAAGGACTACGCCGTGGTCTTTGCCACCCCGACTAATGCCAAGGGCATCAAGCTCCTTACCTCGCCAGCACATATTGAGGGGGCCGGTAGTGAGGGGGCTGAGTGGGACTGGCCGCTCGGCGGGCGTGGTGGCGGCGTTAGTGAGTGCATGATTGTCTTTGATGATGTGTTTGTTCCGTGGAACCGTGTCTTTATGTGCGGCGAATGGCAGTACTCCCGAGACCAGGCCTGGTTATTCGGCGTTTTCCATCGCCTGTTCGGCACCTGCCATAAGGTAATCTCAACCGAAGAGGCCGCCGGGGTCGCCGCCCTGCTTGCCGAATACAATGGCAATGACCGGTATCCGCACATCCAGGAAAAACTGGCCTGGCTCGCCATGCATTCTCAGCTTATCGATGCCATGGCACAGTATGGCTGCGAACATCCTGACTTCTTCCTCGATATCGGCCTGGCCGCGCCGAGTCTGATGTTCACCAATATCGCCAAATACATCTTTGCCAACGACCAGCATGAGACTTCCAAGATCGTCGCTGACATTGGCGGTGGCATTGTCACCACCGTTTATAATTACCGCGACTGGATGAACCCGGAAGAGCGGCCCTACATTGAGAAGTATCTGGCCGCCAAAGGTGGTATCCCCACCGAACACCGACTTCGCGCGATAAGAATGGCCAAGGACCTGATTGGTCACGGTATGGATGGAGCCTACATTCATACCGAGGGTTCTCTGGCCGCACAGAAGATGGCTATCTATGCTGCGGCCGACTGGGAGAAGTACAAGGCCATCGCCAAGAGAATCCTGAATATCCCCGGCTGGGAAAAGCACCCGGCCACGAAGGACTTACCACCATATCCGTCCAAATGGATTATCTAACAGGCCTTTAACCAGGGAACCGTCAAAGAGAGGGGCTGGCGCCCCTCTCTTTGACTTTGAGCTAAGAGCACTTCAACTAAAACTCAGGAATGTCCAGCTTGACAAAAGCCTTCTCCGCATTGTAAACTAAAAATTGGCCATCAACCTGATGGTGGTGAGCTTTAGATAGAACATTAACAGTTCCAGGTCGCTTGGATCGGACATGACCGAGACGGCAAGAATAGCATTATGTTATCAAAGCCTTCTTGGCTGCGCCGAGAAGGCTTTTAATTTTGTGCGGAGGCAAAAAGAGATGCTGAAATTAGGATTCATCGGAGCTGGCACGGTGGGCACTGCCCTGGCCCTCAGATTGAGTGATAAAGGCTATCAAGTGGTCGCCGTGTCCAGTCGAACCCATACCTCCGCCGAAAAACTGGCTCAAACAATCAGCGGCGGCCACGCCGTCAGGAATAATCAAGCTGTAGCTGATATGGCCGACTTCGTTTTCATCACTACCCCCGATGGTGCCATTGGGACAGTCGCCGCTGAAGTAAAATGGCGCCCGGGTCAGGCCGTGGTACACTGTAGCGGGGCTGATTCCACGGAAGTCCTGAAACCAGCCCGCGACCTAGGTGCCAGGGTCGGTGCCTTCCACCCCCTCCAGACCTTTGCCAGTGTCAAGCAAGCCATTGACAATATTCCGGGCTCAACCTTCGCTCTGGAGGCGGAGGAACCATTGTTAACCACTCTCAAAGGGATGGCCGCCGCCTTGGACGGTCACTGGATTGAGCTTAAAGCCAGCGATAAAGTCGTTTACCACGCCGCGGCTGTTATCGCCTGCAACTATCTGGTCACTCTGGTCAAGCTCGCCACCGACCTCTGGCAGACTTTCAATGTCCCCAGACAGGAAGCCATTCGAGCTTTAATACCATTGCTACGGGGCACACTTAACAACCTGGAGAATGTCGGTATCCCCAATTGCCTCACTGGTCCTATTGCCAGAGGAGACACCGGGACAATCACCAAGCACCTTAACGCCCTAGAAAAAGCGGCCCCGTCTGTGGGCTCCACCTATCGGGAACTTGGTCTTCAGACTATCCCCATTGCTATCGGTAAAGGACGAATCAATCAGGAGCGCGCTGAGGAATTGCGCGCCCTGTTAAAAAAACCAATAACGAATTAAGGGGGTGCTAGCCATGAGAGTAATGTTGAAGAGCAAAATCCACCGTGCCCGGGTGACCGACGCCAATATTGACTACGAAGGCAGTATCACCATCGACCGCAAGCTGATGGAAGCAGCCGATATCCTGCCCTACGAGCAGGTGCATGTACTCGATGTCAATAACGGAGCTCGCCTCACTACCTACGCCCTTGAGGGAGAACAGGGTGAAATCTGCCTGAACGGAGCGGCCGCCCGCATAGTGACGAAAGGCGACACTGTCATTATTCTCGCCTACCGTCATGTTGTCGAGGAAGAAGCCCGTAACATCACGCCCAAACTGGTCTATGTTGACACCAGAAACAATATTGTGGAGACCAAACGCGGTATCAAGACACTAACTCTTCTGGAGGCGGAATAATGAGAGTTACCATCAGCCAGATCAAAGAGATGAAACAGAAAGGTGAGAAAATCGTGATGCTCACCGCCTACGACTACTCGACGGCCAAGATAGTTGACGAGGTGGGTGTGCCCCTGATTCTGGTGGGTGATAGCCTGGGCATGGTCGTGCTGGGCTACGAATCAACCATTCCCGTAACGATGGAGGAAATGCTCCACCACACCAAGGCTGTCGTCCGGGGCACCAAGCGGTCACTCATCGTCGGTGATATGCCCTTTATGACCTACCATATCAGTGTGGAGCAGGCCCTCCAGAACGCGGCCCGCTTCATTCAAGAAGCTGGAGCGCAGGCCATCAAGCTGGAAGGCGGCGTAACCGTGGCTGAAAAGGTGAGGCGGATGGTACAGTGCGGCATGCCGGTCATGGGACACATCGGCCTTACCCCGCAGTCAATTCACCAGTTCGGCGGCCATAAAGTACAGGGCAAGTCACCAGAAGCGGCCAAGAGACTACTGGATGATGCTATTGCGCTGGACGAGGCCGGCGCTTTTGCCATCGTGCTGGAAACCGTCCCCACACCGCTGGCCACCCTGATTACTGAAAAAGTAAGCGTGCCCACGATTGGCATCGGCGCCGGTATTGGCTGTGACGGACAGGTACAGGTCATCAATGATATTCTGGGCTCCTTTGCCGACTTCGTGCCCAAGCACGCCAAGCAGTACGCCAAGCTGACCGATATTATCCGGAAGGCAGTCACCGACTACCACAATGAAGTGAAAGACGGCACCTTCCCCACCGAAAAGCAGAGCTTCACCATGGACGAAAGCGTCCTGGCTGAACTTAAGGCAAGGTAAGAAGGGAATTAAAGAGGGGGGCTTAAAGCCCCCTCTTTTAATCATTTCCCCTCTCCCACAACAGTCATTTAATAGCAGCAAGCAGTTAGAGGAGGTACGTAGATGCTCAGAAAATGTTTGCCTTTTTCTCTCGTCCTGATAATGATATTCAGTCTTCTTGCCTGCGGCCCGGCTACAGTCAAATTCCCTGACCCGAATCTTGAAGCAGCCATCAGGGAAGCTATCAACAAGCCTGAAGGCCCAATATATCCCTCAGACCTAGAGGGTCTCGCTAGCCTTCATGCAAGTGAGAGAAATATTACCAACCTCGCTGGACTGGACAAGTGTTCTAATCTCACCGAGCTAGTTCTCATCGGTAATCAGATAAGCGACCTTTCACCACTCGCTAACCTGACTAAACTACAAGGGCTTGAACTATCGGAGAACCCGATAAAGGACATCTCGCCGTTGGCTTCACTCACTAACCTGAAGTCAATTTCCCTTATGTTTAACCAGGTTAGCGATGTCTCACCGCTGGCTTCTCTAACCAACCTGACCTACCTTGACCTTAAATTTAACAGGATAACGGACATATCACCTTTAGCCTCTCTCACTAATCTGACATACCTCGACCTTTTGGGCAGTCCTGAAACCAACCAA
>CAYGYD010000101.1:0-6138 GCA_964354005.1 uncultured Dehalococcoidales bacterium | reverse complement strand
GACCTGATTTATGAGGGTGGCCTCACCCTGATGCGTGATACTGTCAGCGATACCGCTAAGTACGGCGACTTCACGCGAGGGCCGCGGGTGATTGACGATATGGTCAAGGCGGAAATGGAGCAAATCCTGGCCGAGGTTCAGGACGGCACCTTTGCCCGGGAGTGGATACTGGAGAACCAGGCAGGCCGTCCGGTATTCAATGCCCTGAGGCGGATAGAGTCGGAGCATCCCATCGAGCTGGTAGGCCAGGAACTGAGAAAGATGATGCCGTGGCTGAAGAAATGACCTCACCCCCTTAATCCCCCTCTCCTTGAAAGGAGAGGGGGAAGAAAAAGAAAGAGTCCCGGCCTGGTCGGGACTCTTAAACACCCAAATTGGGTATTCTGCGAAGAGGCTCTGGAGAGGGGCGCAACCCCTCTCATCAAAACTAAGGAGAGTCAAAAAAGGTTAAGGCCCTTCTATCCCATAGGGCGTAAAGAGGGACTTCATCCCTCTTATAACTCATCCCCCTTCCCTTAAAAAGGGAAGGGGGCCAGGGGGATGGGTTATTAAACAAGTTTGTAGGAGGAAAGCCATGCCAACAGAGGTTAAATCTGCCCCACAGGCAACAGAAATAGCAATATCATTCGTTGCAAAGCATCGCTTCTTTGCCCGACCTCTTAGTGCAGTCCGAGAAAATGGTCATTGGGTAGTGAAGATTGATGTAGGACCATTGGGAAGGGAAATAGCAAGCGTCAAAATAGATGCTAAAACTGGAGAAATATTAGAATATGACATACCCTGAATAAAATTATGTGAAGCGTATCATGGATGTCAAAAAAAAGATAATTAGACACAAGAAGCAAAGTATCCACTATTTGGAGAATGCTCTTCGTTTTATTAAGCAAGAGGACGCAGAAAAAGCAAGCGAATTCCTTTGGGGGGCTATGGCACAAGCCCTAAAAGCAGTGGCTATGAGTAAAGATAAACTACTCAAAAGGCATGACGATATCAAAAACTATGCTCTTGAATTCAGAAAGTCTGGAGACGCAGATATCTATCATGCTTTTAATATCGCCCAGTCCTTACATAGTAATTTCTATGAGACAGGACTTTCACTGGGGGATGTCATTATTGGTGCTGATGAAATTAAAAAAGCCATAGCTAAATTGCTTTCACAGATTCCCGAGGAGAATTGAATTATGGATAGAGTCGTCATATTTGACACCACTCTAAGAGATGGAGAGCAGGCGGCGGGGGGCTCCTTAAATATCCAGGAAAAGCTGGAAATAGCCCGGCAACTGGAGAGACTTGGGGTTGATGTTATTGAGGCTGGCTTCCCGGTAACCTCGCCGGGTGATTTTGAGGCAGTAAGTCTTATCGCCCGGGAAGTCCGCACCCCGGTAATTTGCGTTCTAACTCATGCCAATCTTGATGCTGTAGACCAGAGCTGGGAAGCCGTCAAAGGGGCCAGACAGCCGCGCATCCATATAGTTTTATCGTCTTCAGATATACACCTCTTCTATCAACTCAGGAAGAGCCGTGAGGAAATTCTGGAGATGTCCTGCAGTACGGTGGCCCGTGCCCGGAAATATTGTGATGATGTCGAATTTTCGGCCATGGATGCTAGTAGAACCAAACCGGAATATATCTACCAGATTCTCAAGGCAGTTATTGACGCCGGTGCTACCACGGTCAATATCCCGGATACCGTAGGCTACGCCATGCCTGATGAGTTTGGCAACCTCGTTGAGGGAGTTTTCAAGAATGTGCCTAATATTGAGCGAGCTACAGTCAGTGTTCATTGCCATAATGACCTCGGTCTAGCCGTAGCCAACACCCTGGAGGCGGTCAAGCGCGGAGCCAGGCAGGTAGAGGGCACCATCAATGGCATCGGGGAAAGGGCAGGCAATGCTTCGCTGGAGGAGATTGTCATGGCCATCAAGACCCGCCGGGACTTCTTCAACCTGACGACCAGTATCAATACTGCGCAGATTTACCGGACGAGTCGACTGGTGAGTGAGCTAACCGGTTTTCCAGTCCAGCCGAACAAGGCTATTGTCGGCGCTAATGCCTTCCGCCATTCGTCAGGCCTACACATAGACGGTGTCATCAAGATGCCACTGACCTTTGAAATAATGGACCCGAAATCGGTAGGCATACCGGCTTCAAGCCTGGTGCTGGGTAAGACCAGTGGACGGCATGCCTTTAAGGAGCGATTGGCCGAACTGGGCTATAGCCTGAGCGACGAGGACTTCAACCGCGCCTTTGCCGCCTTCAAGGAGCTGGCGGATAAGAAGAAGGATGTCACCGATAAGGATATTGAATCTCTCGTCGCTGAAGAGAAACGCACCATCTCGGAGATTTACCACCTCGACCGCATCCAGGTGACCTGCGGTGACCGGGGTATTCCCACCGCTGCCGTCCGACTCATTGGCCCCGATGCTCAGACTGTCGCCGATGCCGCTCTGGGCACCGGCCCGGTGGACGCCGTGTACAAGGCGATTAATCGCATCGTGGGCGTGCCCAATACGCTGACTGAGTTTACCGTGAAATCAGTCACCGAGGGCATTGATGCCATCGGTGAGGTACTGATACGAATTGAAAGCGATGGTACCACCTATACCGGGCGGGGTGCAGATACCGATGTCGTGGTCGCCAGTGCCAAAGCCTATATGAATGCGCTCAATCGGTTACTGGCGGCCAAGAAAAACAGGTAGGTCAATATGCCGGTTGAACTTGAGATGGCACTGCGCCTCTTATTGGCCGGGGCACTGGGGGCGATTATCGGCTACCAGCGAGAGCGGGCGGGAAAACCAGCCGGGCTGAGAACTCATGTGCTTATCAGCCTTGGTTCAGCGCTGTTTACTGTAGCTTCCGCCTTCGGTTTTACGGGTACCGTTGACGCGACCCGCATTGCGGCTGGGATAGTGACTGGCATCGGTTTCCTTGGCGCCGGGGCGATTCTGCACCGAGAGGGCGGCATTGTGGCCGGGCTGACCACGGCCGCCACCATCTGGGTGGTGGCCGCGATTGGCCTGGCGGCCGGCGCCGGCCTGTACCTGATTAGCACCGTGGCCACGGCTCTGGCACTTATTGTGCTCTTACTGCCCCACCCTATCCGGTGAGGCCCATGCCAAGTTGATTCCTGAGAAAGATTGTTTAATAACCCCTCTCTTACTACACTCCCACTTCCCTTGCCAAGGGAAGGGGGCAGGGGGATAGGTTATTAAACAGTCTCTTCCTGAGATGAAGGTGAAGGAGAAACTATGCCAACTTTAGCTGAAAAAATATTGTCGGCCCACACCGACCGGAAAAAGGTAGGTCCGGGCGAATTCATTAATGCCCGGGTTGACCTGATTCTGGCCAATGACATCACGGCCCCCATTGCTATCCGGGAGTTCCGGCGTATCGGGGTGAAGAAGGTGCTTGACCCGCAAAAAATTGTGCTGGTGGCCGACCACTTCGTCCCCAATAAGGATATTATTTCCGCCGAGCAGGTCAAGCTAATGCGCGACTTTGCTTACGAGCAGAGGGTTCGGTACTACGATGTCGGTCAGATGGGCATCGAGCATGTGCTCCTGCCGGAGCAAGGGCTGGTCTTGCCCGGGGATGTGGTGATTGGGGCGGATTCCCATACCTGTACCTATGGGGCACTGGGCGCTTTCGCCACCGGCATGGGCTCGACCGATATCGCCGCCGCCATGGCTACTGGCGATATCTGGATGAAAGTGCCCCCAACCATCAAGTTTGTCTATCACGGGAAGCCAGGGAAGTGGGTGGGGGGCAAGGACTTAATCCTCTACACCATCGGGCAGATTGGCGTGGACGGCGCGCTGTATTCGGCGATGGAGTTCACCGGTGAAGCGGTGGCATCACTCTCCATGGACGGGCGCTTCACCATGTCCAATATGGCCATTGAAGCCGGGGCCAAGGCAGGTCTCTTCCGGGTGGATAGCCAGACGCTGGAATACATTAAGCCGAGGGCAAAGCGCGCCCATAAAGTCTATGAACCGGACAGCAATGCTGAATATTCGCAGGTCATTGAGTACGATGTTTCGGGGATGGAACCGCAGGTGGCTTTCCCACACTCGCCAGCCAACGCCAAACCAGTGAGTCAGGCCAGCCGCGTGGAAATTGACCAGGCGGTGATTGGTAGCTGTACCAATGGCCGTATGGAGGATTTGCGATTGGCTGCCCAGGTCTTAAAGGGACGCAAAGTGCACCCGCGGGTGCGCTGTATTGTCATCCCCGGCACCCAGCAGGTCTATCTGGACGCTTTGAAAGAGGGGCTGATTGAGACCTTCATCCGGGCAGGGGCGGCGGTGAGCACGCCTACCTGCGGCCCCTGTCTCGGCGGGTACATGGGGATCCTGGCCGGGGGTGAGAGAGCCGTCTCGACTACCAACCGCAACTTCGTGGGTCGGATGGGCAGCCCGAAATCAGAAGTCTACCTGGCCAATCCCGCCGTGGCTGCGGCCAGCGCCATAACCGGAAGAATCGTTAGCCCGGAGGAGATTAAGGGAGTTTAAGAGGGACTGCGTCCCTCTTTCATAAAATTTCCCCCTCTCCTTGAAGGAGAGGGGGCTAGGAGGTAAGGTCACAAATGAAAGTACAAAGGTCTATCGAAATTGCCACGCCGCCACAAAAAATCTGGCCATTTTTAGTCGAGCCGGAGAAAATTCTGAAGTGGTTTAACCTTCTCCGGAAATTTGAATATACTGGCGATAAGCGAAGCGGCGTGGGTACCACTTTTTACTATGAGGAGAAGTCTGGTGGCCAGCTAATGAAGCTTAACTATGCGGTTACGGAATGGATAGAGAATAAGAAGCTCGCCTTCAGTGTGACATCAGGCTCCCTGAAGAAAGACAACCAGGTATGGAGTATTGAGGCCACGCCGTCAGGGAGCCGATTTACCATGTTTGAAGACTTAGAGATGCCCATGGGGATTATCGGTAAGATTATAGGTGCGCTGTTTGGCGGTATGATGATAGGTAAGAATATGGAAAAAATACTGGCCAATCTAAGGAGCTTAGCCGAGGCATAAGAAGATAATCTACGACTGCTTCACCCATATCTCACCGTCGCCAGCACCATAACCGGCGAGATTGCCAACCCGTCAGGAATTATTAACTAGGGGAGTTTTAGAGAGGCTTCGCCCCCCTTTTTATTCTTTCCCCCCCGATTATTATCGGGGGGGGGACACAAGGGGTGAGGTTGACAGGCCATCGCATAATACTACGGTTGGTCTCTGAGCATCCGTCTCAGCACATCCGAACCACTCACATTGGCCGATTGACAGGTCTGCGGCTCGCACCTATACTGACGATAACACGATGGGAGGTAAGAACATGAAAATCAAGGCCAATGGCATCTCCATGAACTACGAAATAGCCGGCAAGGGCAAATGGCTGGCCCTGATTCACGGTGCCGGGGATAACCTTGAGGCATGGTGGTTACAGGTGCCCGTCTTCTCCCGGCACTACCGGGTGTTGACTTATGATGTCAGAGGCTATGGTCAGACCGAGACTCCGGCAGAAGGCTACTCAAATGATACCCTTGCCCAAGACCTCTATGAACTGCTGAAAGCCCTCAGTATCAGGGAAACCTATGTCCTGGGCTACTCCATGGGTGGGAGGGTTGCCCTTGGGCTGGCACTGAACCACCCGGAAATGATAAAAGCCCTCATTATGGCGAATAGCGCCGTAGCAACCATTCAGCGCAACCAGGAAGAGATGCAAGCGATGATGAAACTCCGCCAGCAACGCCTGGAACTGGTTGAAAAGCATGGCCTAGAGCCGATAATGTACGAGAGCACAGCCATGGTTTTCTCCCCCGGCTGGCCGGAAAAGAACAAGACTGTTTTTGAGCAGTATAAGAAAATCCGACTCAAGAATGACTCCAAGGCCTATCTTATTGCCATGCGAGCGATGGCTTGGGGCGCACCCCAACCCGATGTCAGCGTTATCAAGTGCCCGACTCTCATCATCGCCGGTGAGAAGGATACCCTGATGGGAGCGGAGAGTGCCAAAGAGGGTCAAAAACTGATTCGTGGCTCACAGCTTAAGATTATGGCCGCCGGTCACGCCTCATACATAGAAAAGCCTGAGGAATTCAACGCCACGGTGCTGGAATTCCTGGCTAAAGTCAAATGAGTAT
>CAYGYD010000100.1:0-6144 GCA_964354005.1 uncultured Dehalococcoidales bacterium | reverse complement strand
TGCTGGAAGTGTTATCAGGCGTGCAAAGACCAGAACCATCTGAAAGGTACCATAATGTTCGACCCTGAGAACCCACCCGAACTCTCGCCCGATTGCTGGACTACCTTATTCCCGGCGAAGCGGGGTAAAGCGTGGAGATTCAGAAAACACGCTTGCCTGCACTGCACTGATGCCAGTTGTCAGCAGGTATGCCCTACCGGAGCCATAACCCGTCAGGGAGTGGCAGTGGTAATCGATCAGAAATGGTGCGCCGGATGTGGCTACTGCGTACAGGCTTGCCCCTTCGGCGTTCCTCACATAGATGAAACCACGGGGACAGCACGGAAATGTGATTTCTGTATTGGTCTCATAAGCCGAGGGGATAAGCCCGCCTGTGCCGCGATATGCCCAACCGGGGCAATCCAATTTGGCAGACGAGCGGACCTCACGGTAGCGGCCATGACCAAGGTAGGGAATCTCAAAGGGAGCGGTTACCCAAATGCGAACCTGTATGGCGGGAATGAACTGGGTGGCTTGCGGGTAATTTACGTTCTCGATGATGCCCCCTCAGTCTATGGTCTGCCTGAATCGCCACGGTTAGCCACATCAAATGCCGGATTTAAGTGGCTGAGCGGTATCGTTACCTTTGGCATCGCATGCGTTCTGCCATTATGGCTTCTCCTCAGGCGAGGGGCGGCGGCCGGGGGGCACAACCAGAAATGACATGGAGTATACCAGTCTGGCTTGACCTGTGGTTGGTTGGCATCGCCGGTGGTACATACTCCACGGCGTTTCTTCTCGACCACTTCGGCGGCCGGAAAAACAGGCCACTGCTAAGATTAGCCACTTACTTGGGTATACTCCTGGTCACGGTTGGCGTCTTTCTCCTGTTCATTGACCTGGGCAATCCCCTGCGTTTCTGGCACTTTCTCACCCAATTCAAAATACTATCACCAATGTCGGTGGGCACATGGGCCCTGCTGGCCTGGTTGTTTTTCAGTGTGGCGATGGCGATTCTGTGGCAGGTCGAGAGCAGGTCCGGTAAAAAGGCGAATGCCCCCCTGCGTGGGTTAGCCGGGTCTCTGAGCGTGGTCGGACTGGCACTGGCCGTGTTGCTCATAGTCTATGGCAGTGTGCTTCTGAGTGTCAGCAGTAAAGAATTATGGGCCGGTCAGGTCTTCTTGCCAGCTCTCTTTACCGCTTCTGATTTCTCTATGGGACTGGCAGTAATTTTAATTGTAATTGCGGTCTTTACTATCAAAACAACAACCAGTGAGGGTCTGGCTGTATTTCAACCAGTTATGGAGTGGCTAACCGGGTCCAGTGAGTTGCTACTTTACAATCAGGCAGTAACACGGCTAATTGTGGCCAACGTCATAGCTATTGTGATTCAGCTAGTGGCTCTGGCCGGTCAGGTTATTGGGGCAACCATCCACGGCAAAGCAGGCGCCAGTGAAGCGGTAATAAAACTAGCCGCTGGGTCACCAGCGGTGCCATTCTGGCTTGGCGTAGTCCTTTTGGGACTCCTGGTCCCACTGGCCTTATATATCATCAATTGCCGAAGGGATATTGGGACAGAAAATGTGAGGCGTACGGTAGTAGTATCGTCGGCCTGTGTAATATGTGGCGGTCTTCTTCTGAGGGCAGTGATCATAGTGGCTGGCCAACTTGTTTGACAAAAACTGAAGCGGGAGTATATCATCTTGGCGCTATCGGCCCGTTAACGACTGAACCACTACAAACGGGATTCCGTCTTTGATTAATAGGGGGCATTAGCGATGAAGAGGCTGGTTAGTATCCTGGCAATCCTCCTGGTTCTCTTTCTAGTTATTGGCTGCGGCGGTCAGGCGGGGACGGCGACGCCGACTGTTACGCCAAGTGCGAGCCCAGCGGAGACGCCCACTGCTACACCCAGCACAAGCCCAACAGTAACACCTACGGTTACACCCAGCGCAAGCCCGACAGCACCGGCATACCCCTGGCCTACCCAGGGCTGGCAGACCTCAACGCCTGAAAAACAGGGCATGGACTCGAAGAAACTGGACGCAATGATGACTTACATAAGTGACCAAAAGCTGGCCATCGATTCGGTGCTGGTAGTCCGCCACGTGTACATCGTGTTCGAGCAATACCCGGGACTTCTGTATGACAAGGGTATGCCACATCAGATATTCTCCTGTTCGAAGAGTGTTTTGGGTGCGCTCATTGGTATTGCGGTTAAGGAGGGTTATATCGATAGTCTGCAGCATAAAATGTTAGATTACTTCCCTGGCAGGACTATCCAGAATCTGGATGACCGTAAGAAGGATATCACGATTGAGCATCTCTTAAAGATGAATGCAGGTATGGAGTTCAATGAGTGGAGATACCCGTACACAGACCCACGAAATGACTTTATTAAGGTGATGACCAGCCCGGACCCAATTCAGTATGTTCTTGATTTGCCTATGGCCACGGCTCCTGGAACAGTCTGGAATTATTGTGGTGGTTATACCTATCTTCTTACGGCCGTCTTGATGCAAGCCACGGGAATGAATTTGCTGGATTTTGCCAATAAGTACCTGTTTGGTCCGCTGGGGATAACCAATGTACAGTGGCTGCAGAATAACAATGTAAGCAAAACAATCCCGAATTTCTATGATGCCGCGGGTGGGTTATTCTTGACACCTCGCGATATGGCAAAATTCGGCTATTTAATCCTACATAATGGTGTTTGGGAAGGCAAACAGATTGTACCGGCAGATTATGTGGCTAGTTCAGTCAAAACCCAGACTCCCTTTGGCAGTAATAGTGGCTATGGCTATGAAAGCTGGTGGACATATCCACTAGAGGGAGTTTACTACGCCTCTGGAATCTACGGTCAGAAGATATTCGTTGTGCCTTCACTTGATCTGGTGGCTGTCTTCACCGCCACTATATACAGGGCTGATGTAGAGGAGCAGATGCATAGCTTGATACGTGACTGCATTATCCCAGCGTGCAAGTGAGACTCAGTCTGGGTTTCTCAAATGAGAGAGCAGGAGCGGCGCAAGAGCCAGGGAAGGAAAGCCAATACCCCTGGATTACAGAAGAAAGGGGGGACGGCAGTTGGCAGGGAACACGAGGCAGCTATTGCTCCTCAACCTGCAACAACCTTGCCATCCCCAGTTACTTGGTGTATGGCAACACTGCCCTGGGGTCAATAAGCGTTGACATATATTAGGAAATCAGGATTGTGCAATCGCAGTCCAGCGTACGGTGCAGAGCGCTCGTCTTACCTCCGGGTAGATGCTGCAAAAAGAGGATGTCTTGTCGGGAAGCTAGGGAGAGTGCGGAATTGGACATAACCAATAGAGCCCCATTATATAGCAGCAGATTCGTAAAAATACGTATTGCTTTGTCATAAAGAGGAGGAGCGAGTTGTGAGAATTCCCAGTTTATCTCTTGAAGGACAGGCAGCAATTGTCACCGGAGCCCGGCGGGGGATCGGTAAAGATACTGCCCTGGTGCTTGCGGAAGCTGGCGCTGATGTAGCTGTCTGCGACCTCGTGGTTGGAACCGGCGAACTGAATGCAGTCGCCAAAGAAATACGGGGTATGGGCAGACGTGCTCTGGCAGGGAAAGTGGACGCAGCAAAGAAGGTTGATGTTGAGGCGTTCGTGCAAGAGGTCGTCAAGGAGTTCGGCAAGGTCAATATCCTTGTCAATAATGCTGGTATTGCGAGCGGTTTCGGTGTCAACGAACCGGAACGCTTTGCAGAGCAACACAGGCTGGCCCAGGAAATATTCCAACAACTAGTGGTAAATCCGGGAATTACATTCTGGAAGGAGGAGGGCTGGGACAAAGTGTTGTCTACCAATCTCAAGAGTGTCTTAATCGGCGCTCAGGCCGTGGCCCCCATAATGGCGAAAAACAAGAAAGGAACTATCATCAATGTTGCTTCGGTGAATGCCTACGCGCGCGGGGCGGAAGCTATGGATGCCTACAGCGTGTCGAAACGCGGTATTGTCATGGTCACTGAGGGCCTAGCAGTGGACCTGGGTAGATTTGGTATCCGGGTGAACTCAATTGCCCCTGGCGGCATTGAGACCGAGATGATGCGTGGCATCTGGTCACAGCCTGAAGCATTGAAGTGGTTGGAATCCAAAATCATTCTGGGTAACAAGATGTTGAAACCGGTCCATTGCGCTCACTTGGTATTATTTCTGGCATCGGAACTATCTGCATACATTACGGGACAGACGGTGATAATTGACGGAGGTTATAGTATCGCACCCAGAGTATAGTGTATAATCTGGCCCATCAGAATTTGAAACATTGTTTCAGGGAGAGTTCAACTATCCCCCGCCTGTGTATGTAGTCAGCTTGAGCAGGACATTTTTGGTCCATCTAATAATGGACACTCTAGAGGCCATTCCCCTGCTGCCTGGCGGTTCTATTATAGTCTTTTCTTGCCTGTAGTGTCCTGCTCTTAGCCTCCTTTCTGCTCCGTACTATTCCCAGATACCTTCCCGTGTAGACATCGTGGAGCGTCACATTGCCACCCACAAAACTAGCCCGGGGTTAAGCCGTCCACAGCCTTCACTGTACCACGACTTAACCCCGTCCGTTTAACTATCTACCACGGCGGATGACTCTAGAATTGAGGTACATCAATGCGCGGCTATTTCCCTATCATCTTCTGCCTCAGGCTGAGGTCAATCCATCGGGTGTTGAACGCTCCCCACATCTCCCCGCTATAAGCCTTTACCCATGGCTCCCAGAAGGTATACTGGTAAAAGCCAGGCATACAAATGTTGTAGCATTGTGCCAGAACCTTGGGTCCTGCCTCTTTGTATATCTTGTCCTGTTCCGGACCGTCCGGAGTTGCGATGAGTTTGTTATATACCTCAATTACGTATGGGTCATCGGTCTTGGAGTAGTTGTAGAGCCTGCCCTTGTAGTAGGCGCTTGAGTAGATTGATAAGGGGTCACCGTTTGACCAGTGAACGAGGCCTGATTGGGGGTAGTTATTACCGTACATCTGGCCATAGAAGGCACCACCCTCCATAACCTTGACCGTCGTGGTCACACCAACAGCATCCCAGTAGCTTTTGATGATATTCGCCAGGTCAGGAAATGGAGCGTAACTGGGAACCATCAGTTCGTTCTTGAACCCGGTGGGATAGCCAGCGTCAGTCAATAACTGCTTCGCCTTGGTCGGGTTATAATTAAAGAGCTCCTGGCAATCAGCCGGCAGCTGGTCCAGAGGAACATAGATGTTCTTCAGCTCAGGATAGTACGGCCAGGTCAGGACCTCACCGTTGCCCTTATAGAAGTCACGCACAATGCCCTTCCGGTCGATGGCAATGGCCAGCGCCTTCCTGACTCTTATGTCACTGAAGGGCGCCACGTCGTTCCTCACCTCGATAACCGGATTATAGAAATTCAGGGTTCCTCTACTGAGCAGTTCAGGGTTAGTCTTCTTCAGGCTCTCGGCGTCTTCCCAGGTTATGCCGCTCCCCCAGTCAACCTGGCCGGTTCTGATGGCTGCCAGGCCGGTCTGGTAATCTGGTATGTTGATATCAACCCATCCGTCCATGTAAGGTGTTTTATTCTGCGGGAAGAACGGGTCGGTACCCCAGTAGTTAGGGTTCTTTTTGTAAGTTATCGAGCTGTCAGGGATATAGTCTGCCACAATCCAGGCCCCTGTGCCGCAGGCATTATGCCAGTCATCAAGGTTCCCATACTGCTTCACCGCTTCAGGTGGATATGCGCCCCCGTTGCTATCCTGTAGTATTCTGGCATCAGGGTAGGGCCAGTGGACTTTCAGGGTGTACTTATCAATGGCAGTCGCCTGAATCATCTTTTCGGGCGCTGTTCCCGGGGGCTTATACCAGTAGCCCTTGGGGTCCGCCTGGTGACGAACCCACGAAAAGACTGCATCGTCAGCCACCATCTCTCTCCCGTTGGCCGGTGGTTTGTTCTGATAGTAGACCCCATGGCGTAGATGGTAAATAATATTCTGCAGGTCAATAATCTCCCAGCTTTCCGCCAGCATCCCGGTGGTAACTACGTTAGGCACGTAATACACGACACCAAAGGCAAATTCATTAGTACCTTGTGGTCCCTTGGTGATATCTGCCTGGACCATGTTCTCATACATGGCGAGGTGCCAGGTGCGCCCGGCTATCGGTGCGACCGGGT
>CAYGYD010000099.1:0-6380 GCA_964354005.1 uncultured Dehalococcoidales bacterium | reverse complement strand
CCGAGCAGGGCATCATTGAATTCCCGGCGCGCTTCGGTAATGCCCAGGCCCTGCTGAAAACCATTGAAGACATTGCCTATCGGCGGGGGTGGGGCGATGCCCTGGCGGAAGGCTCGCTCCGTTTTGCCGAGAGTCACGGAGCGACTGAGTATGCCATGCAGGTTAAAGGTATGGAACTACCCGCCTACGAGCCGAGGGCCATGGCTGGCCAGGGGTTGGGCTTTGCCACTTCCAACCGCGGTGCCTGTCACCTGCGGGGTAATATGCTGGGACCCGAAATCCTCGGTGTCCCCAAGCTGGTGAACCGCTTCATCTTTGAGGGCAGTGCCGGCCTCCTAATCTACCACCAGCATCTGGCGGCGGTTTTCGACTCCATAGGATTATGCAAGTTTGCTGGTTTCGCTCTTTCTGATGAACACCTGGCTCGAATGCTGAGCACAGCCACCGGCCTGCCCTTTGAGGCGCAGACCCTTCATCTCATTGGGGAGCGTATCTGGAACCTGGAACGACTCTATAATCGGCGCGAGGGTTTTACCCACCGGGACGATACCCTGCCGCGTCGTCTGCTTGAGGAACCGTTGACCTGGGGCCCGGGCAAGGGGCGCATAGTGAATCTGGCACCGATGCTGGACGAGTATTACCGTTTTCGCGGCTGGGATAGTGAAGGTGTCCCAACCCCACAAAAATTGCGCCAGCTAGAGCTGGAGGAGGGCCAATGCTAGAGGAGTTCCAGCGGATTGGTCGTGATTTGTTTGTCTCGGGACTGGTGAGTTCTCATGGGGGCAATATGAGCGTGCGGTTGGGCGACCGCCTCATCATCACCCGCCGCGGCTCGCAGTTGGGGCAACTCACGGCGGAAGACCTGATTGAGACCGGACTCTACAAAGACGATAGCAACATCATGCTGGCTTCATCCGAGACGCCGGTGCACCGCGCCATCTATCTCAATACCGCCGCACTGGCTATTGTCCATGCCCACCCCAGAACTGCCGTTGCTTTTTCCCTGCTTCAGGACGAAATTGTCCCGGTGGACAACGAAGGCTCCTATCTCCTGCACCGGATCCCGGTGGTTTCCTCCGCCGTCGCCTCCGGTACGGAGCTGGCTGAGATTGTCGCCACGGCGCTTAAGCGCTACAAAATCGTCGTGGTGCGCGGTCACGGCTGTTTTTCCACTGGTCAGCTTCTGGAGGAAGCTTATCAGTGGGCCTCCTGTCTTGAGGAGTCCAGTCAGATTCTCTACTACCTGCGAACCATTGGCGGCGAGATGAAGGAATACCGTGACATGGCTGACCAGTATAAAAAGTGGTAGCTGCCATCCCATCTTCCGGGGAGAACTTCGCCTTCATCAACAGGAAGACACTCAACTACCCTGGCCGGAACAGCCTAGCTTGCAACTGCTTCTGGTACTCTCTTTGACGCTGGCGGGATAGTCAGCATCACTACTACCGCTATTACCGAAAAGATGACCAGGGCTAACCAGAAAGGTTTATAGTCATGATATGTGTCAAAAACCCATCCGGCTAATGGCGTAGATATGACAGTGGCGATTGTAATAACGATACTATTCAAGCCAAAAATAGTCCCAAAGTTCTTAGTGCCGAAATACTCCACCAGAATAGGCGGCCTGAGGACCATTATCCCACTGACACCTAAACCAAAGGTGATGCCAAACAACAATATCAACCAGAAGGGGCTCTGGCCATCAAGAAGCCAAAAAACGAACAGGCCAATACCCAGCATCCCAAGAGCGAAAGTTATCACATACTTTTTCTTGAAAATGTCAGCTAACATCCCGAGAGGTATACGGCCAAAAAGGCTGGCGGCAGTGTAGAGCATTACGACCATACTGGCGCTTGACCTACTCATGCCAAGGTTGGTTAAATATGGTATCGCGAATGTTGTTATGGGACCCAAAGCCGCCATTTGAAATAGCGATACCAGGTTTAGATGCCAGAAAGCCCGCATCTTGAGTGCTTCCTTAACGCTGGTGCCAAAATCTTGCTGGCGGGCAGGGCTCAACGCCATCGCCGCCACAGCCTCCGGTTTCTTCCCATCAGGCAGTAGTCCGTAGTCTTGTGGCCGACTGCGGAAAACAAAAGAGAGCGGTATGCCGAGTATCCAAAAACCAATTGCGCTGACCAGCAAAGCGGTTTGCCAGCCAAGCTTGTCTACCATTGTCACCACCAGAGGAACTAACACTCCACCAATACCCAGACCCATAAAGAACACACCGTTAGCCTTACCGAGACTCTGTCTGAACCACCGGGCTATCACGGCTGTTGGCAGGATTCCGACAGCCAGAGAACTAGACAGTCCCATAATCAGAAACCCGGCGTAGTACATAGCTAGGTTTGTGGCCCGGCTCAGGCAAAATATCCCCAGCCCAGTGACGATTACGCCAAATAGCATGAGCTTTCTGGGTGAATAACGGTCAACCACTGCTCCCCATATCGGATTGAAGGCTCCCGTTTCCAGACCACGCAGAGACATAGCCAGTGAAACTTGAGCGTAGCTCCAACCGAATGTGGTAATAATTGGATTTACGAAAGCGGTAAACCCGTATATAAATATCGCACAATGATAGGCCGTCAGCAATAAACCGGCCGCTACTATATACCACCCGTAGAACAATTTTATTTTCATAAATGACCTTACATACCTTTCGGCAGGCGATTTGAGAATACATCCCTTGACTCCTCTAGTCAAGGGCAAAGCCTGGTTGGTTAGCGCGCAATTCTCTTATGTTTTGCTGGCCATAGCTTCTGCCCTGCAGCCTTATGACCTCGGCGTGGTGGAGAAAGCGGTCTCGGTTCGAGTCGTCTCGTAGATTGCATCCCCAGCACGGCCTGTGCTAAAGTGTGATACGAACCGAGAGCACCAGTCGGACTCCGGGTTCGCCAGCTAAGGAGGGAGGTTTACTATGGCTGTAGATTACAGGAAGGAAGGTAGAATTGCCATCTTCACCATCAATCGTCCTGAGGTGTTGAATGCCATAAATGCCGAGGTTAGCCAGGAGCTCAACAAGGCAATGATAGATTTCCGTGATGACCCCGACCTGTGGATTGCCATTGTTACCGGGGCCGGTGACCGGGCTTTTTCGGCTGGCGCTGATATCAGAGGCTTCCGCCCTGGCCCTAGGGAGGCAGAAGAAGCAACCGAACGGGTGCGTGCCGACCAGATATGGAAGCCTTTTATTGCGGCCATACATGGCTATTGCCTGGGTGGCGGGCTGGAACTGGCTTTGACCTGCGACCTGAGGATAGCCGCCGAGAATGCCCGCTTCGGTTTGCCAGAGATAAGAGTAGGCGTAATACCGGCTGGAGGCGGCATGAGTCGATTACCCAGATTTGTCCCCCGGGCTAAGGCCGCCGAGATTTTGCTCATGGGGCAACAGATAGACGCCCAGGAGGCATACCACATAGGTCTGGTGAACAAGGTCGTGCCACTGGACCAGTTGATGCCAACCGCGAGGCAGTGGGCCGACACTATGTGCCAGGCAGGACCACTTCAGGTTAGAGCTGTCAAAGAGACCATGCTCAGGGGTTACAACATGCCCCTGGAAGAATCCTTAAGGCTGGAAAGAGAAATATCCAACCGCCTCAGAACCAGTGATGACTACATGGAGGGAGTCAAGGCCTTTGTAGAAAAGAGGAAGCCCAACTGGAAGGGAAGATAGTCTGCCCCAACACAAGGAGGTACCGAAACATGAAACACAAAGAAGGTAATTTCAAAGGGTACAAGGATTTCAACATCTACTACCAGTGCTGGCTGCCAGAAGGAAGCGCCAAGGCAGTATTGCTAGTCGCGCATGGCTTTGCCGAACACAGCGGACGCTATCAGAACCTGGTAAATTACTTCGTCCCCAAAGGCTATGCTGTCTATGCACTTGACCATCGGGGGCATGGCCGGTCGGATGGTGAACGCGTCCAGGTTGAACAGTTCACTGATTACCTCACTGACCTCAAAACCTTTTTCAATTTAGTGCGTAAAGAGAACCCCAATAAAAAAATCTTCCTCGTCGGTCATAGCATGGGAGCAATGATTAGCACCGCCTATACGGTGAAGTACCAGAAGGAACTAGCCGGACTGATACTTTCTGGGGGAGGTATAGCTACGAGTGAGGCGCCAGCACTGTCGAGGACAGGTAGGCCGCTTGATGCATCGGGTCTAAGCCGGGATAAGGCTATCGTGGATGCTTATGTGAATGACCCGCTGGTGTACCGCGGCCCAATACCCGACCGGCCGGCAATGGACGAGATGAGGAGGCAACTGCCCGAGCAGGTGCCGGGGATAAAGCTGCCCATCTTGATTATGGCTGGAAGTGCTGCCCCGATGGGGGATGCAGCCCGCAGCCGGGCATTATATGAAAGAGTGGGTTCAAAAGATAAGACGCTCAAGCTCTATGAAGGCCTATTACACGAGATATTTAACGAGCCAGAGCACAAGCAGGTCATGGCTGACACGCAGACATGGCTGGCCGCTCACATGTAATCAAATCACTGCCCGTTTCCTTTCAGGCACGCTTTAATAGGCTCGGTTGGCCATTGTATCTTGCCATTGGCCGGCTATCTTGAGGGACCTGAAAATGGTCAAGAATATAAAACAACCGCCTCTAACGAGAAGGATTTAAGACCAGTATTTGTGTCGGGACTGGCAGTCTATCCTTTGCCAGAGAGACTTCGCTAGCCCCGACCATCTTGGCGGACGGTCGGAGGCGGAGCAGGTCCTCAGCGCTGTACCTGGGAAAACTACATTTCGCCGTCCGGAAGTGCATTGGGATGACTATTCGCGGCTTCAGCCTTTCCCAGAGGTCTATAACCTCGGCGAGCTCCAGAGTAGCTGCCGGTCCGCCGATAGGAGCAAAGAGCACCTCGGTGCCTTCTAGTTCCCCAGCTTGCTCAGATGAAAGTAGATGCCCCAGGTCACCCAAGTGAGCCAGAAAGACGCCGTCCACACGAAATACGAAGATGGTGTTCGGGCCTCGCTCGGCACCTTTGACCCGGTCGTGGTAGACCGCGATGCCTCTGAACTCCGTTCCCCTCACAGTGGTCATCCCGGCGGCATTGACCACTACCGGGTTTCCGGAAACGGCTAAAACATGGTTGTGGTCACCATGTTCATGGCTTACCGTGACTATATCCGCTGATTCATTGATGGGGCCATAACCAATGATGTTGCGAAACCCGGACTCGTAGGGGTCTGTGATTATTTTCAGTCCCGTTTCAGAAGTAATACAAAAACAGGCGTGTCCCATCCACCGAATTTTCATGCTCCTCTCCTTTCTATCCTTATGGCCTTTTCAGTGTAAGTATAGCGTGGCAAAAAGGCGCTTACAAGCTGAGAGGACAATGTCTTTCTGGTAGATGCTGCCTGACCGGAGCAAAAGTGTGCCATTTACGCCAGCGATTCACAGATTGGCTCGCTTTGGTTTGCCGTCCGTCAAAGCCCGCGGTACAAAACAGGGTGTACGCCGTATCTGTACGGATACGGCGTACCGTCTCTTCCTCGGTCAGGGCCTTTTGGCCTATCTCCAGCCGCCGCGGGCACCACGGCCCATTCCCAGCGGGCCGGCGGGCCAGTTGAACCCGCCCATCATGACGGCGTCCACACCCTCGGGTGTGCAAATACCCTCGTCAACAATCTTCATGGCCTCTCGCCGCACCGCAGCGAAGATCCGGTTCCCGACAAAGCCGGTATCTCCCGGTACATCCTTCACTCTCACATGGACCTTGCCAAACTTGTCGCACAGCCCCTCTATTAGTTTTATCGTCTCCTCGGAAGTGTCCTTAGTCCAGGTGACTTCGACCGCACGCATGATGTTGGCCGGACTGAACCAGTGCATACCGATGAATTTGTCCTTGCGGTTTGTTACAGCGGCGAGGTCGGCAATGGTGAACATCGAAGTATTGCTGGCAAAGACGGCATCTTTCTTCACGAGCTTATCCATCTCGCCGAATACCTGGAGCTTTACCTGCTTGTTCTCCAGTTCTCCGCTCGAACCACCGCCGATAGCCTCAATGAGGACATCACAGTTCTTCAGGTCCTCGACCTTGGTTGTCAATGTGAGACGGGCCACAGCCTCATCCATCTGTTGCTGGGTAATCTTCCCACGCTCCACGCTACCCTTCAACCCAAAACGGCCACTGGTGATGTTATCCTTGGCTCTAGCCAGTATGTCATCCTTTAGGTCACGACAAATGGCATTGTATCCAGCCACAATGGCTGTCTGCGCGATGCCACCGCCCATTACACCGGCACCAATGACGCCAATGCTTTTGACTTGTTCC
The DNA here is from genome assembly GCA_964354005.1 of uncultured Dehalococcoidales bacterium. GTDB lineage: Bacteria > Chloroflexota > Dehalococcoidia > Dehalococcoidales > UBA2162 > CAVSBN01. The sequence goes on along the minus strand of CAYGYD010000099.1, from coordinate 93 downwards.
AGTTTCACTCTATACCTCCTCGTTTTTTGCTATCGGCTAAATATAGCCTTCGCCCGACATTATACCACGAGATGCCGGGCAAAGTGAAGGAGG
>CAYGYD010000098.1:0-6408 GCA_964354005.1 uncultured Dehalococcoidales bacterium | reverse complement strand
ACCGCGGCCAGAGCCTGTTTCAGGTTGATATCGCCGCTGTAAAGTGCCTGGCCAATGATGGCGCCTTGGGCACCAAGCTGTTTCAGTATCTTGAGGTGACTTAAGGACGAGATGCCCCCCGCCGCAATAACTGGCAACCGGGTTTCGGTTACCAGCTCGTGAATAGCAGTGAAATTGGGCTCGGTTAGCGTACCGTCACGATTAATATCGGTGTAGATGAAACACTTCACCCCCAGCGCCATCAGTGACTTGGCAAATTCTATCGGGGTCAAGACCGTCTCCTGTTGCCAGCCGCGGATGGCAATGAAGCCCTCCCGGGCATCAAGGCTGACAATAATGGCGGCGCCGAAGCGGCGGCAGGCCTCCGCTACCAGCTTGGGGTCTTCCACTGCCGCTGTGCCCAGGATAACACGGTCGATGCCCAGCTTGAGCACTTCCTGAATTGCTTCCAGACTGCGAATGCCTCCGCCAAGCTGGGTCGGTATCATCATAGCGCTGGCGAGCTGTCTGATAACCTCCAGATTAACCACCTCACCGGCGGCGGCGCCATCAAGGTCAACAATGTGGAGTCGGCACGCGCCCTGCGACTGCCACCTTAAGGCCATATCCAGCGGGTCATCGGAGAAAATGGTCTCCTGGTCGTAGGCACCCTGATACAGACGGACACACTTGCCCCCTCTCAGGTCAATGGCTGGTATGATTTCTATTTTTGTCTCACCTCACAGATTAATATTGGAATACTTGCGCCAGGGTCGGGCTTTGTAGGCCCGGTCCCACTTGTTGTCTAGAAGGTCCAGGGCTCGATTTATTATCTTTCTCGTCTCGCTCGGCAGGATAATGTCATCAATACAACCCCGCTCAGCGCCACGGTATGGGTTCTCGTAAAGCTCACTATACTCCTGGATTCTCTTTGTTCTCGTCTCTTCCGGCTTGGCTGACTCTCTTATCTCGCGGGCAAAGATAACACTGGCCGCCGTATCTGCGCCAACAATGGTCACCCGCGCCGTGGGCCAGGCAAAAACGAAATCGGCCCCAATGGCCTTATCCAGCATGCCGTAGTGGGCGCCGGCGTAGGACTTTCTGACCATGATGGAAATCAGTGGCACAGTGGCATCCGCCCAGGCAAAGAGCAGTTTGGCGCCGTGGCGTAGTATGCCCTTCCAGTCTTGCTCCGAACCAATCATGTAGCCGGGGCAGTCGCCAAAGGTTACCATCGGGATGTTAAAGAGGTCGCAGAACCGGATAAATCGAGCGCCCTTATCCGCCGCATCAATATCAATAACGCCGCCGGCGTGCATCGGCTGGTTGGCAAAGATGCCCACCGGCCGACCGTTAAATCGGGCAAAGCCGGTGATGACACTCCGGGCGTGCCGTCCGAGGGTCTCAAAGAAGAAGCCGTCATCCACGACTGCCTTGATTATCTTCTTCATATCATGGGGCTGGCTGGGGCGGTCAGGGATTATGCTGTCCAGTTCCGGTGCGGCTCGCTCCGGGTCGTCTTTCGTCTCCAGGCGAGGCGGCTTCTCCCGGTTATTGGAGGGCAGGAAGGAGAGCAGCACCTTGCACTTGTCAATGGCATCCTTATCATCATCAGCGACGATATGGGTGCAGCCTGATTTGACGGCATGCGCCTTGAAGCCGGAGAGTTCCTCCAGGGTGATTTTCTCGCCGAGCTGTGTCTCGACAAAGGCTGGCCCGGCAATACCCATAAAGCCGGTATCCTTGCACTGAATCAGGAAGTCCTGCATTACCGGGTGATAGGCCTGCCCGCCGAGGCAGGGTCCCATGAGCAAGGCTATCTGCGGTATAATACCGGAAGCCAGGATTTGCGAGTGGAAAGTCCAGCCGTAGGCTTCCAGGGTATCCATCCCTTCCTGGAGCCGGGCGCCACCGGAGTCGTTCATGCCAACGAAGGGCCAGCCCTTCTCCTTGGCGAAGTCCAGGAGGTAAGCCAGCTTCCGACCGTGATATTCGCCAAAAGTCCCAGCCATGGCCATGTAGTCTTCCGCCATGGCGCAGACATAGCGGCCATTCACTTTGCCGAAGCCGGTAATAATGCCTTCCGCCGGCACCTCTCTCTTGTCCATGCCAAAGGCGGTGGTGCGGTGCTTGGTAAACAGCCCAATCTCACTGAAGGTGCCGGGGTCAAAAAGGTACTCAATCCTCTCCCGGGCCGTCCACTGACCGCCCTTATGGCGCTTGTCAATGGCGTCTGCCCCGCCCATCTCCTTGACCTTGCCTCGTTTACGGTTGTATTCCTCAATTAGTTCTCTTGTCGTGCCCATTCTTCTTACCTGCCTCTCTTTTTCACTCACGCCGCAGGCGTGAATTGTCTTCTAGTCAAGGCGCATCCTCCCAATTCTCTCCATTGCAGAGTGTAACACAAACTATGTGTGGCGACAAGGCAAACCTGTTCCTATCCAAGCTAAACCTAAATAGATATGAGTAACCATCCCCCTTCCCTTTCTAAGGGAAGGGGGGAAGAAAGAAAAAGAGGGCTGACGCCCTCTTAAACGCCTCAGGTTGAGAACAAGGTATCAGAAGGAAGGCAAACAATCCGCCAGAGGTGCAATTGCTGCGAGGTGAGCTCTATAGGCCGATGAGTAGCGCAGTAAAGGTTATTTCTCCCGGTAGGGTAACACCATTGTTCTGCCCCCGGCTGCAATCAGCATAACCTTCGTGCCGGGAGTAGCTTGTATGTCGCCAGCTAGCCGGCTGACTTCCTCATCTGATAACACAGGAAAATCCTCAGGCATCTGTCCGAGATAATGCAGTGTGCGAACCTTGTAGCCAAGCTTCTCTTCAATCCGGGAAACTAAGCCTACCGCCTTGTCGCTGACGAGCATGGTGACTGTTTTTCGTACCGCTGCTACCTCTGCCCCAAGGCGTTGGTCTTGCCTCAGAATCTGCCAGTGGTACATAAGCACCGGAATCGCCACCACCAGAGTCTGCAGGCTCCACTGGGAATGGCGAAGGACGTCTGCCCCGAATGTCCCAAGTACGCCCCTCAGTAGCTGGTACACGATGTTTACCAGGTCTGCCGCCAGCGTTATTACTGCTGCCCCCAGAACCACATACAGGAAGATACGCCGCGATCTTGCTCTCCGCTCCGTCACCCCCCCTGCCGCCGCCATCTGAAGCACTCTATTCCAGTAATATAGCCAGATGGGCGTGGCTACCACCAACAGCGCCAGACAGAGACTAAGCTGGTCACGCCACCACCCTGATGTAATCACCACTGGTGCACCGCTAACTGTATGGGTTAGTACTTCCAGTAGTATTCCAAGCAGCATTATCAGACCGGCGATTAAGGTGCCCAGCCCAATAAATGACATGAGATAGGAATGAACCCGCCGTGCTGAAAGCTGCTCCTGCACCGCGGCTGCCTCCTCCTGAGTCACACGCTGGTGATAAACCCATACGGCAGCAGTAACAAGCATCGTGGACACTGCCCACCCCAAAAACCGGAAGTACGTGCTAGGCGGGGTGCTCAGACTGCCAAGGGCGAATCTGAAGACCCCGGAAAGAGAGGCGGTTAGAGCCACCAGCCCGGCGATTGACCCACCGGATATGGCAAGGAGGTATAAATACACCTGACGGAGGGTAGAGTCAAAGTCTCCCCTTGCCATACGGAACCAGTGAAAGGCCCAGACCGCTCCCCCGAGCAATATCCAGCTTAGATTGCCATGGACGCTGCTACTCCAGAAGCTGCCCGAGACTATCGTTTCTCCCCAGAGAGGTAGATGCAAGACGGCGGTATTGACCAATCCTACGAGGTTGACAGATAGCGATACTAAGCCCCAGCCGGAAAGCAGGTAAACGTACCAGCGTCTTAATGTCTTTGCCGCGGGTGAAGGCTGTCCCTCTTTCTCGGTCACTCGCCAGTGGTAGTACCATATGACGCCGGTTACTATCAGCCGGGCTAATTCTCCTGAGGGGAACTGGTTCAGCGAGGCACCAGCCATCAGCCATTTTAAGAAGCCCACAGCGGCAAAAAGCCCCACCAGCGCTGAAGCGGCCACAATTATGTTCAGGAATAGCTTTCGTATCGCTGAGCCTATCTCGTCGGCATCCCCGGAAACATTTCTCTGGATTGCTCTCCAGAATAGGAACCATAGCCCTCCCCCTATGACCAGCATTGCCAGACCAAGGCTGAGCGTTTCTCGGGCGAAACCCGGTGCTCCAACCTGTGCCAGGGCATATTTGGTGATTACGTCGAAGCAAACGCCCAACAGGATGCTGACACCAGCGGCGAACATGCCCAGGGCGATAAAATATACCAGGTAGAAATAGACACGCTTAGCCGTGCTCATTTAATTTGCCTCCTGCCAGTCTAGTAGAAAAGCCACCACACATCCCAAGGCGAGCTAATTTTCCAAGAGGTTCCCTCTTCCTTGAGGAAGAAGGTGACATGTTGAGTACGCACTGGATTGTCGAAAGGACCACTGGGTCTGAAGATATCAACCACAACATCTACGGTGGCTTCGCTGTCCTTTACCGCCGATTTCCCCAGCGTAACCTTCCATTCGGGCTTCTCTCCAGAACTAATGAGTGGGCTTCTCCATTGTTCGTAGGGGTTTTTTTCATTGGGTGGGGGAATAAGGTAGCTATACGCTGACACATAGTCTTCAGCCTGGAGAGCCAGAAAATACCTCTGCACTGTCCCCTCGGGCGTATCTTCAGGAAATAGCTGTACCTCCTGGGCAGGTATGGTCAAAACCAGCACTATAGCAACTATAACGAGAACCCCAACAGCAACCCCGAAAGCAAGCAGCCAGCGGCTAGATGACTTCACCTAATTGTAACTCCTTGACGTTAATAAATACATTCACAGGCGCGTTCACAAATTGGTTGTTTTCTAGCTCACCTACAAGGTATAAGGAAGATTAGCGCATTACCGCTCCTCTGTCAATCAGGCCCTTTTCTAAGTTGTGTGACTCATTGTGCACGACAATCAACTTTGTCCACAATTCTAGCTGGAACTAGCCTATTAAATCCGAATCAACAATCAGCCAGAATGTTCAACTTCTTATCCTGAGCCGGATCTTCGCTTAAGATATAGAAAAGGGGCGTTTGAGAGGGGCGTAAGCCCCTCTTTTTCTGTTCTCCCCCTCTCCTTAGTAAGGAGAGGGGGGATTAAGGGGGTGAGGTTACTATTGCCCCATCAAGCTCAGCTTGACTAGCTGAGCGGTGAGGCTATAATTGACCTTATCAACAGGTCAGGGGGGACAAAATGATTCGGAGCTTTGAGGGCAAAACACCCAGGATTGCCAAATCAGCCTTTGTCAGCGAGGCGGCTTATGTCATTGGCGATGTGGAAGTTGGGGAGAACTCAGGCATCTGGCCCGGTGCCATAGTGCGGGGCGACTTCGCTAAAATCAAGATTGGTGCCAATACGATGATTGAAGATGGCTGTGTTGTCCACTGCGGCACACCGATGGAAATCGGGGATAATGTGCTCATCGGCCATAGCGTGGTGGTACACGGCACCCGGATTGACAGTAATACCCTCGTCGGGAATAATGCCACCATCCTGGATGGTGCTCAGATTGGCCGCTTCTGTGTCATCGGCGCTGGCTGCCTGGTCAGCCAGGATATGCTCATTCCGGACAATTCCTTTGTCGTCGGTGTGCCGGCCAAAATCCGGGGGCAGGTTTCTCCGGAAAGAAGGGGGAGGCTGACGGCCGGGACTGGCTCCTATGCTGAGCTGGCCAAACGCTACAAAGAGCAGGGGTTATAAAGGCTACATTTTCTCCGGGGCGGTCATGCCCATCAGGTGGAGTGTCCGGGCCAGGACGGTCTTGGCCGCCGCTACCAGCTTGAGGCGGGCCTTGGTCCGAGCTTCATCCTGGGAGATGACGCGGCAGTCACGATAGAAGCTGTGGAATACAGTGGCCAGGTCCTGGGCGTAGTAGGTCAGATGGTGCGGTCCCATGGTCAGGGCCGCCGTCTCTACCAGCTCCGGCAGGAGCAGAAGCTGACGTATCAGGGTCAACTCCGGCTCACCGGTCAGCCGGGAGACATCGCCATCACTGTAATCAATTTTTCTCTCTTTAGCCAGTCTGAGGATGCTGGCAATACGGGCGTGAGCGTACTGGACATAATAAACGGGATTATCCGCCGACTGCTTTTTAGCCAGTTCTAGGTCGAAGTCCATCTGGCTGTCGGCCGTGCGCGATAAGAAGAAGAAGCGGCAGGCATCAGCCCCCACCTCCTCCACCACCTCACGCAGTGTGATAATATCGCCGGTGCGCTTGGATATCCGTACCGTCTCCTTGCCCCGCCGCAGGGTGACCATCTGCGAGAGTATTATTTTGAGTCGGTCCGGGTTGATACCCAGGGCGGCCACCACTGCTTTCATCCGCGGCACATGGCCCTGATGGTCGGCGCCCCAGATGTCAATCACGC
>CAYGYD010000097.1:0-6414 GCA_964354005.1 uncultured Dehalococcoidales bacterium | reverse complement strand
GTAGGGGTAGGCGTTGGCGGACAATAACTGACGGTTGCCTCACCATCTCCCGGAGGTTGAATCCCGGTTGCCGCGCGTAGTGTTGAAGGCGTATCCAGTGTCCCCGGCTGGGATATGGAATCGCCGCCAGCCAAACTGGCGGTACCGCTGGGTGCCCCCGCTACTCCCAACAAAGCTAAGAGTGCCAGAGTAATCACTATCTTAATCGGCGTAAGTCCTTTTTCTGCCTTCTTAACTGGTCTCACGGCCCATCTCCTCGACTGTATCTAAAGTATCAGTACTATCGTACTACCAGTGCTAGATTATATCACCATGAGAGTGACAAAGGAATACTATTATTTTCACTTTTCCTCCCATTCCCGGCTCGGCTAGAGAATTCTGATTACTAGCTTCATATTACTAACTCCTTGGCTGTTCGGGACTATTGAGGCATTCCCGCGAGGCTACATTCATGGAATGATGTTCGTGCATGGGAGTGCCCAAATACATATTGCCACTGATAATATTAGCCGTTGTCTTTATCCCCTCCAGTGACATTTCTGGAGTGTTTCACATGGTCGGGGCATCGTCCGAGTGGCAGGTTCCGACCGAACGCAGTGATGTCATCATTGCCGTGCTTGATACCGGTATCGACAAGAATCACCAGGAGCTCGGCCGCCAGGTAGTGGCTGAAATCAATTTCACTGATAGCCCTACCTCGCGCGATGTCTACGGGCATGGGACTCATGTCGCCGGGATTTTAGTGGCTAACAATCATGGCCCAAGCACGGCTGCGTTGGCATCCGGGTTTCGATTGATGAATGTCAAGGTGGCCGATGACCGGGGAGAATGTCGTGCTGAAGCGGTGGCAGCGGGGATTGTCTGGGCAGTCGACAACGGGGCGAACATTATAAATATCAGTCTTGAACTCAAAGAACCTTCGGCGGCGCTACGGGAAGCCGTAGACTATGCTTGGAACCACGGAACAATAATCATAGCCGCGGCTGGTAATGATGGCAGCGAATTCCCGACCTATCCCGCTTATTATGAGAACTGTATTGCGGTGGCGGCTATCACGGAAGACGACCGGTTAGTGCCTCTCTCAAACTACGGCGATTGGGTGGACATAGCCGCCGACGGGCTCAACGTTTTTTCCACTCTGCCTGACAATAGGTACGGTTATAAGACGGGCACCTCGTTTGCGGCGGCTTCGGTTAGTCGCCTGGCAGCGTTGCTGTTCGGGGTAGCGACGGATAAAAATGGCAACGGTCAGCGGAATGATGAGGTCAGGGCAGCTATTGAGGCGGGTTGCCGCAGGATTGGAATCAACGGGGTCGGCAAAGGGCGAATTGACATAGTGAAGTCGCTGACTGTAATGGACGATGTTCCCTAGTCCTCCTATCCGACCAGCCGGGCACTTTTCCGCGCAAGGTCCACCTCAACGAATCAGGCGCTCCCACCCGAAAGCAGGTGCCGATAGATGAACTAGTTCAGATAGATTAGTGGCACTTAGCCGGGTAATCCGTGCCGCTTTTGGGAAGGCCTGACCTTATTCCCTTTATCCTTTTTCCCCTTAACAAGGGGTCTTGCCTCAAATGTCATTCTGAGGAACGGAGTGACGAAGAATCTGTGGGTGGGGCTGGCAGTGCACACATAGCCCCCACCACACCCAGACCCTTCGCCATGCTCAGGGTGACATGGATGCAGGTCTTTTGGGGCAAAGCCGTTAACAAGGGGAAGGGGAAGTAGTTTCAAAGAGGGGGGCGAAGCCCCCCCTTTCAGTGTTCTCCCCCTCTCCCGGGGGGAGAGGGGGATGAAGGGGGTGAGGGCGGCAGATAATGAAGATGAAGTGTCACTAATCATATAGACCAGCACAGCAGCTTGATTTTTGGGAACGGTTCGGGATAAAATCAGGGCAAGCATAGCAGAGGAATGTTTTAAGCCTCTGGGGCGAAGAACACTGTCTTGAAGGAGGGTTGCGAATGGACTTTTCTTTAGAGTACGCCAAGGAGCAGGCAGAGTTTGCCCAGGAAGTACGTGCCTGGCTGGATGAGAATGTTCCCAAAGACTTGCTCAATCCCCGGGACAATCTCAAAATGAGCTATGAACAGTGGCTGAAGCGACGGGAATTGGGTCGCCAGCTTGGTGAGAAGGGGTGGCTTTATCCGGGTTACCCTCGCCAGTATGGGGGTGGTGGGCTGGATACGGAGCATTGCTTCGTATTGAATCAGGAGATGGCGGAAAGGCATCTGAGCCTGCCCCCCTTTTACGATTCCGGCAGATTGGCGGCTCCTGCGGTTTTTGCCTGTGGCACGGAAGAGCAAAAGAAGCGCTTTCTCCCCCCCATCCTCAAGGGTGAAGTCGTTACCTGGCAACTGTTTACGGAGCCGGAGGCGGGCACTGACGAAGCCAACCAGCAGACCAATGCCCTGCGTCATGTTCGTGACCGGGAGTATTTCATTATCAATGGGCAGAAGATTTTTGTCGGGGCTCTCTATTCGCCGCCGGGGCAGTTTTTGTTGTTAACCCGCAGTGACCTGGAAGCGCCGCGACACCAGAACCTGGCCATGTTTTTAGCGCCGGCTGACTTGCCCGGTATTACTATCCAGCCACTGGATTTGTTTCCATCGGGTACCTTCGGTCAGATTTGCGGGCCGGCGGCTGATGGCGCGCCAGGCGTCAAGCACTCCGTTTTCTTTGACGATGTCAGAATCCATGAGTCTTATCTGATTGGCGGTGATAAAGATGGCTGGCGGGTGACGACCGCCACCCTGACTGTTGAGCACGGGGATAGGGCTGGGGTGGCAGGGGCCAGCCCCGAACCTAAGAATCTGGTAGTGGAATCGTTCTTGGAACAATGCAAGAACAATCGGAGGGTAGTGAAGCGCTTGCGGGAAAACCCGGAGCTGGTGGATAACGTGGTCAATGTTTATATCGGGGCTCAGATAGAGCGACTGCTGGCTCTCAGAAACGCCTGGCTACCACATAGCGGAAAGCGGGCCCCCTATGCTGGGCCACAACTGGCGGTCTACCAGAAGATGTTTGGCGGGCGGCTGACCGGGGATGTGGCCAAGGTTCTCGGCCCCTACGCTCTCACTGATGACTCCAGGTGGGGTCTGGCGGAAGATATCTTTGAGGTGGCTGAACGCGCTGGTCTGTGCTTTGCGCCGGGTGGCACACCGGAAGCACTGAAGATAGTCATCTCCCGTGCGCTGGGCATTGGGCGCTAACAGAATTGAAGCCGGGTAGTAAATTCAGGAGGTAAAGATGAAGCTGGACCTGGGCCTGACGGAAAGTGAAGAAATGTTGAAGAAAGCCGCCCTGGATTTTATGCGGCGGGATGCCCCGAGAGATGTGATTAAAGCCTTGCAGGATACCGATACTGGCTGTAACGAGGAACTCTGGCGAAAGATTGCCGAGCTGGGCTGGCTGGGTATCATCATCCCCGAGCAATATGGCGGAACCGGAAATTCGCTGACCAGCGCCGGCGTTCTGTATGAAGCCTTGGGCACCGGGCCACTGCCTGGCCCGCACTTTTCCTCCGGAATACTGGGGAGCTTGGTCGTCTTGGCGGCCGATGCCGAGGGGCAAAAGCAAAGCCTGTTGCCGAAAGTAGCTCAGGGTGAAATAGTGCTGACACTGGCCTTGACTGAATCGGAATATGGCTGGGAGCCGGGAGCCGTGCAGACTACCGCCGCCAGCAAGAACGGCGATTTCGTGATTAACGGCGTCAAGCTCTTTACCTTTGATGCCCAGGCGGCCACCCACTTTATTGTGGTAGCTCGCACCGGCCGGTCAGCTGACCCGGCCAAGAGACTTTCTCTCTTTCTGGTCGATAGCAAGGCCCCGGGCGTATCGGTACGCCGTTTGCCGGGTTTTCTCGCCGGCCGAGTTTTTGAAGTCAAGCTGGACTCAGTGAAAGTACCGGGGACAGCTTTGCTCGGTGAAAAGAACAAAGGCTGGCCAGCCGTGAAAGAAGCCATGGCCAAAGCGGCGCCGGTACTTTGCGCCTATAAAGTCGGTGGCTGCCAGACTGTCTGTGAACTGGCGCTGGACTATAGTCGTACCCGTGTTCAATTTGATATGCCGATTGGTCGCTTTCAGCGGGTACAGGACATGATAATTGAGATGGTGACCCACGCCGACGCTGCCCGCTGGACGACCTATGAGGCTCTGTGGAAGCTGGATACCCAGCGCCCCGCCGCCGAAAGCGTACACTTGGCCAAAGCGGTAGCCAGTGAAGCCTACTGGGAAATATGTACCCTGGCACACCGGGTGTTTAGCGGTGTCAGCTACTCACGCGAGCACCCAGCGAGTTTCCACACTCGGGCTTCTCGCGCTCTCTATCATTACCTGGGCGACCCGGCTTATCACCGTCAGCAACTGGGCCGACTGCTGGTAGGCTGAAGGACAAGATGCTCTATTTCGCCTACGCCTCTAATCTGAATAAGAAGCAGATGCGGGAGCGCTGTCCGGATAGTAAACCCAGGTTTACGGCCACCCTGCCTAATTACAAGCTGGTCTTTCTCGGCTGGTCTAGAGAATGGCGAGGTGGGAAAGCCAGCATTAGGCTTTTTAGAGGCGAGAAAGTCCTTGGCGCTATTTACGATGTTTCGGAACAATGTTTAAGGCAGCTAGATAAATACGAAAGCTCTTATGACAGACTCAAGGTTACGGTATTTGATGAAGACGGTAAGCCAATAGAGGCAATAACCTATATCAAGAGCGGGCAGGCAGAAGAAACCAAGCCCTCGCCGGCATACGTGGCCATCATCCAGCAGGGCTATCGTGACTGGGGAATCGTCTGAGCTGGCTGGGAGCATTTGAAGGAATACATGAGGTCGACAAACAGCCTTGGTGCAGGGCTTGACTAGGCATTGGCCTTTTAGTAAAATAGTTAGCAGTCTAAGGATAAGACTGCTAACTTTGTGGAGTTAATGGCTTATTCCTGTTCTGCCCTTCCGAAGGAAGGACTCGAGAGCAGGGAGTCAAGCCATTTCTCTTTGGAATTTTCAGGAAAGCGTTAGTGTGGGTTAAGCTGTGTCAATCAGGTAAGGTATACTGGAGGTGAGGAATTTGCCTGTCTACGAATACGAGTGTACCCGCTGTCCATCTCGATTTGAGGTTAAGCGAGGCTTTGACGAGGACTCCCCGGTTTCCTGTCCGAGCTGTGGCAGCCGGGCACGGCGGCTCTTCTCGCCAGTCCCCGTAATTTTCAAGGGGTCTGGTTTCTATGCTACTGACAGTCGGGGCACCCAGAGCTGCTCTTCAGAGGAAAGCCGCAGCGATGAAAAGAAGGCTGAGAGTAGCTCGGAGAAGAAGAGTTCATAGGCAGTTCTTCTTACCTACCTAGTGTTAGTGTTTCAAGCGGCGAGGAGGCGCAATGCCCTTAGCCATCCTGTACCGCCCGGAACTGAAAGAATACGATTTCGGCCCGGGGCACCCCTTCCGGGGAGACCGGTACGCAGTATTCCCAAAATTCCTGAAGGATAATCTGCCGGAGGATGATAATTACCGTATCCTCACGGCGGAACCGGCTGCCGAAGAAGATTTACTCTTAATCTGCCAGAAAGACTACGTCGATTTCACCCGAGAGTATTTCAAAGCCGCCAACCTGGGCTTAGCTTCCCCTAGAAACTTCTTTGAGTATCATAGCGGAGATAACAGTCCGGTCGGCCGGCCGGGGAAACTGGAGGAGGCGGCGCGGCTGATTATTGGGCAGGCCAAAATGGCCTGCGATTTAGTTCAAAGTGGTGAATTCAAGAAGGCAATCTCCTTGGGTGGAGGGATGCACCACGCCCACTGCAACTGCGGCGAGGGGTTCTGCGTCTACAACGATGTTGCTTTCTGCGGCCTGTATTTGATGAAGACCTACGAGCTGGAGAGAATCCTCATCTTGGATACCGATGCCCACGCCGGCAATGGCACCAGCGACTATTTCTACGAAGACCCACGAGTGCTTTTCATTGACCTGCACCAGGACCCCCGCAGTCTATATCCCGGCACCGGCTTCGCTCATGAGATTGGTTCAGGTCGGGGCCGGGGCTTTAACATCAACATTCCCATGCCGGTTTATGCTGGCGATGAGTCCTATAAGCTGGCTTTTGAGTCTATCGTTGAGCCCGTGACCCAGGAATTCAAGCCGCAGATAATTGTCCGGAACGGCGGTTCGGACCCTCACTTCAGCGACGGCTTGACCCGGCTCGCTCTGACAGTCGGTGGCTTCCGGATGATTGGGGAGAAGGTCAGGAAAATGGCTGAGCTCTGTGATGGTAAGGTCATCGACCTGATTGCCTCGGGCTACAACCCCCGGGTCTTGCCCTACGCCTGGCTGGCTCTGATTACCGGGCTGGGCGGGATTGAGATGGAAATCGAGGACCCGGAGACGATACCCGCCGAATTGCGGAACGACCCCTTTCTGGTGGAGACCGAAAG
>CAYGYD010000096.1:0-6434 GCA_964354005.1 uncultured Dehalococcoidales bacterium | reverse complement strand
CCGCCGTCAAGGAAATGCACCGCCAGGTGGGTGACCTCCAGATGGACGAGCGGGGTGTCGCTCAGCGCGGCCTGGTGGTGCGCCACCTGGTGCTGCCGAATGGGTTGGCCGGGACGGAAGAAGTTGTTCGTTTCCTGGCTCAGGAGGTATCCCGCGACACCTACCTCAACATTATGGCCCAGTACCATCCCGACCATAAGGCTTTTGATTTACCAAGATTGTCCCGTCGCATAACAGACAAAGAATTGAGTGAAGCTCTTGAACTGGCCCACCGGTATGGCTTGAATCGACTGGACAGGCATGTGCCATCGCCTCTGTTGAGACTCATCTTGAGGTAAGAATGAGGATATTGTTTACTAACGCATCCACCTGCCCCCTTCCCTTAAAAAGGGAAGGGAGTGAGGTTGATAAACAGCCTCAATGAGATTGTTTCACGACTTCTCACACCTTATTCCCTGCTTCCGAAGAGGACAAGCGAGAAAAAGAGCGGTCACCTTCGCTATCTTAAGAATCCAGCCAAGATAACCATAATGGAAAAAACGAATAACACCGACTTAAAGTCTGTTCGAGCCGTGGTCTACGGTCGGGTTCAAGGTGTCTACTTTCGTGCCTTTGCCCTGAGGCGGGCGAGTGAATTAGGTCTCACCGGCTATGTGCGCAATCTGTCAGGGGGTCGGGCGGTGGAGGTGCGGGCGGAGGGAGACAAAGCCAGGCTGGAAAGGCTAATCGAGCACCTCAAAATGGGGCCACCTGGAGCCAGAGTGGAGAGAGTCGAGACCAATTGGTCAGAACATAGCGGGGCTTATGCTGATTTCACGATAAGGTATTCCTAGAAGAATTCAAAACCGATTTTCGCTTCCCGAATCAGGTCGAGATATTCCGTATTGATACCCAGTACCGCTGAGGCTTCGCGGTCTACTTCGTAAGGCTCGCCGACAAATATCTTGCCACACGGTTCGACTTTACCCTGAATCGGGTCGTCCGAGGTAATGAACTTCTGGCGGGCTTCAATTATCCCCAAGTCAAAGGGCAAGGTGAAGTAGAGGTCAGCCACCACCTTTTCAATCCCCAGGCTAGCAAGAGCCCCCCAGCCGGTAGCGGCCTCACCCCGGTACTTACTGCTCGGCAACAAGGTGAGCATATTCGTAATGCTGAGATTACCCTGCCCCTTGACCACTTTTAATGGCGACACCGTGATGAGATAGTCACTGGACAGAATGACATTGGGCACCCAGAAGGTGGGCACAGCCAGCGGCTTAGGTAGAGGATTGTCTACCTCCACCCAGATACAATCCTTGACATCCAGCATTAAGACCCGCGGGAAATCGTAGCCCAGCGACTGATATATCGGATAGACCGGCCCGCCACCCGGAGTACTTTCGAGTATCAGAATATCGGCGTCACTGACCTGCCGGATACCCCTGACTATTGTGGCCAGGATTTCCCGGCTGGTGCTTACCGGATAAGGTGCCGGATAACAGGCGCTCGGCTTGACTAAAACACGCCGTGCCCGTGACACGACTGGCGGAGGTTTGAAAACAAACTCTGAAGCCTCAAATATCAAGCCCTGTTCCCCCGTACTGCCATAACCAACACTCTCTATAAAGCCGGTTTCAGGACTACTATTTGCGTGGTGCCCGGCAGTTTGCCCCGTTTGAATTCAACCTCGCTAGCACCAGGCTGAGTGACACCCGACTTGCCTCTAGTGAAATCATCCACCGTAGCCAGGGGGTAGGCACACTTATCATTCTTGACATGCATCGGGATAATCACCTTCGGTGACAGCTTGGCGCTGACCGCCGTAGCCACCTTGGCATCAATGGTGAAGAACCCGCCCACGGGAACCAGCAGTACATCCACCTTGCCGACCTCGGCCACATCCTTGTCACTCAAGGCATGACCCAAATCACCGAGGTGGCAGACTTTCATGCCATCGACTTCAAAGCAGAAAACTGTATTTGGCCCACGCTGGCCTCCCTGGGCGTCATCATGATAGGTGGAGACACCCTTGAACTTGATACCCTTGGCTTCTTTAGCGCCAGCGCCCTTGACCACCTGCGGGCTGCCCTTGACCGCCGCCACATTGTTGTGGTCGCCATGGTCGTGGCTGACGGTAACAATGTCAGCCGACTCTTTTATCTCGCCATAGCTCAAGCCACTGCCTACATTATAAGGGTCAGTGATGATTTTGGTTCCGGTTTCAGAGGTAATCAGAAAAGAAGCGTGTCCTAACCACTTGACTTTCATAGACTAAACCCTCCTTTGTTTTGTGTCTGCAAAAAAATTCTTGGAGAGGGGCCTCGCCCTCTCTTATTGACACTCTTTCTGCCTTTTTAATAAGAATATGGGGGGAGACGGTAAAAGACCCCCTATATATATTTTACTACGGCTTGGCAAGAGCCAGGACGAAATTGATCAGAGTACGCACCGGGACACCGGTGGCCCCCTTGACCAGATAGCCGCGCTCTTTGTCACTCATGTCAGTGGCCGCAATATCCAGATGCACCCAGGGTGTATCACCAGCAAACTCGGCCAGGAACTGCGCTGCGGTGATAGAACCGGCACTCCTCCCACCGGTATTCTTGATATCGGCCACATCACTCTTGTTTTGTTCCTTGTACTCCTCATACATGGGCATCTGCCAGATTTTCTCGCCGGCCTCAGCCCCCGCGGCCATCACCTTGTCCACCAGTTCCTGATTATTGGTAAAGGCTCCGGTGCAGATATCGCCCAGCGCCACCCGGATGGCGCCGGTGAGTGTGGCCACATCGATTATTTGCTTGGCACCCTGTTTCTTGGCATAGCCCAGCGCGTCCGCTAGAGTAAGCCGTCCTTCAGCATCAGTGGAGATAATCTCAATCGTCTTACCCATCATGGATTTCAAAACATCGCCCGGTTTCAGGGCCGTGCCGCTGGGCAGGTTCTCCGTGGCTGGTACCAGGGCCATAACATTAATCCTCGGTTTTAATTGAGCGATGGCACTCAGCGCCGCCATCACCGCCGCCCCACCCGCCATGTCGCTCTTCATATCACCCATGGCCTCGGCTGATTTCAGAGAGATACCACCGGAGTCAAAGGTTATCCCTTTGCCGACCAAGGCGACATCGTTTTCATTCGAGTCACGACCCTGATAGCGTAAGATGATAAACTTGGGCGGCTGCTGGCTTCCCTGAGCCACGCCGAGGAGTGCCCCCATCCCCAGCTCCAGCATCTGCTCCCGACCCAGAATCGTCAGTTCCAGCCTATAACTTCGTGCCAGACTGGTGGCTGTTTCCGCCATGATGGTCGGCGTCATATAGTTGGCTGGCTCGTTGACCATGTCACGCGCCAGGTTGGCCGCCTCCGCCAGAATCCGGCCCTTTCGACAGCCTTGCTCCAGTCCGGAGAGCCGAGTGTTGTCCGAGTCAACAATGGTTAGCTCCTTGATTTCCCCAAATTCCGGTTCTTTGGTGATGTGCCGACGAAAGGTATAGAGGCCAAGCAGAGCCCCCTCGGCTATTGCCTGAGCCGAACCTTCCGGAGTTATCCCGGCAATGCCGGCTCCCTGAGCCACAGTGGCAATTTTATCCGCACCCTTCTGTCGCAAGATACGACAGGTCCCGGCGACCGCACTCCGGATTTTGTCCAGGGTCAGCTCCGACTGCTTTCCCAGCCCGGTCACCGCCACTCTCGGCGCCGACAGTTTACCCAAGGTATGAACGACCGTAACTTCATTGAGTTTACCCTTAATCTCGCCCTGGCTGATGAGCTGGCCGATAGCCCCGTCCAGCGCCCTATCTACCGCCGCCGTAATACCCTCTGGCCGCTCCATCCCTTCGAAGAAATTGACAATAATAGCGCCCGTCTGGAATCGGACAATATCGCCCGTGGCGACCTTTATCTCCACCTCAACCTCCTTTCGCCGCGCCAAGAGTCCCGGCTACCCAGTCAATGCCCAGTTCCTGTAGTTTGGCCGGGGTAGGCACCCCCTTTTTGTCCCAGCCCATCATACCGTAGTAAGCCTCGGTGGCCAGCTTTAACTCCTTCTGGTTAACCGCCACCCCCTTTAAGGGACCAGAGGTAAAGGCAGTGAAGAACCGCCGTGGCAGATAGTCGTCAGCCTTGCCCCGACCTTCCCGCACATTGAAAGCACGGGTCATCGTGACACTCCGCTCACCAGCCTTCATCATCTCCCATAACGAGATATTCCAGCCAGTGATATTGGCCATGAGTTCCGTCATCGGTTCCGGGTCAAGGGGCACAAACTGGCAGAAGCCCACGCAGTTCAGGACATGCTGCCAGAGAACGCCATAGTGAACCATCCTGACCTTGGCCGGGCTCAGTTCCTGAGCCGGTAGCGGGTCGTATATCCCCAGCGTCTTGAGAGCGGGAGGTATTGAGCGGACATAAGCGCTGTCATGAATGTTATGGCAGTGGTCGGCGCCGGTGGGCGAGATGGCGTAACCTAAACCCATCCCCTGCTTGAAGCGCGGCTCGTGCATCGGCACTTCCTGCCCCTTAATCTGCATGGCGAATTCTGCGGCGCCTTGGCCGAAGGCCATCGCCGCCTGCGCCGTACCCTCCGCCAGGACTTTACCAATCCCCTGCTTCCGGGCAATCATCTCTACCATCTGCACCATGGACTCAGCCTGGCCGAACCTCAGCTTCAACCCACCGGTCTCCTTTTCCGTTATTATGCCCTGCTCAAAGCACTCCATGGCGAAGGCAATCGTAGCCCCGGTGGAGATGGTGTCTAATCCATAAGCGTTACAGAGTTCATTACCTTTGGCAATGGCCTCCAGGTTGTCAATGCCACAATCGGAACCAAGTGAGGCCAGAGTCTCATATTCGGGGCCGCCGTAGAGTGGGTCGACTTTGAAGGCTTTGGCGCTGGCGACCTCTGGCTTGCAGCGGACGGCACAGGCGTAGCACCCCCGCCGTCCCACCAAGATATTGGCCTTCATGGCATCAAAGGAAATCTTCTGGGCGCCCTCAAAGACGCCCTCCCGGAAGTTCCGCGTGGGTAGTCCGCCCGCCGTATTGAGACCAGTAAGCACTCCCGCTGTACCATAGTCCCGGAACCAAGCCGCCGAGCGGTTGGACTTGAGGTTTTCTCGGAACCACTTGATGAAAGCCGTGACCGCGACTGGCTTGGCCAGGGCGATATTCTGATGCCCCCGGACGGCAACGGCCTTCAAGTTTTTAGAACCCATGACCGCACCCATACCAGTGCGACCGGCGGCATGGGAGAGGTCATTGATGATGCAGGCAAAACGCACCTGGTTTTCCCCGGCAATCCCGATTTGAGCCACGCGCACAGCCTTGTCACCGAGCTCCTCTTTAATCAGTCTTTCACATTCGCCGGTAGTTTGGCCCCAGAGGCGTCGGGCATCTCTGATTTCGGCCTGGCCGTCCTGAATCCAGAGATAGACTGGGCTGCTGGCCTGGCCCTCGACAATAATGGCATCCAGGCCAGCGTGCCTGAGTTCCGCCCCCCAGTAACCACCCACCTCAGCATCGCCATAGACACCGGTCAGCGGCGACTTAGCGCCGACGCTGTTCCGACCCGTCCCTGAGGTCGGCACGCCGGTAAGCATACCCGGAGCGAAAACGAGCTTGTTTTCCGGGCCAAGCGCATCCTCGCCGCCTTTCAGCTCTTTAAGGAGATAATAAGCCACGAAGTTGCGGCCGCCGATGTAGGTGCGATAAAATTTTTCGGGCGGCGCCTCTACCGACATGGTACGCTGAGACAGGTCAACCCTCAATATCTTGCCATTGTATCCGTTGGGCATCCAATTAACCTCCTCTAAATTTCAACTTCAAACGAAACGCACTGAGTAGCCAAACTCAGCGCGTCACCTCCTTCACAATCTTGTCCAGCACCGGAGTAATATCGCGGGAGGTATCCACCACGTAGTGCCGGCGCTGAATTTCTTCTAGCGACGACCTCATTCTCTGGTACACCGTCCAATCAGCGTCGGACTTACTTTCCCGAATCTCCTGGCGCTGGTGAAGTCGCCCGGCCACCAGTTCCGGCGGCGCTTCTACCCGCACCAGAATCAGCTTTATACCCAGATGTTCCGCAATACTGTAAAGATACTCCCGGTGCCGCTCGGACAGATTCGTGGCATCCAGAATAACCGGGATTCCCCTCTTTAGAAGTCGCTCAATAAGACGGTGGACTGCCCGGAAAAGTCGAGTGCTCTCTTCGGCGCTGTAGGTTGGGTACGGAAATAGTATTTTGCGCAGAGCGTCACTTTCCAGAATGACAAAGGAGAGCCTTTCGGCTAGTTTGGCAGAGAAATAGGATTTGCCGGTTCCGGGCAGACCGCTGACGGCCACGAGGGTCGGCTTAGCTACTGGTTCTGGTAGTTGTCCCAAGCTCTCAGCCAGGCGTTCCACCTCGCCCGCAAGCTGAGCATTTTCCATAATCCTAATTATAGACGGTTTTTCTC
>CAYGYD010000095.1:0-6474 GCA_964354005.1 uncultured Dehalococcoidales bacterium | reverse complement strand
TCAGGGTGACATGGAAGTAGTCCTTTTGGGGCAAAGCCCCTTCTAGAGGAAGGGGGGCGGGGTTGATAAGTTAGCTTCAATCTTCAATCTTGGCTCTTTCTTTATGTCACCTATTACATTAGAGTGATTGACTTTGAAAGAACCTTTGTGTATACTAACACTGAAAGCCCGTCAAAAGGTAGAGCGTAGTTTTTTAGTAAGTAAACAATAGAAATGAGCCGGTGATAGCCTCTTGGTGGTTAGAGCGAGGTGGAACCACCCGTTCCCATCCCGAACACGGAAGTGAAACACCTCAGCGCAGACGATATTGAGGGGGCAACTCCTTGTGGAAAATATGCCACTGCCAAGAGGCTTTGCTACTAGGTTGAGCTTGAAGCTTTTAGCCTTTGACCTTTATTCTCAACTTGCTTTATAATAGGGGTGATGCTCTATAGGACGAGTGGTTCCAAGGAGATAAGATGACTAGCCGATTTGAGAAATTTACCGAACGAGCTCGCCGCGTCCTCACCATGGCGCAGGAAGAGGCTCAGCACCTGAACCATAACTATATCGGCACGGAGCATATCCTGCTGGGCTTAATTCGGGAAGATGAAGGGGTGGCGGCTAAGGTTCTCATTAGCCTGGGTGTCACCCTGGGCAAAGTGCGCTCCGCCGTAGAGTACATCATTGGCCGGGGTGAGAAAGCCAGCACCGGTGAAATCGGGCTGACGCCCAGAGCCAAGAGGGTAATTGAGCTGGCCATTGACGAGGCACGCCGCCTGGGTCATAACTATATTGGCACCGAGCACCTGCTCCTGGGTCTGCTGCATGAGGGAGAAGGAGTAGCGGCGGGCGTTCTGGAGAGCTTCGGTATTACCCTGGAGCAGGCACGGGCCGAGGTGGTCCGCGCCCTGAGCCAGACCGCAACCCGACCCAAACTGACCCGCACGGCAGGAAATCGCACTCCGCTTCTCGACCAACTCGGTATTGACCTGACCGCCGCGGCGCGCGCCGGCAAACTCGACCCGGTGATTGGCCGCGACAAGGAAATTGGCCGGGTCATTCAAATCCTGAGCCGTCGCACCAAGAATAACCCGGCGCTTATTGGTGAACCGGGTGTGGGTAAGACCGCCATTGTTGAAGGGCTGGCCCACCGCATTGCCGCCGGCGATGTCCCGGAGACACTGGAGGACAAGCGCATTATAACCCTGGATATGGCCGGCGTAGTCGCCGGAACCAAATACCGCGGCGAATTTGAAGAGCGACTCAAGAAGATTCTGGAAGAAATCAAATCCAGCGCTAATTGCATCCTCTTTATTGACGAATTCCATACCATTGTGGGGGCGGGGGCGGCGGAAGGGGCGGTTGATGCCGCCAGCATCCTCAAGCCATCCCTGGCCCGAGGCGAGATACGCTGTATCGGTGCCACCACCCTGGATGATTACCGCAAGCATGTTGAGCGCGATGCCGCCTTGGAGCGCCGTTTCCAGCCGGTCCTTGTGGAAGAACCCTCCGTTGAGGAAACCCTGGACATCTTGCGCGGTGTTAAGGGTCGCTACGAGGAGCACCATAAGCTGACAATAACCGACGAAGCTTTGAAGGCGGCGGCGACACTGGCCGCAAGATACATCCCCGACCGGTTCCTACCGGATAAGGCCATTGACCTTATTGACGAATCGGCGTCACGGGTCAGAATTCAACACCACACACCACCGATTAGCCTGAAGGAGGCCCGGCAGATTGAAGAGGGCCTACGCCGGGACAAGGAAGATGCCTTGGCTAAACAGCAGTATGATTATGCCGCTGAGGTTCGTCAGCGCGAGCTCCAGGTGGAAGAGAAGACCAAGAAGCTGGAAGAGCAATGGTATGCCCAGATGGAGCAGGAGAAACCGGAGGTCACCGCCGAGAATATCGCGGAAGTGGTCAGCATGTGGACCGGAATCCCGGTGGTGCAACTGAGCGGTGATGAAACCAGTCGTCTACTCCACATGGAAGAGGCCCTGCACCTGCGCATCATTGGTCAGGATGAGGCCATTGACTCGGTGGCTCGCGCCGTGAGGCGAGCCCGCGCTGGACTCAAAGACCCACGGCGTCCTATCGGCGTCTTCATCTTCCTGGGTCCGACCGGTGTTGGTAAGACCGAGCTGGTCAGAGCCCTGGCCGAGTTCATGTTTGGCAGTGAAGAATCCTTAATCCGACTTGATATGTCGGAGTATCAGGAGCGGCACACCGTCTCACGAATGGTGGGAGCACCGCCCGGCTACATCGGCTATGACGAGGGTGGGCAACTGACGGAGCAGGTCCGGCGCAAGTCCTACTGCGCCATCCTGCTGGATGAAATTGAAAAGGCGCACGATGATGTCTTCAACATCCTGCTGCAAATTTTTGATGATGGTCATCTGACTGATGCCCGCGGTCGGCGCGTGGATTTCCGTAACTGTATCATCGTGATGACGAGCAATATCGGTGCCGAGGTTATTAGGAAGAGAAGCACCATCGGCTTTGCTCCGCAGGGTGATGAAGCTAAGGCCAAGCAGATGGACTACGAACGGATGAAGGAGAAACTGCTAGAAGAACTGAAGAAGAAATTCAAGCCTGAGTTTCTCAACCGCATTGATGATAGAGTGGTTTTCCACTCCCTGACCAAGGAGGATATCCGCAAGATAGTCGATTTGATGCTGTCCATTGTGGCCAAGCAACTAACGGAAAAAAGCGTTAAGCTTGAGGTGACTGATGCTGCTAAGGACTTCCTGGGCGAGAAGGGTTATGACGAGGTCTTCGGCGCCCGGCCATTGCGCCGTGTGATTCAGACTATGGTGGAAGACAAGCTCTCTGATTCATTATTGAGGGGTAAATTCAGAGACCGTAAGGATGTTTTTGAGGTAAAGGCGAGGCTAAGTGAAGCTCCAAAAGAAGTTCTATCGGCCATCAGCGAGGCCATCAAGGGCATCAAAGGGGTGCGCAAACTGGAACTGAAGTCAGATAATTCGCTGGTTGTTGAGTGCTCCAGGGACCTGAGACTGGAAATAGGCAGAGCCATCGCCGGCAAGGAAGGTTCACTTGAGGGTGAGATGACAATGGAAACCTATGCTTTAGCGGTAGTGGACCTCCAAGGAAGTGATATTTCTATCGAACTACCCAGTGGGATTGATGCCGAACCTGTAGGAGCTTTAGCCGGGGATGACAAACCGTAAGCAGTCGTCGAAGACAATCGCCGTCAAAAGGGCGGGGAATTGAGGTAGAATTCCCCTCCCTTTTTATTTGTCAAAAAGAGCAAGCTCGCAAAAAAATCAGTAAGTAGAAAGGAGCTTGAAATTGGCGAGGGAAATTGTGGAAGTCCCGATAACCGGCAAGATTGTCAGCGTGGACTGCAAGGTTGGCGATACGGTCAACGAAGGGGACACGCTTTGCGTCATTGAGTCGATGAAGATGGAGAATCCGATATTAGCCCCAATATCGGGCAAAATTGGTGAGTTAAAGGTGGCGGTGGGGCAGGTGGTATCGACGGGCAATGTCATCGCCGTAATCGAATATTGAGAGTCAAGCCTCTAGCCGACACCGCCGTGAGCTAGTACAGAAAGATTAGTGACAGTTTTCTATTTTTTATGTCTTATCTTCGAATGCGTCGACCCTATCCCCTTCCCCTGAATTCAGGGGAAGGGGAAGTAGTTTGAAAGAAGGGGGCTGGATGCCCCCTTCTTTTTATTTTCTTCCCCCTCTCCAAGATGGAGAGGGGGATTAAGGGGGTGAGGTGATTTGAAATGGGAAGTGTCACCCATCATATGAACCAGTCCATGCCCTTGAATTATGGCCCAAAATCGGGTAAAGTCAAGCTGTGAACAGAGGCAGCAAGTCCAGCGTCCGGACTGTTTTCGTCTGTCAGCAGTGTGGTAAGGAGAGCCTGCAGTGGCTCGGGCGTTGCCCCGGTTGCCAGCAGTGGAACACTTTTGTTGAAACCAAAGTCGCCACTACCGCCACTACCGCCAGGACCTCTGCCCCGCTTAAGCCCGCCCAGGAGCTATCCCAGGTCACTATTGAGTCGACCGACCGCCTGGTTCTCCCCCTGACCGAGTTCAACCGGGTGCTGGGTGGTGGACTGGTACCGGGCTCACTGGTACTCATCGGCGGTGACCCGGGCATCGGCAAATCAACCCTCCTGCTTCAGGTTGCCGCCTTGGTCACTCAGACCGGCGGCAGGGTGGTCTATGTCTCCGGTGAGGAAACGCAACACCAGATTAAACTCCGGGCCAACCGGCTGGGTATCAAGGGCGAGGCGCTTTTTCTGCTGGCGGAGACGGACCTGGGCACCATTTTGAATCAGGTTGAGGAGCTATCGCCCAGCCTGGTAATTATTGACTCCATCCAATCGGTTTATCTCCCGGAGCTGGAGGCCAGTGCTGGCAGTATCACTCAGGTGCGGGAGGGCACCATGCGCTTGATGCACTGGGCCAAGCTCAGCGCCGTGCCGGTATTTATCACCGGCCATGTCACCAAGGATGGCGCCATTGCCGGGCCAAAGGTGCTGGAGCACATTGTTGATGTGGTGCTCTATCTTGAGGGCGAAACCTTCAGCGCCAATCGGCTCCTGCGCTGTGTCAAGAACCGCTTTGGCTCCACCAATGAGATTGGCGTCTTTGAGATGAAAGAGCAGGGTCTCATTGAGGTGGAAAATCCGTCGCTCGTCTTTCTTTCTCAGCGCGGGGGCGAGGCTATCGGCTCGGTGGTGGTGCCGGTGCTGGAAGGCAGCCGACCTCTCCTGGTGGAGATTCAAGCTTTGACCAATCCCACCAGTTTTGGTCTGCCCCGGCGCACGGCTAACGGCGTTGATTTCAACCGATTGCTGCTGATTACCGCGGTCCTGGCCAAGCGCCTCGGCCTGAAACTGGGTAACCAGGACATCATGGTCAATGTCACCGGCGGACTGAGAATTGATGAACCAGCCGCCGATTTAGGCGTTGCCCTGGCGATTGCTTCCAGCTATCGTGATTCACCGGTTGACCCGGAGCTGGTGGCGGTGGGGGAAATCGGCTTAAGCGGTGAGCTGCGCGCTGTGCCCCAGTTAGAGAGGCGGGTGAATGAAGCCGCCCGGCTCGGCTTCAAGCGATGCCTGGTACCCCGAGCCGGCGCCCGTATCAGCCCCGTCCCCAAGGGTATTGAGCTTATCACCGCCAGCAGCCTGAGGGAAGCCGCCGGAGTGGCGCTGGTCAAGGGATAAAGGAAGCTGAGCCCGAGTTGACTTTTCAGGGGGTTGTGTGCTAGCTTAAGCCAACTAACATCGTCAGAGGGAGGTATCAGGATGTGTGAGTTTTGTCATCAGCACGGCGAGGGGAAGAAGTGGTATCTTCAGGCCAAGAATTATAGTCAGGAGCTGTGGAACGAAGAGAGAAGGCAGATGACAAAGGAATTCTTTGAGAAGTTTGAGGAGACCGCTGCCACTACTTTTGGTGGGCTGGAGCAGCTAAAGGCTGACCCCGCTGCGCTTGAGACTATGTTGCCGATGGTGGTGGCGGAGCAGAAGAAAAACCACTGGGGGCAGGTGGTGCCCATAGAAGAGGTTGAGCAGATACTTGATATGGCGGTTAATATTGTCAGGGTGCCCTGCGCCTGCCGCAGCGCCACTCGCGGTCTTTATGATGCCAGATACTGCTTCGGGGTGACCACCTTTAAGGAAGGCTGGGCGGACACTCTTGAATATCCAGATTACTCAACGGATTTGGAAAAGCTCACCGCGGGGGAGGCGAAGAAAGCAATACAGAAGCTTGACCGGAACGGCCTGGTCCATACCATCTGGACCTTCATTACCCCCTATATCGGTGGCGTCTGCAATTGCACGGCCACTGATTGCCTGGCGATGAAGGGGAGATTACGAAGTGGTCTGCCGATAGCCTTTCCTTTCTTCAAAGCGGAGCATGTAGCGGTCATCGACCTGGAGGACTGTAGCGGCTGCCGGGACTGCTTGAAGAATTGTAACTTTGGTGCTATCAGCTACTCGCCCTCTCTGCATAAGTGCTATATTAATCAGTTCCAGTGCTATGGCTGCGGCGTTTGCCGTGCGGTATGCTCCAAGGATGCTATCACCCTGCGGGATAGAAACGCCATCCCGGCGCTGGCCAAGGAGTGGTGATGCCATGATGAGGATAGAGATTAACGAGCAGAAGTGTAAATCACCACGTGAATGCCTCAAGTGCCTTCAGGCGTGTCCGGAGGGAGTGTTCATGAACTACCCCCGACAAGCCCGCGCGCCAGGAAAGAGGGCCGGGGACTGGGTCATCGTGCCGGTTCAGAAGAGTCTGTGCACCGGCTGCAAGGTCTGCGAGGAGGTATGTCCGCAGAAAGCGGTGACGGTGAGCGTGGCGGCATAGCCGTTTCCTTAAGATGGCCTGGGACTACCGTTTGTCATACCTGGCCACCGCCTTGGTCTTTATCCCACCCCTCTCCCTGTATTCCGCCTCCACTACCATAGAAACCGGATGCACGAGCTGTACTAAATCCTTC
>CAYGYD010000094.1:0-6513 GCA_964354005.1 uncultured Dehalococcoidales bacterium | reverse complement strand
TATTCCGACCCTCACGGCCGATGAGTCGGCCCTTCATCTCGTCACTGGGCAGCGGGACAGTTACCGCTGTGCTCTCGGAGACAACCTCGGACGCCGAACGCTGGATGGCCTGCACCAGAATCTCCTGGGCTTTCTTATCAGCGTCTTCCTTTAATTTGACTTCCCACTCACGGAGGCGCCGGGCCGCTTCGTCCTTAAGTTCAGCCTCGACTCTCTCCAGGAGCATCTGCTTGGCTTCGCTCGTGGACATCCCGGAGACTACTTCCAGCTTTTTCAGCTCCTTCTCCTTGAGTTCGGACAGTTCTGACCGAATGGCGTCAACCCCCTTCTCTTTGTTGTTTAGATTGCGCTCCCTCTGTTCCAAACTCTCCAGCTTCCGCTCCACAGCCTCAGTCCGGGATGCCAGACGGTTCTCCAACCGCTGCATTTCAACGCGCCGCTGGCGAGCCTCCCCTTCGGCCGCCGCCTTCAGCTTATCCGACTCTACTTTGGCCTCATTCAGGACTCCCTTAGCCTCTTCTCTGGCCTCAGCCACCGCTCTGGCCGCTTTTCTCTGAGCGGCTCGGAGCTGACGATTAACGGCCATGCGCCGGAAGAAGAAGACAATCAGGCCGCCGGATATCACGCCGATGACAAACGTGGCAATTAGCGCGATATAGACTAACGCTGCCGATTGCGTCTGAAACATTTTGTCACCTCCCTTCCCTTAAACAGTCTTCCCTTTGGGCCGGGCCAGCCAGAAGATAGTGCTACTCAGTTTCTGGCTTAAAATCCCCGCCCTTCTGGTCTCGCCATACCTGTTCTACGGTATGGCTGATTATTCCATAGCTAAATCCACGCCGCTTGAGGTATTCACCCAGGCGACGGCGAAAATCCTCGTAGTCCACCTGGCGCAAACTGTGCGCCTTACTGAGCGCCGCCTTATAGGCGCTGGCCTCATCGTCAATGACATTCACTGCCTTAGCAATAATGTCATCAGTGATGCCCTTCTGTCTCAGTTCCACCCGGGTTAGCCAGCGACTCCGCGGACTGAAGGACTCCCGGTTCTCCGCCCAGTACCGGGCAAAAGCCGCGTCATCCACCAGCCCCTGTTCCTTCAGCCGGCTGATTACCGCCTCCATAGTCTCGGCGTCAAAACCGCGCCGGCGCAGCCTGTCTCTCAGCTCAGACTCACTGCGGGGTCGGTAGCTCAGGTAGCGAGTGGCGGCACTGAGACAGCGCTGGTGCTGGTCAGACTCAACCAGCACCTCAACCCGCTCCGCCGATAATGACTGCTCAGTCTGCAGTCCCTCCCTGGCTACTACCTCAGGGTCCAGGCTGAAAGCAAATTCACCGTCCAGGTATATACTTACCCGTTGGCTCCGCCCCTTACCGGTACGGAGAGCGGTAATCTTTCCCATCACCTACCTCTAACAAATAAAGCCGAGGACTACCGCCTCAGCTTCTCAGTAGCCGGCTATCTATTTAGTTTTGCCAGTAGCTGGTCAGCTCACCAATGCTACTTGCTGGTGAGCTGATGACCGCCCGCTGAGGCTCTAATCCGTCCCTCGATGTCCTGGGCAATCTCGGGATGTTGGCGCAGGAACTGCTTGGCGTTCTCCCGACCCTGCCCCAGGCGAACATCACCATAGGAGAAGAAGGCGCCCGACTTACTCACCAGCCCCAGCTCGGCACTAAGGTCAATAAGGTTGCCCTCCCGACTTATCCCGTGGTCGAACATGATATCAAACTCAGCACTCCTGAAGGGAGGTGCCACCTTGTTTTTCACTACCCTAGCCTTGACATGATTGCCAACCGCCTCGTCCCCCTGCTTGATGGTATCCATCCGTCTCAAGTCTATCCTGACCGAGCTATAGAACTTCAGAGCCCGGCCGCCCGGTGTTACTTCGGGATTACCAAAAATAATGCCCACCTTTTCTCGTAACTGGTTGATGAATACCACAGCAGTTCCCGTCTTACCAATAGCGCCCGCCAGCTTTCTCAGGGCCTGGGACATCAGGCGCGCCTGCAGGGCGACATGCGTATCCCCAATCTGCCCCTCGAGTTCTGCCTGGGGCACCAGAGCGGCGACACTGTCAATCACGATAATATCCACCGCGGCACTTCTGACCAAAGCCTCGGTAATCTCCAGAGCCTGCTCCCCCGTATCCGGCTGGGAAATCAACATGTCATCCACATTGACCCCCAAGCGCTTAGCATAGCTCGGGTCGAGAGCGTGCTCCACATCAATGTAGGCCGCGGTTCCACCCAATTTCTGCGCTTCGGCAATGGCGTGCAGACCCAGTGTCGTCTTACCCGATGCCTCAGGGCCAAAGATTTCCGTAATCCGTCCGCGCGGAATACCACCTACACCTAAGGCTAAGTCTAGGGATAGTGAACCGCTGGGGATAGCCTCCACCGGCGCCATGGCCGCGGACCCCCCCAGCTTCATTATTGAGCCTTTGCCAAATCGTTTTTCAATCTGGCTGATGGCTAGCTCTAACGCCTTTCCTTTCTCCGTAGTCATATTCGCTGACATAATGATAGCACAGACCGCTCATTATGGCAAGAAACTGTATTCGTTCAATACATTAACGACAGTCTTTCCTCGATAACAAATATGGACCAACCTCATCCCCCTATTCACCCTCTCCTCTATATTTCAGTATTTCAGTCTCATCAGGGCGTTTAAGAGGGCCGAAGCCCCTCGTTCTAAAATTTCCCCCTCTCTTGCTAAGGGAAGGGGGTGGGGGGATGGGTTTGGCAACCTCACTGGAGGCTTGACTTCATTCCTAGGGAAGGGTTAAACTAATCGTAGGAGAAAGAGATGCCCATCTACGAATACTATTGCCCCGATTGCAAATTCAAGTTCGAGCTATTGCGTCCGCTGAGTAGAGCGACTGACCCGGCTGATTGCCCGCGCTGTCAGCAGACGGCGGAGCGGATATTATCAACCTTCGCCTGCTTCTCGACCAATGAGAGCGGCTTCAGCGCCCCGGTTGGGGGCAGCTCCTGCGCTAGCTGTGGCGCTACCGACTGCAGCACCTGCGGCTCGTAACCAGGGATTCTGGCATGAACGGCACCGCTACTCCTTCCGTAGGCAGGACTGGAATTGCCAACTTGCCCCTCCACTACGGCCAGGCCCCTCGCTGGTTATTCGACCGTATGGTCAAGCTGGCCCGGGAAATTACTGTTGCCATCGTGGCCGACTATGGCCCTGAGGAAATGCTCCGGCGGCTGTCTCACCCCTACTGGTTCCAGGCCTTCGGTTGTGTCCTGGGCTACGACTGGCACTCCAGCGGCGTCACCACTGTTCTCTGCGGTGCGCTCAAGGAAGGGGTTAAGGGCCTGGAGCGTAACCTGGACTTCTTTGTGGCCGGCGGCAAGGGCAAGACTTCACGGCGCACGCCAGCGGAACTGGAAAACTGGGGTGAGCTTATCTCCCTAGACCCCGCGCCCCTGGTCTATGCGAGTCGGATGGCCGCCAAGGTGGACAGTGCCGCCATTCAGGACGGCTACCAGCTTTACCACCACGCTTTCTTCTTCACCCGGCGGGGCTGGTGGGCCGTCGTTCAGCAGGGGATGAATGAGAGGAACCGCTACGCCCGCCGCTATCACTGGCTGGGTGAGACCGTGGCCAGTTTTGTCAATGAGCCTCATTCGGCCATCCTATCTGAAGCCCGGGGGCCGGCACTGAATCTGGTGGCCAGCGAGAGCAACCCCGCCCGCCATACAATTGCTGAGATAGCCACTGATGAAAAACCGGAAAAGCTTCTGGCTGACCTCAAGAAGCTCAAGACTCTGACCCTGCCCGCCCACCATTATCTCACCACTCAAGACCTCCACCCGGACAGTCTGGCCAGGATTCTCTTGAGTACCTACGAGCGCCAGCCGCAGGACTTTGAGCAATTGCTGGGACTGCCGGGGGTGGGGCCTAAAACTATCCGTGCGCTGAGCCTGGTTTCCGAGCTGGTTCACGGAGTTCCGCCCAGCTACCGCGACCCGGCCCGATACAGCTTCGCCCATGGCGGTAAGGACGGCATTCCTTACCCTGTGGACAAAAAGACCTACGACCAGTCAATTGAGCTACTGGCCAAAGCGATAAACAAGGCGAAGCTGGGGCTTACGGAAAAGAAAGAGGCAGTGAGTAGACTCAGTCGGTTGAGGATGGTGTAGCCGAGGCTGGGCCTTTCTCATTTCTTCTCTATATAATACCGCATGATAGGCCGGTTTTCGGCCCGGCGCAGGACTTCTACAAACCCCATCTGGCAGAAGAGGGGCGCAATACCGGTGTAGGCGGAGTCCGGCCTGACCTTACCCGTTAACTCCACGGGATAGCCCTCAACAATTTTAGCGCCTTGACTGCCAGCGTAGTCTATGGCGGCTTTCGTCAACTTCTCCATCAACCCCTGGCCCCGGTACGTTTTATCGACATAGTAGCAGACAATCGACCAGACCGGTTTCTGGTCTATCCTTCTCAGGGTTGGCGAGCGTTCCAGTCGCCCGAATTTTTCCCGTGGCCCAAGTGAGCACCAACCAGCCGGCTGGCCGTCAATATAAGCCAGAATACCGGGGGCTTCACCGGAGTCAACTATTTTCTTCATAGCCCTCTTGTTGCCCCGGCCCAGTTGTTTCCGGAATTCAGAGTTCGTCAATCGCCACCACATGCACCAGCAGCCACCGTAGGCGCCGTGCGCCCCAAAGAGAATATCCAGGTCTGGCCAGCTTTCCGGCGTCAGTGGCTGGAACTTTACCGTTGGCAGTGAGGCCGATTTCAAGGTCATTTCTTCCTCCTTCCAAACCAGCAAGGATGCGGTTCTCCGGACTACTTCTTATCCCGGGGCAGTGGGGGGAGGCGGTAGGGCTGGGTTGCTCCGCAATGGAAGCAGGTGCGGGCGTACCAGTCTACTGGTGTTCCGCACTGGAGACAGCGCCACCGCTCGGCCTGCTCTTTGAGCCAGGCTTCAACACCAATCGCGTGCAGGTGGCGGATGTTGTCGAGAACTTCAGCGTGATGGCGCAGACCGTCATTGTTGAAAGCGGTAATGGTTGGGCACGGGAAATCTGGGCAATCGGAACAGCGACTAACCCCCGGCTTAGCTTCAGCACACCGCCTCATCTGACACTCCCGACAGTAAGGCGTTAAACGACCGTGGGCCAGACAGCCATCGCAATGCAGGTCGTCCATAGTTACTGGCGCGCGGGCCGACATCCGCTGGTGAACCTCCTCCAGCACTGTGTGGTTATCATCTGCCCAGGCGCGGTAGAGACGGCACGCCCCGCAGTAGAGTCCGCAGACCGCAACTAGATGTTCCCCTGCCATAAGCCCCCCTTCTACCGGAAATTAAAGAACACCGCCACCCAGGGTCAGCCTGAGAAGAGCGACCAGAAAGACAGCCAGGCTGATTATCAGCCCGACGATAGCTGGCCTGCTCCTCGGTCTTGAGGCCAGACCCACACCACTAAATATCGCCCCGGTGACGGAAATAGGGAGTGTGGTAAACCAGTTCAGCCACCCTAGAAAAGGTATCAGCCCGATGACCAGAAACGGGGCGGCGACCAAGCTAACAATAAGACCGAGAACACCCATCCTACCTCTTTGCCAGGTGAATTAGTCTCACTTGTTCTTTATCGTTGATGCGCCGGTAACGCTGATGTTACCCATAGTCGGGTTGCCGTGGAAGTAGAGCCTTGAGGCATCGCTGAGGGCGGCATCCAGCTTCTCTTTCACAGCAACGGTCGCCTCGCTGGCGCCATCCAGCTTGACATTAGCCGTGCTCACTGTGAACTCAAGCAAGTCCAGAATACTGGCGCCGGATGTAATCAGGGTAAAGTTATTGGCCGAACCCTTCAGGTCAACCCGGCTGGCGCCCGAGACGACAAACCTGGCATCACTGGTCTTCAGACTGCCGGTGACTTTACTGGCGCCCGATATGTCAAATTCAGTATTACCCACTTCAATATCATTTATTTCCAGGGAGCTGGCTCCGGACACATTCAGGCGGAAGCTCTGAGTGGACTTGAACCCGGAGATAGTGCCCCTGGTGGCTCCGGAGAGGCTCAAGCCACTGATGGCCGGCATGGCAATCTTGGCTTTCAGGGTCTTTTGCCCACGGGTAAAGTCGGTGAAGGGGTGGTGGGGGCTAAGCATTATTTTCAACGTTTCCCCTTTTTGAGATATGGAGATATAGTCGAGCAAGTCCTTGTGAACTGTGATGGTGGTGCTGAAGGAAGATGCCTGTACTATCTCAACCTGAAAGGTGTTTTCCACATCAACACTGCTGAAATTGCTGAATTCTTTGGTCTCCGTGACGGTGCTGCCGATGGACGCGCACCCGACCAGTAGCATCACCATGGTTAGTGTTATTGCTAGCGAGATGGCAAGATAAGTTCTCTTCATTCTCAGTCCTCCGATGTGTAACCGGTACCGCTAATTATCTACTGTATTATGCCACCATTTATGAAAAATGCAAGTCTTTGAGTTTATCCCTTGCCTGGACTTCCAACCTCACCCCCTGTATCCCCCTCTCCTTG
>CAYGYD010000093.1:0-6722 GCA_964354005.1 uncultured Dehalococcoidales bacterium | reverse complement strand
CAGCCAGGTCTGTGGCAATGAGTTCAGCCTAAGGGGGAGGGAAATGGCAAAGTTCTTAACCACGAATGAAGTTACATCAGAAATAGCAAAGATAATAAACAAGGCTAAGGCTAAGACAAGGGTGACTCTCATATCTCCCTATGTCCAGATACCAGAGAATTTGCTTCAAGACATGAAAGACGCATGTAGCCGAAAAGTGAGTATAACGTTGATTTATGGGAAAGAGGAATTGAAGCCTGAGGTAAGGAGCCACCTCGAACAATTAGATAACCTGTCGCTTCGCTTTCTTGATAACCTGCATGCCAAATGTTTCTTCAATGAAGACTACATGGTAATTACTTCTTTGAACTTGTATAACTATTCTGAAAAGAATAGAGAAATGGGTATATTAATCAACGCAAAGGACGACGCCGACCTTTTTAATGAGGCTGCAGAAGAGGCTAAGAAGATCGTCAAATTAGCGAAAGAAATAAAACTAGGAAGCTCTCTTCTTGAGAAAGTTGGAGAAAAGATTGACAAGGGGATCAAGTCGGCGGTTGATTCACTCATGAGAGAGGAACCAGGTCATTGCATTGGATGCGGTAGAGATATGATACCTTACAATAAAGACCGCCCAATTTGCGGTGATTGCTGGAAGCTGGGGGTAAGACAAGGACGATTCTGCTACAGGTGCGGTGAAGAAAGAAAGACTACACAAAAAAGGCCACTTTGTGATTCCTGTTTCCGTAAACCATAAACACGATGGTAGGTTAGTCATACCGGTTCAGGCATTGCTCAAATCAGATAGGAGAGTTCAGGAAGAGAGGGGCTTCGCCCCTCTCTTAAAATTCCTTCCCCCTCTCCTTCCAGGAGAGGGGGATTAAGGGGGTGAGGTTTCAGAATAACCCCATGGGAGGTAGTCTATGAGCGAACGCCCGACTCTTAAGACAAAACGCCTGATACTCCGACCCCATACTCTGGATGACGCCAAAGAACTCCAGAGACTCATCGGCGACCGCGCTATTGCGGACACGACGACTAACATACCCCACCCCTATGAAGATGGCATGGCCGAGCAATGGATAGGCAGCCGACAGGAGAGTTTTGAAAGAGGCACGTCAATCCAGTTTGCCATTACCCACCGAGAAAAAGGATTTCTTATCGGAGGTATCGGCCTTAACAATATCAATAAGGAACATGAAAACGCAGAACTCGGCTACTGGATTGGTAAGCCTTACTGGAACCAGGGCTACTGCACCGAGGCGGCTCGCGCCGTCTTGAAGTATGGCTTTGAAGTGAGAAGGCTGAATCGTATTCATGCCAATCACTACACGCGCAATCCGGCCTCCGGGCGCGTCATGCAGAAAATCGGTATGAAGCACGAAGGCACTCTGAGACAGCATGTGAAGAAATGGGGCAAATTTGAGGATTGTGAGGTTTACGGGATATTGAGAAGTGAGTATCTGGCGCAAAAGGCTTAGACGATTCTGGTTGCTACCGCTAGGCTTTATCCTTTTTCTCTCCCTCTCCGGCTGTCTGGCACCATCTCAGACTGCCACTGACACAGTCCGGGTGACTGAAGTGATTGATGGCGATACCATTACTATCACTGGCGGCGACCGGGTGAGGTATGTCGGTATTGATACGCCAGAGAAGGGTGAACCCTTTTACCTTGAAGCCTGGCAGGCCAACCACGAGCTGGTGGAGGGCAAAGCCGTCCGCCTGGAGCGGGACGTCTCGGAGACCGATAAGTATGGTCGGCTACTGCGCTATGTCTGGGTGGATGGCACGATGGTCAATGCCGAACTGGTGCGGCGGGGACTGGCCGAAGCCAAAGCCTACCCACCCGATACCAAATATCGGAGCTTTCTGGAACAGGCAGAGGCTGAGGCGAGGCAGGCGGGGCGGGGGATGTGGGCCAAATGATAAAAGGGGAGCCTCGTGGGAAGCTCCCCAGTTACCAGGGTTATGGTGCCCAACCGGTTGGCTTACTCAGCCGACTGCGATGCTCGGGGCCAGAACCAGCCTCCCCACCCTCGGTACATGCGACTCCAAAACCAGTCGATGACTCCCGGCTTGTCCTTAACCTTTTCTCTAATCTTGTCCGCCTGCTCCTGGGTCAGGCGATTCTGCACCACGGCTTTGTCCAGCGCACGGTTGAAAGCGTCTGTTCGCAGTTCCTGATAGGCCTGCTTGAAGGCTGCCACCAGCTTATCCTCCGAGATACCCAGAATCCCGGCCACTCTGGTGAGCTGGTTCTTAACGGCGATAGGTTGCAGCCGCGGGGCTAGCCGGGGCAGGAAATCGCTGATTAAGGAATCCAGGGCGGCCGGCCTCTGCTGCCACCACTGCCAAATCTGGTCGGCCTGTCCCTGATTGATGCGGTTGTTTTTCACCGCCCGCTCCAGTGCCTTGTTGATGGCCTCGTTCCTGATTTCCAGGTTGGCCTGCTTGAAGGCGTCGATTAACCTCTGCTCCGTCACATTGCCGCCAAGTATCTCGGCCACCCTAGCCAGAAGGCCCTTGCCTTCCGGCGGTGGCTGTTGGGGCGGTGGTGTCTGGGCCAGCGCTATTGAGGCCACACCTGCTGTCAGCACAACTACGGCCAACAGGGCTGAAAGGATGATTTTTAGTTTTTTGGACATTCTCTTTTACCTCCTTAGGGATTAACCATGCTATTTGAGAATGGCATAAACTACCTGAACGGTGATGGTAATATCCATTTCCCCCGGGCTGATGGGGGTCTCGACCGAAGACGCTTCCTTGTCCGCTAGCCTTATTGGCGTCGGTGACGGTAAGTAGGAACTCTCGGAAATATAGGTCGGCTTGCCCAGTGTCACACCGCCCAGTTTAGCCATCTGCTCGGCCTTGGCTTTGGCATCAGACATAGCCTTTTTGCGGGCCTCGGCCAGGTAGGGGGTCGGGTCGTCAATAGAGAAGCTGATGCCGTCAATGCGGGTAAGGTCTCCCCCTGCCGCCGCCACGGCATCAATTATGGCTCCGGCCTTGTCAATGGTTCTGATTTTGGCGGTGACAACATTGGTCATGCGATAGCCAATGATGACCTCCTGCTGATTTTTATCATCCCATCGGGTTATCTTGGTAATATTGAAGTACTGGGTTTGAATGTCCTTCTCGGCCACGCCATTTTTGGTCAGGGCAGTCATCACCCGGCCCATGGCTTGAGATGCCTGGGCCTGAGCTTCGGCCACGGTGGCCGCCTGAGCTTCAATACCCAGTTGCAGGGTGGCCACATCCGGAGCTACCGTGACCTTGCCCTGCCCGTTCACCCAGATGCCCTCCTGCTGGTTGGTCAGGACGACTTCGCCGGTACTCGGGCTACAGGCCACCAGGCCAACTACCGCCAATACCAGGGTTAGTCCCAGACCAAGAGCTAATAACCAAATCTTCTTCACTGTTAACCTCCTCATCTTCACGACCGGCCACTAAAATTTATAACGAAAAATCGACCAGATAGTTAGTGGCCAATGGGGCGATTTTTGCCGAAAGCACCTTACGGCTGCTCTTCCAGAGACATCAGGGCTTTCTCGTAGCCGGTCTCGGAGACGGCAATTGCCCGGAGCAGAGCCAGCCTAGCTTGCGGCGGAACATTCACCAGCGCCGCCTTGAGGCGGGCCGGGTTATGCACGGCCTGATACATGACCACAGCTCTCAGTTCAGCCCGCTGCTCGGAGGTGATGCGGGCCGCGTCATTCAGCGGCGCGGTCTCCGCGGCTAACCATGGAGGCGTAGGCAATACCTTCTCCACAGTTGGTGTCTGGGTCGGCACCGCTGGCATAGGCGCTCTGGCCTCGCCAGCCATCGTCATCTTGTGAGTGGTGGCTAGGTCGGCGATTCTGGCCAGATGCTCATCTAGAGACTGTGTCGTCCGCTGTACCTGTTCGGGCTCGCTCTTGCCGGCCAGGTAAACAATCTCCACTACCCGGCGGTCGGCCAGCCTGGCATAAAGCTCAGCCTTGCGCAGGGGGGAAGGAGTTAGCGCCAGCCGTGCCTGTTCGGTGGCCCGCTTGACCGGATAGAGCGGCTGGTCCGGCATACTGCTGCTGGCCGCCGCCACTGTCCCACTGCTCACCAGCAGAACGGCCAGAACAACCGCTACCACGGTGGCCCACTGCGGCTGCCGGCCCCAGCTAAAGCCAGCGCGCTTCTTCTGGGCTGGCATCTGGCGGAGGGCCGCGTAGAACTGCTGCCGGGCTCTCTCCCGGAACTCCGGACTGGGCTGGACGGCCACCGCCTTCCTGGTGGCCATGGCTGTCTCCAGCAACGACTTAAGTTCCCGGGCGTGCTCCGGGTAGCGGCGCAGACATTCCTCTAGCGTCTCGCCCCTATCCAGCACGAGTTCCAGGCATTCTTCAAATATGTCACGAAAGGGTCTCGACCTTCTCATCGTCTCTCACCAACAATACTTTACGCAGAGTCACAATGGCGCTGTGCTGCAAGGCTTTTATCGCGCCCTGGCTCTTGCCCATTATTTTAGCTACCTCAATAATTGATAACCCGCCGGCAAAGCGCAAGGAGATGACTTCCCGCTGTGCCTTAGTGAGTCGCTGGGTTGCCCGTGACAGCCGTTCAATATCCAGATTAAGTTCCGCTACCATCTGAGGACTGCTATCACCGCTCGGCAGCGTTTCATTAAGCAAGGTGGCGGGCCGCCTTTTCTTCCTTCTCAGGTAATCAACCACCTGGTTGTGGGCGATGCGGAAGAGCCAGGCGGTAAAGGGTTTCCCCTGCCATTTGAAGGAAGAAATGGAATGGAGGGCATTGACAAATACCTGTTGTGTCATGTCCTCCGCCTCCACCTTATCGCCTATCTTAAAAGACACATAGCGATAAATCCTGTCAAAGTGCGCCTCGTACAACTGGGCGAACGCCTGCTGGTCTCCCTGCGTGGCTCGCCGGACGAGGTCTCCCTCATCATGCACCTGACAACCCCCATAAGCTAAACCTTGGGCTCCACCCCATGCCCGGGCGTAGCCATGCGGTGTTGCCCTGTGCATATAGTATAACGAACGGGCATCTAAAAAGATAGCCTAAGAGCCTGGGCCAACCCCTCACCCTAAATCCCTCTCCCCTTAAAGGGCGTCTAAGAGGGGCTTTGCCCTCTTTTTAATCCACTTCCCCCTCTCCCCGATATATCGGGGAGAGGGGGACATAGGGCAGGGGTGAGATTATGGGCCATTTTACTGGTTGCCACAATGAATATGCTACAATAGTGCCAAATCTTTGCTTCCCGAGGTTGAAAGACTTGTCGTACTATGTACGCCCGATGGCCAAAGATGATGTGGCTCCGGTCACGGAGATTGACCGTGAAGCCTTCCCCACCCAGTGGCCACAGGCGGACTATCATTACGAAATAAAGAACCGACTAGCCCATTATATCGTGGCCTGCGATGACGCCATAACCATTGAGAAGCCCGGGGAGAAACCGGCCCCAACCGGGCTGCGTGCTTTACTGCGGTGGCCCTCCAGACGCCGTGCCCAAACCAATAAGACAACTCCATCGGTCAGCCATTACATCGTGGGGTTTGCCGGCTTCTGGATTATGGCGGACGAGGCACACATTACCACTATCGCCGTGCGAGAGGCATGCCGTCGGCGGGGGATTGGCGAGCTCCTGCTAATTGCTGTTATTGATATGGCCCAGAAGTTAAAGACGGGGGTGGTTACCCTGGAAGTCCGCGTCTCCAATATCACGGCCCAGAACCTCTACACCAAGTACGGCTTCTCCAAAGTGGGCCTGCGCAAGGGTTATTACATTGACCGGGGTCATAGCGGCGATAGTAAGGAAGACGGCCTGGTAATGACCACCGAGGATATCAACTCAGCCGCTTTTGAGGAGCGCCTGCGCCGGTTACGGCAGGCTCACTCTGAAAAATGGAGGTTTGCCCTGGCTCGCTCCGGACAGTAGCGTGAAATACCCAGCCCGCCCGGTTTCAGCGTCCGCCAAACAGGTAATCGGTGATGGTGGGATACTTGGGTGGGGGTTCCCTGCCGCCAAAATGGGCCAGTAGCCAGTCCTCCAGCCCTTTCTTACTCTTTGCCAGCGGCTCTTTCATTTTCTCATGGTCTAAGTTGAACTTAAAGTCGGCGGACTTCGCCTTTTTCGCCGCCTTGAGTTGCCGGTTAAAGTCTTCGGCCAGGGTAAAGGCGTTGTTCAGGTCTACCTGTAGAGATTTCTCAAGGAAGTCCAGTTTCTTTTTGTTCAACTGCCAGGTGGAGGTCTCGAACCGCTTCGGCTTGGGTCGCTGGTGAAAAGTCTCAATTAGTACCTCGTTAATCCTGACCTCAGAGAGCAGACCACGAACCACCTCGGGGCGGTCTCTATTTGGCGAACGCCGCCGGAAGAGAGAGAATAATACCAGTATAGCCAAAATGGCGATGATAAATATTACGTTTTCGCCGAGATTACCCAAATGCGTAGTCTCCTGAAGCCCGTTTTTGTGGGGCTTACTTAAGTATACAACCTGTGATATATCAGTAACAACTGTCGGACTATGACGGCTCTTCGGAAGCCAGTTTGCCGCCAGTGGCCCAGTTATGCTTGGGAATATCCCGGATAATAATGTGAATCGCCTGGGCCGGAATCCCCATATTGGTCATCACCTGGGTTATCCCCTCGACCAGCCTTTTCTTCTGTTCAATGGTGCGCCCAGCCCACATGTCCACAGTAACGACTGGCATAAGACCCTCCTCATCATGTTCTGGTGGATAAGCTCATCGTA
>CAYGYD010000092.1:0-6742 GCA_964354005.1 uncultured Dehalococcoidales bacterium | reverse complement strand
TAGATGGCTCGGGCGCGGTGGTGAACATCTCCCTGGGTGGCTCCTTCTGCAGAGTCGTCAGCTCTTCTTTATTTGCCGCAATGAGACCGACCACCCGGCCCACCGGTGCCTTGACATCCTCAGTCACCATAATATGCACGAAGCCTGCGGCCGAAGCCTCCACCTCCCACTTGGTCTTCTCGGTCTCGATTACCAGGACAATATCTCCCTTTTCCACATGGTCGCCCTCTTTCGCTCTCCACTCTACCAGCGTGGCCTCGGTCATGCTCATGCCCAGCTTGGGTATTGCGATATATTCTGCCATTTCTCTACTCCTGGTAGCTTAATTCCGACTGATAAAGAAGCCTTTGGTCGCGGCTTCCTTAATTGCCCGGTTAATGTCCACTACACGCGGGCCATCCCGCTCCAGTCTGACTTTTACTTCATCCTGGGCGCCGACTTTTAGTTCCCGCTCACCATCCAGAGCCATCAGGCTGGGCTTGAAGGTCACTTCAACTTCCTCGCCCAGTCTTATCAGCTTGACCTCCTCGATACCTACCTCCTGGATAACGCCGGGTAATATCGCCGCCCTCACCCTTAGACTGCCTTCCCCCAGCTTCAAATATACACCATAATCATCCTCCGGCCCCACCGGGCAGACACTACCGCCGATGCAGGATAAGCCCAGGCTATCCGGCTGGGCGCGCGTGCAGATGACCTGCTTCACCTCCGAGAGCTTCCAGACCGCCCTGGCACCGATAAAGGGTTGCTCCAGGACAACAACATCAATGAGTGCCATATCACTCTCAGTGCCATTCTCCAGAGTTATCAGACGCTTGTGAGTAGTGACCACCTTGTCTAAATCCACCACACCTTTGGCCACGATACCAGCGGCGATACCCGCCGTCGTGGCTTCCACCATCATCGGGAAGACATTATTGGTGCCAGTCGATACCGGCACTAAAGGAATGGTGCGGTCGCCTTTGGCCACGGCGCGGTTGGTGCCATCGCCACCGACAGTAACGACACAACCGACACCCTGCTCTTTCATCATTCTCATGGCATTGGTCGAGTCTTCCTGAGTGCCACTCACCGCCATATCCAGGATGGTTACTTTGGCGCTGACACCCCCCTCGCTAATCCCGGAGAGCGCTTTTTGACCCAGCCCGTGGTAGTCTGGCATTATCAGGATTTCATCCACTCCGGTGGAAGAAATGCCGAGGATTATCCGCCGCACCAGGTCGGTCTTCTCCCGGTTATCCACGAGACTGGCGTAAGCCACCAGTCGGCGGATATCCTTGCCTGAGGCGGGATTGGCAATGATGCCTACCTGGCTCATCGACCTGTCCGCCCGCTGACAAAAGCCTGGTATTCGGCGGCCGAGACGAGGCTCTCCAGTTCAGTCGGGTTGGAGAGCCGGACCACAATCATCCAGCCCTGCCCATAGGGGTCCTTATTGACCCGCCCCGGCTCATCCTTCAGACTTTCATTCACGGCCACCACCTCGCCGCTAACCGGGCTATAGAGGTCGTTGGTGGCCTTGACCGACTCAATGACGCCGAAAGGTTCCAGGTGGCTGACCTCAGCCCCAACCTCCGGCAACTCCACAAAAACGACCTCTTTGAGCTGTTCCTGGGCATACTGAGTGATGCCCACCCGCCCCAGGTTATCCCCTTCCAGCTTCAACCAGGAATGTTCTGGATTATATTTCAGTTCCGGTGGATACATCTTGTTCCGTTAAGTCAGTTTTTTGCCGGTGACGGTTTCAATGGCGGCGACAATATCCTTGGGCTGGGGCAGGACATACTGCTCCATATAGCCGCCGGCAATCGGCATATTGGCCGCACCAACTCTCTGAATCGGCGCATCCAGCGAGTCAAAAGCCTTCTCCATAATCTGCATACCGATTTCCGCAGTAACGCTGCAACGCTTGGTGTCTTCATCCACCAGGACCACCCGACCTGTTTTCTGGACTGATTTCACGATGGTGTCAATGTCCAATGGTTCCAGGGTTCTTGGGTCGACA
The DNA here is from genome assembly GCA_964354005.1 of uncultured Dehalococcoidales bacterium. Classification (GTDB taxonomy): domain Bacteria; phylum Chloroflexota; class Dehalococcoidia; order Dehalococcoidales; family UBA2162; genus CAVSBN01. The sequence goes on along the minus strand of CAYGYD010000092.1, from coordinate 4,737 downwards.
ACCTCAATACTCACCTTGCCCTTGAGGTCATTAGCCAGTTTAAGGGCGTGCTGTACCATATAAGATGTGGCGATTATCGTGACATCAGTCCCCTCTTTCTTGACATCGGCCACGCCGAAGGGAACGGTATACTCCTCTTCCGGCACATCTCCCATAAGTCCCAGAAGTCGTTTGTGGTAGAAATACACCACCGGGTTATTGTCCCGGATAGCTGTTTTCAACAGGCCCTTGGCATCATAGGGCGTTGAGGGTATTGCCAGTTTCAGCCCTGGAGTGTGCATGACAATGGACTCGGGACACTGCGAGTGCTCTGGGCCAACCCGGGCACCGCCACCGATGTTGCCGAAAAGAACAACTGGCAGATTTACCTTTCCACCGTGGATAAAGTGCCACTTGGCCGCCTTGAGGAATATCTCGTCGGCGCAACACCACATGAAGTCGGCGAACATGAAGTCGGCCACCGGCCGCCACCCGGCCATTGAGGCACCAATGGCGGCACCCGCCACGGCTGTCTCGCTCAGGGGCGTATCCATAACACGGTCGGGGCCAAAGATATGTACCAGTCCACTTGTGGCTCCGAAGGTGCCGGCCTGGACATCCTCCCCGATAATGAATACCTTTTCATCGCGCTGCATCTCTTCTCGCAGCGCTTCGTTTATGGCTAGAATAAAGGGAAGTTGTCTCATTTCAGTCTATCCTCCTTCCTATTCGACATAAACCAGTTTGGGCAGGATTGCTGGGTCGGGTCGGGGGCTATCCATGGCAAACTTTTCGGCTTCTTCGACTTCAGCCTGAACCTCGTGTTCTATCCGCTCCAGCTCCGCCTTGGTGAGAATGCGCTCATCCAGCAATTTCTTCTGGAAGAGTTTGATGGGGTCTCTTTTCTTCCAGGCTTCTATCTCTGCCGGTGGGCGGGGTTCAAAGTGGGCTATATCCGGGGCTCCCTCGGAATGCATTCGGTAGCGATAGGTCTTGCACTCGATAAGCGATGGCCCCTCGCCTCGTCTGGCCCGCTCCACCGCCGCCTGCACCGCCTCGTGCACGGCAATAACATCCTGTCCATCAACCACCACTCCTGGCATGTTGTAGCCGGCGGCGATATCGGCAATGTCCTCCCGGGGATAAGCATCTTTGATAGGCATGAACTGGGCGTAGAGGTTGTTCTCGCACACCCAGATGATGGGGAGCTTCCAGACGGCCGCCAGGTTCATGGCTTCATGCATCGTGCCCCGGTTGGAGCTACCGTCGCCGAAGCAGCAGACAGTCACCTGTCCTTTCCCATTCTTCTTGGCGGCTAGAGCCCAGCCTACCGAGACGGGGAACTGTGAACCGATGGTGCCGGCCCCCCCGAACATGCCGTGCTCCGTATCCACCCCATGAAAACCGGCCACGCCTCCTGCCATACCGGTGGCTTTCCCATAGTGTTCGGCCAAGAAGCCTTTGAGCGAGGCACCTTTAGACAGCAGATAGGCCAGGCCATGGCCCCGGTGGTGCGCATAAAGATAATCGTCCGGCCTCAAGAAAGCACAGACGCCTACTCCCACGGCCTCCGACCCCTGCCCACTGTGAAAGAATGACACCACCTTCCCTTCCTGAAGCCCCTTGACCACCATCTCGTCTGCTTTGCGAGCTTTCAACAGATTGGTGTACATCTTGATTAACTGTTCCTTGGTCAGCGCCATAAGTTCCTCCTTTCATCTTGCTATTATCTGAGCCATGCCAATTCTACGGCAATCTGACTCTTATTGCTAATTCTAGTGTAGCTCAGTGCCACCGTCAACATTGATTGCCTGGCCGGTAATCTGCGCCGATTCCTCCGATGCCAGGAAAACAGCCGTCCAGGCAATGTCCTCCGGTGTCTGTTCCGTCTTCATTGGGACTGTCCGCTCCACAATAGCCTCAAAAATAGCGCGCGGTTGCATTCCCGTCATCAGCGGATTGCTCTCACCGATTTTCTCTGCCAACTTCGCCCACATTGGCGTCCAGAGGAGGCCGGGACAGATAGCATTGACGTTAATGCGATAGGGCGCCAGTTCCCGGGCCAGTGACTGCGTGAGATTTATCACTCCAGCTTTGGTTGCTGAGTAGTGCAGGATCATTGGTGAACCGGTCTTACCGGCAATAGAAGAAATATTGATAATCTTGCCGCTCTTCTGGTTAATCATATGGGACATTACAGCACGGCAGGTGAGGAAATGCGCTTTAAGGTTGATTTCATAGGTTCTGTCCCAATCAGCCTCAGTGAGTCCGGTGATGCCGATATGCTCACCGCCATACCCGGCATTGTTCACCAGGATGTCTATCCGCCCGAAAGTTTCCAGTGTCTTCTTGACCATCGCTTCAACCTGGTCATTTCGGCTGACATCTGCCGGCACAGCAATAGCTTCTTTACCCTGCGCCTTAATCTCCTTGGCTACCCCTTCCGCCGCCTTCCCGTTTATATCGTTGACCACTACCTTGGCCCCCTCTTTAGCAAAGATGAAAGCAATTCCTCGCCCAATCCCGCTCCCTGCCCCGGTAACGATGGCCACCTTTCCCTCAAGTCGATTAGACATTTCTATCCCCTTTCCTTCAATTTGCTCCTTGTTTCAGCCTAGCTACCTATGGCTTTCCACAGTAACTCGGTGATATCCAAGACTTCCAGCTTCACTTTGGCCGTAGTCTTGGCCATGTGGATGGCCCGGACACAGGACGGACAGGCGGTGGCGACCGTCTGGGCACCGGTACTCAGTATCTCGTCGACTTTGCGTCGGGCAATGGCCATAGCCAATTCCTGGTTCGATGCCAGCAGGTCCCCTCCAGAACCACAACAGGTACAATACTCCCGGTCGTCTTCAAGCTCAACAAAATTCAGCCCGGGAATCTTTCCTATTATATAACGGGGTTCGTCAAATATGCCACCATTGCGGCCCAGGTCACAGGGGTCGTGATAGGTTACTTTCTCCTCCAGTCCCTTAATCTTAATACGGCCACTTTCAATGAGCCGGGCCATTAACTCCGTAGAATGGAAAACATTGAAGGGATGCTTTTGTCCCAGAACATCCAAGTATTCGTCTTTCCAGACCCGGTAACAGCCGGGGCAGGTCATGACAAGGTTCTTGGCTCCCATTTCTTTGAGTCGCTCTATGTTATGTCGCAGGCACTTCTCCGCCACTTCATAACGACCGGCGGACATTAATGGAAAGCCGCAACACCATTCCTCGCCACCAATAACGGCCAGGTCCACGCCGGCGGCATCAAGTATTTGCACAAAAGCCCGGGCGGCTGGCTGTGCCATCGGGAAAAAGGAAGAGACACAACCAACAAAGTAGACAAACTCAGCCGTCTTTTTCGTCGTGAGATAAGGTAGTTTCACCCGCGTGGCCCAGTTTGCCCTCTGTTCATTGGGCCGGCCAGCGATATTGTGTGTCTCATCGGTAATAACTGTCAAGCTCTTCAGACTCTCCAGTTCCAGTCCATTCTTGACCAGAAAATGCCTCAAACCGAGAAACATCGGACGCGACTTTATATCAACACTGCAATCTATCCGGCACCGCCCGCAGAGGGTACACTGAAAGATACGGTTGAGATACCACGGCGCCATTTTTTCATTCTGGCGGGGGTTCTCCAGAAAGAGCTGCCTCGTCATAAGAATCCGACCTCTAGGTGTTGAAGAGAGCCAGCCCAGTCTGGTGGGGCAAACATTCATGCAATAGCCACACTGCACACAGGCGGAGAGTTCTCGTTCAAAATCCCTTTTCCCTATATTGCCTATTTTGGTGGGCAATATTCTATCCAATACTGAAGCCGTGCCCATGGCCAACCGGTAGGGGATTGGCTGGAAGAGGAGGGGTGGTTCCAGCCACAGGCCAGGGTTCATAATGTTCCTGGGGTCGAGCTCAGCTTTAAGTTTCTTTATCTCAGCCACCTTTGGCTTACCCAGAAGCTCATTCTTGTAGGCAGCATTCCAGACGCCTAGGCCGCCACCCGGCCGGCCGCCGAGTGATAATGCCAGGTTGACCACCTGACTAGGGGTGTGCAGGGCAAAGAGATATTCCCATCCTTTCCTTTCATCAGTGGCCACCATCGGCATCAAATTGCACTCTTTCGGAGAAATAACATGTCCGATAAGGGCAATCGTTCTCTTCTTCAACCTTCCGAGACGGGAGTAAAAGCGCTCTACCTTATCCAGGGGCACATAGACACTGCTGGGCAAGAGACTGGGCACGGCTCTCTTGATGCGGAGCATGTTAAACCGCTCCCGCCACTCCCGCTCCCCGCCCTCTTTTTCAACTCCCTCATATTGGCCGGCCAACCTGGCTATTTGCCCTTTCCCTACCTCAACCTTCGCTCTATCCCCATCGTAAGTAACCAGAAGGACGCCGCTACCGGGCGCAAAATCAGCCACCGGGTAACCACCCGTTTGCAGAAGAGTCAGATACTTGTGGTCAAAGGCTTCTATGTTATAGGGGCGAGGCTCCGCATTAGCCAGAGGGGCGAGAGCTTGAAATAGCTTCTTGATATCAGCAAAGTAGAGCAGATGATAGGAAGCCGTCTCCGGCTTTTGGCGGACTCTAAGGGTCAATCGGGTCAGGATACCAAGCATCCCTTCAGTTTCAAAGAAAGGCGCCAGCCCTTGTCGGGTGGTGTACTCCCTAGTAGTGCCATCGGCCAGAACCACCTCGGCCGACACGATGTGGCCAAAGACCGGGCCATACTTCAGGCTGCCGATGCCCAGCCCGCTGGTCATCACCCAGC
>CAYGYD010000091.1:0-6748 GCA_964354005.1 uncultured Dehalococcoidales bacterium | reverse complement strand
TCATCACGGTATCAATGTCCTGAGGGGTGGCAATTCCCTCTTCAACAATCTTCCGCGCCTCTCTGGCAACCTGCATCCAAATTCGATTGCCTATGAAGCCGGTATCTCCTGGCACATCTTTTACTCTGACGCTCGTCTTACCTAAGCGCTTACAAAATCCTTCCATTATCTGTATTACTTCCTCTGAATTGTCCCGGGTGTATATTAACTCTACTGCCTTCAGAATATTGGGTGGTCTGAACCAGTGCATTCCAATGAACTTGTCCTTGCGCTGTACCGCTTTAGCCAGGTCAGCTATGGTAAAGAATGAGGTGTTCGTGGCAAAGATAGCCTCCTTCTTAACTATCTTATCTAGTTCAGCGAATACTCTCATCTTAAGGTCTTTGTCCTCTAATTGACTACTATCCCCACCCCCTATTGATTCAATGATAATATCACAGTTCTTCAGGTCCTCCACCTTCGTCGTCAATGTGAGGTTGGCTAGAGCCTGCTCCATCTGCTCTTTTGTAATCTTGCCACGCTGGACGCCGGTTCGCAAGCCAAATCTGCTGCCGATAATGGTGCCTCGCGTGTTTTTAAGTATTTCATCTGTCAGGTCGCGGCAAATGGCTTTGTACCCGGCGAGGATTATGTTCTGGACAATACCGCTGCCCATAAGGCCACCACCCATTACACCAATTAGCTTGACATCATCAAACTTCATTAGTTACCTCCTTCTGTCGGCTATCAGTATTACTAAAATTCTCAGTTACTATAATATAGTCTATGCGGTAGAATCTACAAGTACTCCTTTAGCTAAAATGTTCGGCATAGGTCTGTGGGTGTCCATTTAACGAGGCCTCGGCAACTGGCGGACTGGGTGCATCAGTTTACGATGTTGCCGTCTGCGAACATCAGGTAGAAATTGACGTTTTAATGATTGGGCATCTCCGATTACGCCCGGCTCCCCGGTGGAGGTCAGAGTCTCCTTTCTTCGCTCAGCCTGACGGCTAACTTTATCGCCTCTTCAAGGCTCAGCGGATTAGCTATGCCCTTACCGGCAATGTCGAAGGCTGTGCCATGGTCTACGGACGTCCTTATGAAGGGAAGTCCCAGTGCAACGCTTACACTCCTCTCGAAACCATGCACCTTTATTGGAATATGTCCTTGGTCGTGATACATCGCGAGGACTACGTCGAACTCACCGCTCAGGGCGCGATTAAAGATTGAATCGGCGGGGAAAGGGCCACTAGCCGATATGGCCAGGCCTTTCGCTTCCTGTACTGCGGGTAGTATCTCCTCAATCTCCTCAGAGCCCAGAAGGCCCCCTTCACCCGCATGCGGATTAAGCGCGGCCACGGCGATACGAGGATGTTCTATGCCCCATTCTTTAAAAGACTGGTGGGTTAGCTTTAATCTGGCGAGGACACGTTCCCTGGTCACCAAGTCGCAGGCGTTTTTCAGCGAGTGGTGAGTGGACAGATGAACTACACGAAGCCGGCCACTAAGTAACATGGTAGCGTATTCAGTGGCACCGATAGCATGGGCAAGAAGTTCCAGATGCCCCATCTCCCCGTAGCCAGCCAGTCTCGTCGCCTCCTTGCTAATGGGTGCCGTCACCAGAGCCTTAACTTGACCTTCCTGAACCAGGCGAGTAGCTGTCATAATGTACTCCACAGCGGCTTTGCCACAGGCTTTACACACTCGGCCCGTGACAACTTCTTTGTCATTCAGATTGTGGAGGTCAAGAAGGTCGATGGTGCCAGACTGGCCCTCCACCTCGGTTACTACCTCTACCGTATGCAACGTAACTGGCCTACCTACCAGCTTCACTGCTTTTCGCACAGCCATGCCTTCGCCTACCACCAATGGCCGACAAAGCTGGTAGACCTGCTCCGAGAGTAGAGCTTTTACGATGACTTCAGGTCCAATACCGGCGGCGTCACCCATAGTGATAGCTATAATCGGTCTCTCTCTACTGGTCATGCTAAACACCCCCCCAGAGATGGGATTCTGTTCCGCGGACATAACTCAGTCCCCGCACGATGTAGCTGCTCAGACTTACCTCCGACACTACAATGCTACGTCCATCGGGAAAAGTCAAGGCGACCAGACTGCTGGGAGCTTGCCCGACCACGGCGGCAGCACCACCATGGATTCCTTACCAATTGTCGGTAGTACTATCCCCATGGTTTTAACTTCGCCTTGTACACAGCCAACCACCTAGTTGTGCCTACAGATAAATACAATTTCTTGACATTAGTTAAGTCTTGGTCATACACTAAGCAGGGTTGCCTTACCAACAATTATGAAAAGGAGGAGTGATGGATTTTGATGTTCATTTTACTAAGGAAAGCGAAGAGTTTCGCAAAGAGGTCAGGGCATGGCTGAAGGAAAATGTTCCCGCTGACCTTGAGTGGCCGGTAGACCCTTACGATGTGACTCCCGAGCTGGTCAAGGTCAGGGACGATTTGCGCCGTAAGCTTGGTGCTAAGGGCTGGTTGGCCCCTGACTTCCCGAAGGAGCTTGGCGGTGGGGGTTTGAGTGAGGAGCATGTTGCTGTCTTGCATGAAGAGATGATGAGGATGGGTCGGGGAGGGGGTGCTGGTGTACTCGGTGGCTTTGCCAGTGACCTTTTTGTTGGACCTGTGCTCCACTACGGACCAGATGAGCTAAAGAAGGAATTCCTTCGTTCATATTTGCGGGGCGAGAAAAGTGCTTGGCTTAATGAGACTGAGCCTGAGCATGGGACCGACAACGCGGGTATTGAGACCACGGCCATACGTGATGGGGATGAATATGTCGTTAACGGGGAGAAGATTTATATCGGCCGGGAGGACCCTCTAGATTGGCGGGATACCTGGCTCTTTACGCCAGCAGTGACCAAGCCTGGCGCTCCTCGCCACGAGAACCTGGGAGTCTTTATGATGCCGGCCAATTTACCCGGTATCAGTTGTGAGGTCATACCACTCATCGGCGCTGAAGCCAGAAAGAACCGCATCTTTATGAAGAATGTTCGGGTGCCGGCTAGATATCTCATAGGTGGTCCTGAAGCCAGAGGCTGGGACGTGCTGCAGTTATCACTACGTGCTGAGCATGGCGGGGGAGGAGCGCTTGTCCATAGAGAACCTTTGTCATCCAGGCTTATTCGCTACTGCAAGGAAACGAAGCGTAATGGTGTGCCGATAAGCAACGACCCCTTCATTCAGGATATACTGGTTAAGCTCTGGATAGAAGACCAGAAGGGGCGGCTCTATGGGCTGAGCACCTACTGGATGGGCAAGACGAGGAAGTTCACTGGTGTGGCCTACAAGCTTGTGCAGAACGCGCTTCATGGGAAAGTTGAAGCTCCCAAGGTGGCCAAGGCTATTCTGGATATATTGGGGCCGGTGGCAGTGACCAGTGACCCAGAGCTACGGGTACTGGCTGGGGAGGTGGAGCGGGCAGAAAGGATGGGTTGCGTCACTCATATTGCCGGAACACCGGAGACCTTGAAGATTTTAGCCGGCCGAGCCATAGGCATGACGAGACCTTATGAGAAAGGAGGGAAGTAAGGATGAACCTGTCTCTTACACCGGAACAAGAGAAGTTGCAGAAGGAAGCCAGAGAGTTTCTGGCCAAGGAATGTCCGTGGACCTTAGTTAAGGAGGCTGATGCCAGCCAGAGTGGGTTCTCAAAGGAACTGTGGAGGAAAATAGCTGCCAGGGGGTGGCTGGGGTTTCCTTTACCCAAGAAATACGGTGGCGGTGGTGCTAGTCTCACTGATACCGCGGTCCTCTATGAAGAGATGGGGCGAGCTCTCCTGCCCGGCCCTTATTTCTCCTCAGCGGTGCTCTGTGGGCAGATTATGCTGGAAGGGGGGACAGAGGAACAGAAGGAGGAGCTTATCCCGAAGATTGCTAAGGGGGAAAAGATTCTGGCGCTGGCTTTTACCGAGCCTGATTATGGCTGGGGTGCCGAATGCATACACCTCTCAGCGGCACCGAATAACGGAGGATTTGTCCTTAATGGGAAGAAGCAGTTTGTTCATGATGCTCATATAGCTGACCAGTTCATCTGTGTTGCCCGCACTAAAGAAACGGTAAACCCGGAAGAAGGGATTACCCTATTTCTGGTCGATAAAAAGTCCCCCGGCCTCTCCTGCCGTGACCTGCCAGGCTTTGTGGGCGAGAAGCAAAACGAGTTGACCTTTGACTCGGTAAAGGTCCCCTTCTCCCGCATAATAGGAGATACAAACAGGGGTTGGTCTATTCTGGATGCGGCGTTCACCAAAGCCATACCTGTCCTGTGTGCCTTTATGGTGGGGGGATGCCAGTTTGTGTTTGAGCTGACGGTGGATTACAGCCGTACGAGAAGGGCATTTGGTCAGAACATAGGATTTTTCCAGTGGGTACAGACTTATGTTATCAATCAGGCGAACGATTTAGAGTCGGCGCGGTGGACCATGTATGAGGCAGTGTCCAAGATTGACGCAGAGAAATCAGAAAATGAACAGGCTATTGCCGTATCATTAGCCAAGGCGGTCGCCAGTGATGCTTACTACGAGGTCTGTTCTAACGCTCACGAGGTTTGTGCTGGGAGAGGTATCCAATTAGAATTTCCGCTTTACCTTTACACCAAGAAAGCAAGGACACTATATACCTACTTAGGTGATTCCTTCCATCACCGAAGACTTTTGGCACGGCTAATGGGAATGTAAAAATCCACCCGGCTGGTTCTGAGGGTATAGCCTGTAACCGCTAGCGGTTACAGGCTACGTCTTTATTGCTGCAATCACTTGATTGGACTTAAAGGCGGGCGCATCTAAGAAGCAAGTTCTTGATACTTGCAAGGGCACGACTGGAATAGGAGAAAACTTGCAGAGAGAAATTCAGTCACAACCGATTGGTTTACGCTCGTTGCCGAGACGGCAGGTTATTGTGACATTTGCGGGGGTTATGCTGGCTATGTTTCTGGGGTCGCTTGACCAAACCGTTGTTGGTACAGCGATGCCTCGAATCATTAGTGACCTTGGCGGTTTTAGCCATTACACATGGATTACTGCTGTTTATATCATCACCTCGGCAGTTACCATACCAATTACCGGCAAGCTGACCGATATGTATGGTCGAAAGTTCTTCTACATTGGTGGCCTGGGAATCTTCGTTTCGGCTTCGTTGCTCTGCGGTCTCAGCAACACGATGGCACAGATTATTATTTTCCGGGGAGTTCAGGGAATAGGCGCCGGAATTATGATGGCTAATGCCTTTACCGTTATTGGTGACCTCTTCCCGCCAGCGGAGCGTGGGAAATATCAGGGTTTAATGAGCGGGGTATTCGGTCTGTCATCAATCATCGGCCCCACGCTAGGGGGATACTTAACTGATAGCCTGTCCTGGCACTGGGTATTTTTCGTCAATATCCCCCTGGGAATATTGATTATTATTCTGTTTATCTTTTTCTTCCCCAACCTTCGCCCCGACAACCTAAAGCATAATATTGATTATGCTGGTTTGGTATTGCTGATATTGACCGTGGTACCGGCTATGCTGGCTCTAACATGGGGTGGTGTCGAGTATCCGTGGGGCTCTCCTCAGATAGTCGGCATGTTTATGGTTTCTGTAGTAACACTGGCTCTTTTTATATTCGTGGAAAACCGGAGCCAGGAGCCTATTATTCCTCTTTCGCTGTTCCGAAACCGGATTGTCGCCATTTCCGAGTTGGTGGTATTCTTCACCGCATTTGGCATGTTCGGCAGCATCACCTTCGTTCCTCTTTTCTTTCAGGGGGTGCTGGGAGCTACCGCTACCGCCAGCGGCAGTTTTTTAACTCCGATGATGCTGGGCACTGTGGCAGGTAGCTTCATCTCGGGGCAGTTGCTTTCCCGCGCCGGAGGTCATTATAGAATTCAGGGGGCGATAGGTACCGCGACCATGGGTGTTGGTATTGCCCTTCTCTCCCAAATGACTGCTGCCACCAGCTATGTCAGCGCCGTGGTAAACATAATTATCACCGGCATTGGTCTGGGCATTACCATGCCCCTTTACATCATCGCTGTTCAGAATGCCGTGCCTTACAATATTCTGGGCGTGGCGACATCGTCCACAGCCTTTTTCCGCTCTATCGGAGGCTCGGTTGGTCTAGCCATATTTGGCTCGGTGATGAATAACCGTTTTGCCTCTGAACTTACTAACCGGCTTCCCTCGGCCATAAAGGCTGTGATACCACCAGAGCAGCTGTCCGCCCTGGCGCACAATCCGCAAGCATTGATGAGTCCGGAGGCACAAATTCAGCTACAGAAAATCCTGGGACAGACAGGGTCGCAGGGTGACGCACTCTTTCAGCAAGTTTTACAGGCTTTGCGTCAGTCGCTGGATTCAGCTCTATCACAGGTCTTCCTGTTTGGCCTGTTTGCCGTAGCTCTGGCTTTCCTGATTAACTTCTTTATAAAAGAAATCCCGCTCCGACGGCAACATACTATGGAAGCTGTTCCAAACAAACAAAAATAGAATAGCCTGCCTATGGGAACCTGTCTTAACAACCGGCGGCAGAACGGCGGTAAGCCAGCTAAGATTTCCCGCTCCGAGATGCAAGATGTCATAAGTTTGTAACTTTCTCGCCTTTAATTTTATTGCTTTTTTATGGTTGGTATGCTAGATTCAATGTAAAGCCAAGGGTCACTATCCCTAGCATCTTTAAGACCGGACCAGGCGAAGGTGGGCATAGGAGAATGTGAAGGCGACAACTAGGCTTGGCCATGTTGTCAAACAAGGAGGGAGGATGTTTGAAA
>CAYGYD010000090.1:0-6816 GCA_964354005.1 uncultured Dehalococcoidales bacterium | reverse complement strand
TTATTTTTGAACGTGTTAAATAAATCTGGTCTTGGTTAAGGCAACTTTTACTCATATTGAGATATTTCGAGAAGAAAACCTCCCATGGTGGGGAGGTTTTGTATCAGGCCGACTAGCCATAAATTGACCCCAAAAGGTTTGCTTGCCCCTTGACTAATAAGCAGATATATGCTAATATCTTTCCATGAGAAGGAAACAGGGAACTTTATTGCCGATAGAGTTAGCTATTCTTGATGTGTGCGCATCACGTTCTCTTAACAGAGATCCTGAGTGCCACGGTTTCTTGATTGCTAGTTTGGTGAAAGGAATGCAGAATGCCAAGCTTCTGACGGCTTACGGCACACTTTACAGAGCCCTCAGTAGATTAGAGAAAGCTGGCTTTCTGACAAGTCGTTGGGAGGACATATCGTCACTCGCCGGAGAAAGTCGTCCCCGGCGCCGGTTATATCGGATCACCGATGCAGGTTCAAAGGCTCTGGCTGAAAGTCTGACTATGACTATTGAACCAGCGACTGCCATCCGGGTTATCCAGCTTCCGGAGCGAGGAATAGCATGACCAGTCTAGCGGCTTCAATGGTGAGACTTTGGGTTAGATTGTACACGGCGGGACTTGAAGCCACCGTGCGCGAAAGAATCAGACAGGAAGTCGAAGCTGACCTATGGGAACAAATAAATGACAGGGATGCATCCGGCAGACCTATCAGAGAAGCCGCGACAATAGTTCTACGGTGGATATTGGGAATTCCGGCTGATGTCCAGAGGATGACGGAGGAGCCTGGTTCAGGAGGTCTTTCTATGGGAACCAAGAAGGTCTTGGGTGTGTTAGCGCGAAGAAAGTTGTGGCTCACCTTGCTAGTTGTGTCGGGCGTTTCCTTGTCGTTTTTATTCTCCGGAATTGCAGCACTTATCGTGGGAATTATCATAATTGCCGTGCAGCCAAGACGGGTGCAGCAAGCTCTAAATAGGCTGTAAATTGGCATACTGAAGCAAGGAGCTAATAGGTCCCGAGACAAAAACAAAGCCTGCGATGTGTCTGGCCCTTGAAAAGGAGGGTGACATGAAAAGTGCTTTTCTGCCGACAACCACCCTGGGTAAATGGTCAATCAGTCTGGCTATTTCTCTATTTTTTCTTTTTATTCTAAGTCTTGCGATTACTATTTTGGGGCATCAAACAGGTGGCGAAACGTTCTTTGACAATTTGTATATCTCAGTTCCCATGTTTCTAGCGGGAATATCTGGCATCGCCGCGCTTATTACAGGGATAATATGCATCCTCAGATACAAAGAAAGGTCTGTGCTTGTCTTTATGGCTGCGCTTATAGGTCTATTTGTTCTCTTTTTAGTACTTGGTGAATTCTTGGCTCCGCACTAAAGGACTGGTTGCCACGGCCGCTCTTCTAAAGGACCCACTGGAAGGTTATTGAAAAGACTCTACCCGGCCAGTCTTGTGTAGAATGTCGGGTAGTTCTAGGTATCGTCCCCTTAGCTGGGGCTCAGTGGACGGAACAAAGAACCTTTAGTTTTGCTTTCAGCCTTAATACCTGCCTTGCCCAACAATCAGATGTTTTGTTAAATTGGCAAGTCATTCTCTGATACTAGAGCCTGATTAGAATCTATCAATTATATCCCTTAAATCTTAACAGGAGCTTAATATTCGGCTGTTACAATCGAGACTATAAGGGTTGTCATCACATTTATCTTAGTAGGGAGTTGCCAGATTACGCTATCCCCGGAGGAAGGTGTGGTGGGGGCTGGCGTTAAGACCACTGCCAAAAACTCCAACGGTAGAGGAGGAGCTGAAATGTGGAAACTGAAGGCTTGCCCACGTTGTGGGGGAGATGTGTTTATTGATAGAGGACTAGATATCTGGTATGAGCAATGTTTACAATGTGGGTATCAGCGTGAATTAAGGAATATCTATGAATTTGAGGCACAGCCAAAACGCGAGAAAGAGCCTGCTTTAGCTAGAAGAGACCGGCACGCTAACAAATAGGCTAAACAAATTAGGAATCTCCTTTGGCAGTCTTACACCCGCTTTCTGCCCATTCTTACCTATTGTTTCCTCTATTATTTTTGGCTATTGTTATTAGCTGTGTCGCTTCAGTCTGCCGTTTTTTACTTGGCTTTGCCGCTGTTCCGAAATAAATTAACCTAATGAACTACACTTTTTGGCTTAATGTTAACTTCGCCCGTATATGGCGAGGGATTGTAGGACTCTCACAAAACTACCACGCCGCAAGAATCATCAGCCAGATGCTACTGAGCGGCACCTTTGCTTTCCCCCATTATCTATGTGCAGCAAAACTGTGGACATACCTACATGAGTCATAGGACAGTCTGCTGCTCTAGACCTGGCGCGCTCAGGGTCTCGAACATCTGGTAATAGAGGCCTTGTTTAGCCATGAGTTCCTGGTGTGAACCCGTCTCGATGATTCTTCCATGCTCGAGGACAATGATACGGTCGGCATTGGTCACAGTAGACAGTCTGTGGGCAATGATGACGCAGGTACGTCCCTGGGAAAGGCGACGAAGCGATGCCTGCATAATGCGTTCCGTGTTGGTATCCACATTGGAGGTGGCCTCATCTAATATGAGGATGGGTGGATTAGCCAAGATTGCCCGGGCAAGGCAGACAAGCTGGCGTTGCCCCGCGCTGAGGTTGCCACCCCTTTCCCCGACTTGAGTGTCGTAGCCACGCTCCAGGCGTGTAATGAAGCCGTGGGCGCCAGCCGCTTCAGCTGCTTCGATGACCTCCTCGTGGCTGGCCTCAAGGCGTCCATATCGAATATTGTCTTCGATGGTACCAGAAAAAAGGAAGGGGTCCTGGGGCACGATACCTATTTGTCGTCTTAGTGACTGCTGGGTGACTGAAGCCACATTGTAGCCATCCACAAGTACCTCACCCTTATTTACCTCATAAAAGCGGGCAATGAGACTCGTCAGGCTGCTTTTGCCCGCCCCGGTTCGCCCCGCTATAGCTACTGTCTCCCCCGGGTTAACGGTGAAGTCTATATCGTGGAGCACCTCCGCCCCGGGCTCATAGGCAAAGCTAACCTGCTGAAACTTAATCTCCCCTTTCATCGGGGGCATCTCAATCGCCTGAGGACTATCTTTGATTTCAGATTCGACATCAAGCAGTTCAAAGATGCGTACGCCGGAAGCCATAGCCCGCTGGAGGTCGGTATACAGCATCGTCAGTTCTAGCACAGGAGCAAAGAAGCGCTGGATATAGAGCAGAAAAGCCACAAGAACAGCAACACCCATCGTCCCGGCCAGGACCTGAAAGCCACCGAAGATAAGAACCAGAACAAAGGCACCATCGGTTAGTATCTGGGTTACGGGCATCATGAACGCTTGCAGCCTGGCCGCCTCTACATTGGCATCCAGGTGCGCCTTGTTGACGGCATCAAATTGCCCAAGGTTGACTTCCTCCCGGGACGCACCCTGGGTCACCCGGACCCCGGATATGCTCTCTTGCAGATTGTCGTTAACCACAGCAATAGCCTGGCGCACCCTGATGAAGGCACGGCGGGCATACTTCTGCCATATGACCATCGCTATGACTAAAGCTGGCACCACGGTTAGCGTGAGCAGGGCTAACCGAGCGTTCATCGTAATCATGATTACGGCTATTGCTATCAGGGTCAGGGCGTCGGCGGCGAGGTAAATGATGTCTTGCGTGAGCAGTGTCTGTAGCTGGTCCACATCATTTTGCACGCGGGACATGACTTTGCCCACCTTGTTATGGTCAAAGAAACTCAATGATAGCTTATGAAGGTGGTCAAACATCCCGGTGCGCATTCTAAAGAGAATCCCCTGCCCGCCGTAGGATAGGTACAGGGTTTCCAGGTATTGACCACCCCACATCAACAATGCCGCACCGAGATAGACTAAGGCAACGATGGTGAGACCACTGAAGTTGCCTTTTTGAATACGGTCTGCCGCCATAAACACCAGATAGGGCATAGCCAGATTAGCCACAGTACGGATAAGCGTGCCAGTCGCCCCCAGCGCTATATATGATTTGACCCAGGCCAGGTACTTGGGCAGCCGCCTCATAACCCTGGCATCATATACCTTGCCCAGTATGTCATCTTCATCTGTAGCATCGAGGGCGCTACGGAGTCGACCCATCATCGCATGTGGCCCCCCACCCCAAGGGCCACCGCCAAATCCACCATGATACATGCTTATGCCTCCGTTGACTTTTCTGCAGAATTCTGAGTTGCGGCAAGTTGCGACAGGTATGTTTGTCGATAAAGGCCGTTCTGGGCCATAAGTTCGCTGTGTTTACCCAGTTCCACTATCTGGCCATCCTTGAGCATGAGGATGATATCCGCATTCCTGATGATGGGCAAGCGATGGGTAATAATAAAGGTGGTTCGTCCCTTGATAAGCTTGTCCAGCGCCAGACGGATGAGGTGCTCGGTTTCAGCATCCACGCTGGAGGTAGAGTCATCCAGGATAAGGATACTGGGATTCATGAGTAACGTGCGAGCTATGACCAGCCGCTGTTTCTCACCGCCGGAAAGGGTGACGCCCCGTTCTCCTACCCAGGTGTTATAGCCATCGGGCAGGCTCTGGATAAAGTCATGAATTTGAGCGGCTTTGGCCGCGGCTACTATCTGCTTCATGTCAGCCTCTGGTGCGCCGTAGGCAATGTTATCCCGAATTGTGGCGGAGAATAGGAAGACATCCTGTTGGGCTATCCCCACATTTTTGCGCAGGGAGGCCAGCGTCACATCACGGATGTCAGTGCCATCAACGGTGACACTTCCGCTACTGACATCATAGAATCTGGAGATGAGATTAGCAAGGGTGCTCTTGCCGCTACCTGAGCCACCCAGCAGAGCCACCAACTGCCCTGGCTGCACGCTAAAGCTGATGTCGTTAAGCGCCGGACCCAGCGAATTATAGCTGAAGCTAACATTTTCAAAGGAGACCTGGCCCTTTAGCCTGCCTAGCTCGATAGCATTTGGTTTCTCTTTGACCAGTGACTCAGTATCAAATATCTCCAGAATGCGTTGGCCCGCTGATACAGTACGGGAATACATATTGGCGACAAATCCTAAACGCCGAATGGGCATAGCCAGCATGCCCAGATAGAGGATGAACTGGGTCACCCCACCCATGGTCAGACTCCCAGCAATCACCTGGCGTCCGCCATACCACAGCACCAGAACCGTAGGTATACTCAGCAAAAACACCATAAGGGGCATATTGAAAGCTTGCAGACGAGCAGCGCCGATTTGTGCATCGTAGAGCTTCTTGGCATCGGTAGAAAATTTTTGGCCCTCTTCCTTCTGGCGTGAGAAAACCTTCACCACTCTGATTCCACTCAGGCTCTCCTGCAGCGTAGTACCCAGGGCAGCTATTAGCTGTTGGACCTTGAGCCAGACGGGCTGGAGACGGCGGCTGACAACGATGGTTCGCCAGGCAATAGCCGGCATGAAAGCTAAAGTGAGCAGCGCCAGCCTCCAGTCCAACGAGACTAGAAGATAGGCAATGCCGACTATCAGCAAAACTGTCTGAAATACGGCCAGCAAACCTTCGCCGAGGAACATACGTACGGCTTCAATATCGACGGTGGCCCGGGACATAAGCTGGCCGGTCTGGGCTTTGTCATAATAAGCGAAACTCAGTCGTTGCAGGTGGTCGTAGAGGGCATTCCTGATGTCATAAGACACTCGCTGAGAGACAACTTGGGTAAGATACCGGTTACCGTAGCCCGTGAGGCCCCTCATGGCACTGGCGCCAATTATGATGACCGCCGCCAGGATAATGGAGCTTTGCTTCCCGGAACCAAGCACCGTATCAATACCCTGGCCGAGCACCTTGGGTACAATCAAGCCGAAGGCGGTGTTGGCTATAAGGCAAATAAAAGCCAGGAGAAACCCCCGCCAGTATTTTTTGACGAAGCGCATTAATCGTAGTACATTTCTCATTTTACATTAACCCACACTCCCAGCAGGAAAGACCTAGCCCTTCAAAATGCCCTCGATATCCTCGTAAGCGTGAGAAAGGGCCTTCTGCACACGCCCCAGCTTTTCCGAGTCCATCTTGCGGACCTCCCATCTGAGCAGTTCAGCGAGTCTGCCAAACTCGAACATTGTCTTTCTTCTGTCATCGGTATTCTCGGGATTCACCCAGTCATTCAGATGGTCCTTGATTTCTTGCTCTAATTCGCTGTGCTCGGAGAGGAAGCGTTGACCCTCATCGGTGATGGTATAGACCTTTTTGCCGTCCCGTTCTACAGAAGTGACATAACCCCTTTCCTCAAGCATCTGCAGTCGAGGGTAGATGGTGCCGGCGCTTG
Organism: uncultured Dehalococcoidales bacterium; assembly: GCA_964354005.1. Taxonomy (GTDB): domain Bacteria; phylum Chloroflexota; class Dehalococcoidia; order Dehalococcoidales; family UBA2162; genus CAVSBN01. The sequence goes on along the minus strand of CAYGYD010000090.1, from coordinate 500 downwards.
GCACATACAAGCCATGAAAGCGCTCTTCTAGCGCCCTAATAATCTCGTACCCATGGCTTGGTTTATCCTTTAAGTACTGCAGTATAATATACTTAAAGATGCCCCTGCGGAAAGGCCCTTCGGGCCGTGGCCGTGCAAAAAACGGGTATCCAGTGAACATGACTATCCTCCACAAAGATTCCGATACAACACGATATATCGGATATTGTGATTGTATCACTGCAAAATATGCCAGTCAAGCCCAAGAAAGGGGACTACGGTTAGCGTTACCATTCCTATCTCACAACTTGAAAGGCCTCACTCTCAGTTAGCTAATTGATTGATCCAGTCGTCAAAAAATCGCGGTGCAGCGTGTTTCCCCGCTATTCAAAAGGACCTTTTGTGAAGAGGAAATTGCTAAGTGGTAGATGGAAAAGGCACGAAAATACTTCCTCAATTGCACCTTTTAGCGAATCGTGACTTAGAATCAACGCACCATTATTAAGACTCTTAATAGGTAA
>CAYGYD010000089.1:0-6892 GCA_964354005.1 uncultured Dehalococcoidales bacterium | reverse complement strand
AAACAGCCCTCCGAACCTAACGCTTTGCGCCTACTGAGACAGCCAGGCATTAGGTGGATATGCTTACCCACATACTGATATATCTACTTAGCGGTTCTATGGCTCAAGGTCGCTTAACAACCCATCCCCCCAACCCCCTTCCCTTGGAAAGGGAAGGGGGAGCGAAATAGGAGAGGGGGCTTCGCCCCCTCTCACAATCCTTTCCCCCGCTCTCCAAAGCCGTTGGCTCTTCTTGGGGGAAAGGGCGAATTTACTTGAAGAACGAAGTACTGCAATTATCTTCTAAAAGAGCCCATAGGAATGAGGCCCTTTCTAAACTCTTTTGTCGGGGCGTCTAAGAGGGGCACCAGCCCCTTTTTTAATACCAATTCCCCCTCTCCTTTCAAGGAGAGAGGGAATAAGGGGGTGAGGTTAATAAACAATCTCTGACTCCTGGGATGAGACACGAGGGAAAAAGTTATATAATAGGGAAGCGCCAGGAAAGCTGGCTGTCTGGAATTAGCGCCACAGGAGGGCGAGAGATGGTCGAGTCCCGTGAGAAAGAGCGATGGCATCATCCCAGAGAAATACCTCAGCCAAGACTTATTGAATGGCTGCTCCGAGCCAAGGTGACCACCGGCATACGCAGTCCTCATTTCTGGATAATTGCCGCCTTAATGGTGGTATTTGGCTACATATATTACGGTGTTCTCACCGCTTATCACGATATCTATGTCATCCTCTTCTTCTACCCTCTGATTTATGCCGCCATTACCTATCGGTTGCGGGGTGTGCTGGTCAACGGGGCTGTTTTTCTCGGCATCTTATTGCCCCACGCTCTGCTGGTGGCTCGCGACCCCGAGGCATTAGCCCGGTCACTACTTTATGCCCTCTTTGCTTTCCTGGTGAGCAGCCTGTGGGCCACCCTGCTGAACTACCTGGAACACCAGCTCGAGGCCAGCCGCGAGATTCTGGCCCTGAATGAGGAATTGAACCGCTACATTGAGCGACTGGAAAGCACCCAGCGGCAACTAATTCAAGCCGAGAAGCTGAATGCCATCGGTCAGCTAGCCGCCTCCGTGGCCCACGAGATTAACAATCCTCTAGCCGGAGTCCTGGTCTACGCCAAACTCATGACCAAGAAGTTGAACAGTGACTCTCTTGACAAGGCTGAGGCCATCGCCAATCTGGCCAAGATTGAGGCGGCCGTGGGCCATTGCTCCCGAATAATACGCGGTCTTCTTGATTTCTCCCGCCAGTCTGAGCCCAAACTTCAGCCGGTGACCATGGGCAGCGTCATCGACCAGGTAATGTTGCTGGTGGGCCACCAGGCCGAGATGAATAAGGTGCAGGTAATCAGGGAGGAAATGCCATCCCTGCCACCGGTGATGGCCGATTTCGGACAACTCCAGCAGGTCTTTGTCAATCTGGTGGTCAATGCGGTTCAAGCCATGCCGGACGGAGGTAAGCTGACCATCCGTAGCTTGCTGGATAAAGATGGCTGGGTAAAAACGGCGGTGGCAGACACCGGACACGGTATTGCCCCGGAGCACATGGACAAGTTATTTACGCCCTTTTTCACCACCAAGGAACAAGGCAAGGGAGTTGGGCTGGGGCTGGCCGTCTCCTACGGAATCATCGAACGGCACGGCGGCAAGATTGAGGTTAAGAGTGAGGTAGATAAAGGCAGCACCTTCACCGTCCGTCTGCCGGCTTATACCCCTGAAGACAAGCCGCCACAATAGCCAAAGAAGTTGTTTACTAACCTCACCCCCTTGACCCCCTCTCCTAGCAGGAGAGGGGGGAGATAAAATAGAAAGAGGGGCTAACGCCCCTCTTAAACACCCTGTCTTAGTCTGGCTTACGCCCTTCTTGGACTCCTAAAGACTTGAAAGCAGGTGAAGCCCCCTCTCTAAAGTCTATTCCTTACCTCTTTAGCCCATTACCTATTTGAACGACACCTCCAGCAGGTGTGTGGAGCAGGAGATACACGGGTCGTAGGCCCGCACCAGCATCTCCAGGGTAAGGCGAATCTTGTCCTGCGGCTGGTTCAGGATACCAGGTACCAGCTTCTCCATATCCTTCTGGATATTGTTGTGGTTCTGGTTGGTCGGTATGATGCAGTTGGCATTGGTGACGATACCGTTCTTGTCATAGGTATAATCGTGGAAGAGAATACCGCGCGGCGCCTCCACGGCCCCGACGCCCCGACCGGCCTTCACTTTCACCGCCACTGGCTCATCCTTAATACCGCGCTTTTCCAGCTCGCTGATGATGTCAATGGCTTCGCCGACGGCGTGCACCAATTCGACCACCTGGGCCACAGTGATCATGAAGGGGTTGTAGTTAGGGGCCTGCAACCCGAGGGCTTTGGCGGTCTCTTTCGCCATCGGGCGGAGCTGGCCATGGTTCAAGTTGAAACGAGCCAGCGCCCCGACCATATAGGAATCACGCTTATTCTTGGTATATTTGGCCGTGGAGTGAGGTACACAGAACTCGTTAGTCACTTTAAGATAGTCGTTGAGTGGGGTTAATGGAGCATCGCTGGAGGCAATTTGCCCGCTGATGAAGGCGTACTCCTTCGGGTCTTTCAGGGCAATATACTCGGTTTGCCGCACGAAGCCAGGGAATTTCAGTGTCTTGAAGAGCTCCACGGTGGCCTCGAGGTCCGCGGTAGCATCCTGCAAACGCTTCTTGAGAGCCTTCAGCTCGTCCAGCTTGGGCATCTTGGCAAATCCACCGACAACTGAGGAAAGCGGGTGGGTCTTGCGCTGTGCCAGAGCCTCGGCCAGGTTATAGCCCAGTCTTTTCATCCGGAGGGCACGCACCACCACATCCTTGTGGGTGGCAACCAGCGGGAAGACGCTGTCTACTCCCAGACAGTCCGGAGCGACCAGGAAGTAGGCATGAAGCACATGACTCTCTATCAGCTCGGCATCATAGAGCAGTTTGCGTAGAAGCAAGGTCTGCTCGGAAGGCTGGATACCAAAAGCCGCTTCGGTGGCCTGAATTGAGGCGGTAGTGTGAGCGATGGAGCAGATACCGCAGATACGCGAGGCAATATGAGCCACATCCTCGTAGTAGCGACCACGCAGCATGGCTTCAAAGAGACGAGGGGACTCAATAACCTCCCACTTCAGCTCCTCAATCTTACCATCCCTGGCATTGAGGACAATATTACCATGACCCTCCACCCGGGTCACATAATGGACGTTAACATTTACCTGGCTCACTCTTTCACCTCCGTGTAGGTATTGTATATCTTGAACCGTTCCAGTGCCTGGTCAACCGTTAGTCCGTACTTCTGTAGAACACTTTTCTCCGAGGCGATGTTGGGTTCATCCACCAGTCCGCGGCAGCCCCAGCAGATGCGCCCGCCGGTAACACAGATAGCATCACAGCCAGCCCGCGTGACCGGACCCAGGCAAAACATGCCGCGCTCAAAGACGCAGACGTTATCCGCCATCTTGCACTGGGTACACACCGGATAGTTGGGAATATCCGGCTTCTTGCCGAGCAAGAGCGCCTTGACCACCTTGAGCAATTCCGCAGTCTGCGGAGGACACTGACGCACATAAGCATCCACCTTGACGACAGCTTCAAGCGGCCGGGCCGGGATGGTGTCATAGTACTTGGCATCCTGTCCATAGACTATCTTCAAAGCCCCAGCCATGGGAAGGTGGTTCTTGAGGCAGTTCACCCCGCCGATACAGGCGCAGGTACCGAAGGCGACCAGGATTTTAGCCTGGTCACGTATCTTCTGCAGGCGGGGTATTTCCGACTCGCGGGTGATACTGCCCTCGACCAGGGCGATATCGTAATTATCACTCCGCTCGGTCATAGCTTCACGGAAATTGACGATATCCACCGCCGCCACCAGGTCGAGGAGTTCCTCCCCGGTTAGATTTAAGGCCTCTAACTGGCACCCTTCGCAACCAGTGAAATCAAAGAATGCAACTCTTGGCTTCATTACACTGCCTCCCTTAGAGTTCTTAGCTGGGCGAGGGTAAACACCGGCCCTTCCTGACAGACATACACACCGTTAATCTGGCAATGTCCGCACTTGCCCACGCCGCACTTCATCCGGCGCTCCAGTGACATGATGATATTATCATCAGCCAGGTCCCTCTTCTTCAGTTCCACGATAACAAAGCGGTACATGACGGGTGGGCCCACGACCACCGCCATTGTCTTTCTGGGGTCAAACTGGACTTTGGGAATAAGCGTGGTTATAACACCCACATTGCCTTTCCAGCTAGCTTCTCCCCGGTCCACCGTCTCATGGAATTCAATGTTCGGGTTCTTACTCCACGCATCCAGTTCGTCCAGGAACAGCCGCTCGGCCGGCGAACGGGCACCGAAGAGCAGCATTACCTTGCCAAAATCCTTACGCCGGTCCAGTACATACTGTATCAGTGACCGCAGCGGGAAGAGTCCAATCCCACCGGCGATGAGCAGGATGTCCTTACCCTGCAGAGCTTCCAGCGGAAAGCCGTTACCGAACGGCCCGCGGACACCAATAAAAGCTCCCGGCTTAAGATTGTGTAAAGTATTGGTGACATCACCGACCTTACGTATGGACAGCTGGAAAGTGCCGTCACGAGTAGGCGATGACGAGATAGAAATCGGGGCTTCGCCGATACCCATGACTGAGACTTCGACAAATTGTCCCGGGCGATGCCCCAGCTTCTTGCCATCTTTCAGACGGAACTCAAAGACCTTCTCCCGTGGCGTCAGGCTATCAACCCGCACCAGTTCAGCGGGGCGAGGAGTGTAGAGTTCCGTCTTGACCGGCACCTCTCGGAGCATACGGGCGGCCGCTTCCTTCAGCCGGGTTGATTCGGCAATGGCGTTGAATGCTTCTAACGGGCTGGCAATCTCCGCCAGACAGGCAGTGGAGCAGCGGCCGCAGCCAACGCAGCCGACCACGCCGTATCTCTCCAGGATATATTTTCCCTTTCGGAAGAGGCGGTGGCGGAACCGGCTAGTCTTATCCCCACGGAAGTTCTCCCCACTGCCCACCTTGGCAAAGTCAACCAGCATACAGCCGTCCCAGCGGCGGATACGCTCACCAGTCTTCAGGTTGAGAGCAACCTCATCGGTCACATCAAAGCAGAAGCAGGTCGGGCAGACCATGACACAGGAGCCGCAACTAAAACAGGTCTCACTCCGCGTCTCCCAATAAGGGTCATCATAGTTGTCCGGGAGCAGTTTGAGCAATCTCTCCTTAGGTACATCCAGGGACAGCTTGTACTTACCCAGCGCCTCGTCGCGTACCATCTTCTGCTTCTGTATATGCTCCCCAGTGGTCGGCTGCACCGTGGCATATTTCTTCAGGATATCAATCCCCTTCTCCGAGCCGATAACGACCACATAGCTATCACCGATATCCGTCAGCATCAGGTCAAAACCGGTTTCCGTCAACCGGGTACCCATGCTCGGCGCGAACGATTTAGGGGAAGGATTAAGGCAATCAACGCCGATGATTATCGTATTCTCTCGGCGCGCGATATAATTGGGGTCGGGGTTGACCGTCATGAATACTTCATCAAGTAACTCAATACCCCGGATATCATAGGGATGAACACCGACGAGTGCCCGGGGTCTGGCATCAAGTACTGGCTCCATCTTTGAAACATCATCCGCCTTGAACTTGAGGATGACCTCGCGCGGTGGACGGAGGAAACGGCCCGGCGGCGTCGTGGTGACGTCGTAATCCATGCGGAGCTCGTCAGCCCGACTGATCTTGTCGTAGACATACTTTCCGTGCCGGGCCACGGGGCCATATACGTCCATGTCAGCAGTAAGCTTGTTGACCATGGCGGAGAACCCAGACTTTGATATCACCAAGGATTCCCGGATGTGTCTCTCCTCAACGACGGGTAACCTCTTCCTAGCCGCTACCGTTGGCTCCTCCACCTCCTTCAGGGTTTCGCGGATGAGCTTTTCCAAATTCTCGGGCGCCACCGGCTTGATAAGATAGTCGATGGCACCCAATTTCTTGGCTTCGCCGACCGTCTCACTTGAGGGATAGGCGGTGATGATAATGGACTTAATCCAGGGCCGCTGTGCCTTGACCTCTTTGAGCACAGCGATGCCGGTCTTGCCAGGCATGCGGATATCCAGAACCATCACGCCGAAGTCTTGTTTCTCAATTAGCTCCAGCGCTTCCTCGCCTGACTCCGCCGTGGCCACAGGATAACCGGCGTCTTTAAGCCAGTCGCGGATTGATTCCCGCACAATCGCTTCGTCATCGACAATCAGTACCGAGTTTTTCTGCATATCTTAGCCTCCTATCATTCCTGCTCTACCTTGCCCAGTGTTTCCCGAACCAGCCTCTCTAAGTCGTCCGGGGCGATTGGCTTGATAAGATAGTCAACGACACCCAATTTCTTGGCCTCAGCCACCATCTCTGCTGAAGGGTAGGCCGTGATGATTATTGACTTAATGCCCGGCTTCAGCGCCTTTACCTCTTTCAGCACGGTAACACCGGTCTTCCCGGGCAACCTGACATCCATGATAATAACGCTGAAATCCTGCTTCTCAACAAGTGCCAAGGCTTCTTCGCCCGTCTCAGCGGTGGCTACTTTATAGCCGGCGTCCTTGAGCCAGTCGCGAATGGACTCGCGCACAATCGGCTCATCGTCAACAATCAAAATTGGTTTCGTCACCATATCTTAATTCTCCTGACCGCTTTTCGTTAAGAGTGAGAAGCGTTGTGAATTCTCGCCACCCCGCCTGACCAACTCCTGAAGAACCATCTCAACACATACGGGAACCGCCGCAGCTACCTCCGGCGTGCATTCCTCACTGAAGGAATTGACTTCGGCCACCTCAATACCGAAAATGACCATCTCTCTAGGCAAAGCCAGGCCCAGCCTTTCGCCCAGTTCAAGAGCCGTGGCGAAGTCAA
>CAYGYD010000088.1:0-7015 GCA_964354005.1 uncultured Dehalococcoidales bacterium | reverse complement strand
CACTCGTTCGCAGATGTTGGTGACTCTATCGGCGGCACGCTCCAGATTATGAGCTATCCACATAAGATGGGTTGCCAGTTCACCAAAGCTGGCATATAATGGGGGCAAGGTGCCGAACCGGGAAGCGGATGAAGGCAGAGGAAAGAATGCAGCAGAACACTGACGAACTGTTGAAGGCCGCCGCGTGGGAAATTCAGGCGCTGCATGTTTTCAATCTCGGGGCATTGGCCGAAGTATCCGCCCGTGAGGCTTTGCTAAAATCGTGAACGGTTAACTATGGGCTGCTCGCAGATAGGCAACCAGTCGGTGCCGTTTAAGAGAAGCTGTGAGAGAACTCTCATGAAGATGGATGCCTGTCATTTCGCAGTAGGGAGGAGAGTTAAAAGATGAATGTTCAAGGCGTGTGGGAAATATGGGGGGCGTACCCCTCATGGAGAGATTTCTACAACAGGTTCAGGCACGATATACCCGCCGCGCGAGGCAATGCCTTTGAGCTCGGTAAAAAAACGGGTGGCATGTTGATGACAAAGTTATCACTAAAGGGAGATGATTTGGATACTTTAGCGAAAGTCGTTAACGCTTTTATGGAAGAATTTAAGACTGAGCCCACCGCCAAAGTTGAAGGCGATAAGGTGATTTATCGTAACAGGTCCTTTTGTCTAATGATGGTTTCGGCGAAATCGTTAAACATACCCTGGCTCTGGCTGGACGAGAACGTTGCATGGCCGGTGTTGGCAGGCTTAGCCTCATCAGTGAATCCCAGGGCAGGCCATAAGGTGCTTAAGGCAAGAGTCAGAGGGGATTCCATATGTGAGCACATCTTTGAATTGGAATAGGACTTCCATGGAGTCGAAGGAACAATATTTAGCCATTGATTCACCAACTTTGCTCAATCTGGCCATCTTTAACCTCGAGGACCAGGCAGACAGCGAGAGGACACTTGAAGTAATCAAGAAAAGTCGTTGGCCTGAGCCGCCCGTAGTAAGCGAAAAAAGCGCCAGAATAAGACTGGAGGAAGTCCTGTGTTCCGTCAAGCTAACTAGGGAAAAGAATTGCGACGTCTTTTCGATAGAGGCTAGCCACATTAGTGACGATTACGTCACAACTGAGTGGCGAAGAGACTCAGATGATTACCGGACTAAAGTGCGGCGTCTTGCCGAGAGCCTGCCCAAGAATCCCATTGGGGCTGTTTCAGTCTTTATAGGTTCAGTGAATAGTGAAAATGATGCATTGTGCCTGATTCGAGAGTATGCGGAATATACGAATAGTGATAAGGTCTCAGCCGGAATCATAGGTAATTGCGTACTCGGAACGTTCGGGAAAACCTACGGTGAAGTTGACCCTCAGCTTTTTACCCGTCATTTGCTGATATGCCCCACGAATCTTGCTCGACACCAGGCAAAACAAGCTGTATCAAAGCTTATTGCCGACATCAAGGACATAACGATAAACCACGGGAAACTCAATAGATTGTCTCAGTTATGTCGACCGTATTTTCTTCAGGTTGATTCGGGAGAAGAGGAAATACAGGAGAAGATTGATGGTATTCTGAACAGGATGAGGGAAACGAAAGTTGTTGAAATCGAGACTCTGAAGTCTTGGTTATCATATGTTCTGGAAAGGTTCTCGTCATTGTCAGTACTGTCAGGCTCAGTCAAGAGAGACCAGGTTATGGCGCAAAGCTGTGCAGAGGAAAATACGAATTTGGTAAGTCAATGGAGCGAGATAAACCTGAAAGGATACCCGACGAACACCTTTGTTGAAACAGTGGAGTATACCAACATATTAAGACCCTTTGAGAATTTTATCGGTCGAACGGACGCACTTAGAGACCAGCTTGAGATAGTGTCCGATATGATAAGGACTTATCTGGGCATACTTCAACAAGAGCAAAGCTCCGAAATCTTGAAGCAGCAGGTGAAGATGTTACATTCCATCGAGGGACACGAAAGATTACTGAAGCTCCTTACCTGGGCGGTAGTTATTTTCACCATAGCCCTGGTTGCTCTTGAGGTCGGCAGAGTATTGCACATAATACCCTAGCACTGTTCCACACGCTCATCTTGATAGCAACACGCGTGTATTCGCATCGGGCGGAACTAGGCGCGAATTTATATGCTATAATAGCAGCAGGCATCTTCGGCTCAGTCACTTGCGGCGAATGACAACCAGACACGGGGATTACCTCGTTGTTGATGGTAGCCAGACCAGCCCTGGTGCTAGAAGGATTGAGTGATGAGTGATATTCAATTGAATAAGGACATTGGATTTCTGCGTATCGCTACTGCTATCCCGGAGCTTCGCGTCGCCAACGTCGATTTCAATGTCGCCACCATTGTGAAACTTTTGATGAGAGCTAGGGATGAGGGTGTACAAATAGTGACCTTCCCTGAAATGGCAGTGACGGGTTACACGCTCGGCGACTTAGTACAGCAGGAGACGCTACTGTTGCGTGCCCAAAAGGGGCTGCGTGATATTCTTAAGGAAAGTGCCAGCAGTGCCATGGTTGTGGTTGTGGGCATGCCGCTATCTGTTGAGCAGAAGATTTTCAACTGCGCCGTAGTGTTGAACTGCGGACGCGTTCTTGGGGTGATACCAAAAGCTCTTTTGCCTTCGTATCGAGAGTTCTATGAAGACCGGTGGTTTTCCCCTGCCAGAGATGCCAGAGCCGAAACCATCGAAGTGGCAGGGCAGCGGGTGCCTTTTGGTACAGACATCCTCTTTCAACTACAGACGATTGCTTCAGCAGTGGTTGGAGTGGAGATTTGTGAAGACCTGTGGGTTCCACTTTCGCCTCACGAGTACCAGGCAATGGGTGGTGCGACCATACTGCTTAACCTTTCGGCTAGTAACGAGGTGCTTGGCAAAGCAGACTGGCGTAGGACAATGGTATCCTCCGAGTCTGGCAGATGCATAGCGGCCTACTGTTACGTGTCGTCTGGTATCGGCGAGTCATCTAATGACGTCGTCTACAGTGGGCATGCCATCATTGCCGAAAATGGCGTTATACTCCAGGAATCGAACCGCCTCTCATCAGACTCTCAGCTCATAATCTCTGACATTGACCTTTGTCGGCTTGCTCATGACCGTCGTGTTGCCACAAGTTTCCATGACCTCTCAAGACAATCAAGAACGTTTAGAATTGTTGAAACAGAAGTCAAAGACGCAGTTCCGAGTAAGCTGTGGCGAGCACTCGACCCTCACCCTTTCGTCCCATCGGACCCCGATAGAAGGGCGGAGAGATGCCGGGAGATCTTTTCCATGCAGGTAGCTGCGCTCGCCAAGAAGCTGTCCGGCGCAAACATAAGCCGCGTAGTACTGGGGGTCTCCGGAGGTCTTGATTCCACGCTCGCACTCTTGGTGGCGGTAAAAACGATGGATTTTCTTAACTTGCCCCGAAGTAACGTCCATGCCTACACCCTTCCTGGCTTCGGTACTACCCGAAGAACTAGGACTAACGCTACGAAATTGTGCCAAGCCTTAGGAGTGAGTTTCGGACGGGTGGACATCACCAGGAGTTGCACGTCACAATTGAGGGACCTCTCGCACGAAGGTCACGAGGATGTAGTCTTTGAAAATGTCCAGGCTCGGTACCGAACCCAATTCTTCTTTAACAAAGCCAATGAGCTTGATGGGATTGCGATAGGCACAGGCGACCTTACCGAGGTTGCCCTCGGATGGTCCACGTTTGCCGGAGACCACATCTCGCATTACCATGTGAATGTGTCTGTACCTAAGACACTTGTCCGCTACCTTGTGCGGTGGGTCGCCGATGAAGAGTTAGCTGATTCCCCGGCACGAAGAGTTCTGTATAGTATCCTCGAAACCCCGATTTCTCCAGAGTTGCGGCGGCCGGAGAAAGGCAAGATAGCCCAGAAGAGCGAGGACATCATCGGCCCGGTTGAACTGGCCGATTTCTACCTGTATCCTTTTATCCGCTTCGGGATGCGACCAGGCAAGATTCTTTATTTGGCCAACGAGGTGAGAAAGCGAGGACTCTTTGACAGACAGTACGAACTCATTGACCTATACAAATGGCTGAAGAGCTTTATTGAACGGTTCTTTGCCAACCAGTTTAAGAGGACGTGTCTTCCCGAAGGCCCGAAGGTTGGCTCGGTTAGCTTATCTCCGCGGGGGGACTGGAGGATGCCATCAGACGCTGAGCCCGGGCTCTGGCTCGAAGACCTGGAAACAATGTACGCCAAGTTGCGTGAGTAACAGTATACCATCGGGGCATTGAGGTGCCTTTATCGCAGAGGAGATAGTGCCAGTATTCCTGGTATTCCTGAGTCCGAACAGCGACCAGGCTATATTGCTAGGATTCACCGAGAATCTGCTATTGGCTTAGCTGGGGTGTACCTACAGGCAGGAAGCCGAACCTTGCCGGAGCGCTGATAGGGCAATGAGACTTCTTTTCCAGTTAGTCCACCGGGCGATGAACAGTGCCGCAAGGTATAAAATTATGTTTGCCACTGACTGGCCTGTGTTCCGCAATCAGCTTGATGAGAAGGAGTGGGTGGAGGTCTTTACCACGGATGCGAAGCAGTACGGGTTCGAATTTACCCCCGAGGAACTCAAGCTACTCTTCGCCGAGAACGTGCAGGACTACTTGGACTTGAATCTGTAGCATGGTGTACTTCGGGCCTCGCAGATAGGAGAATATATGGCCGTAAACCCTCTGTCCCGGGGATAGTCTGTATCGGGATATAGTCACCTACGCTCAGTTTGGTGAACATAGAAGAGCGACAGACCCAGAGAGAACTGCTGGATAGGTGGTGAAAGGGCACGGGTTTGATTAGAGGATAGCTTAGCCAAAGGCATTCATGATAAGCTCGGAGAAAAACAAGTATCGGTTCGTCATTGCGGCACTGGTCATTTTGGTGCGAACATGTGTTGGCCTTGTCTGGGCATCAGCTGGCCCCCTGCTGTCGCTACTAATGCAGCAATATAGCATCAGCCGGGGCACGGTGAGTTGGTACGCTTCGGTGGTGTCAATAATAATGGTCACCTTTGCCGTACCTGCCGGGATAATAGGGATGAGGATGGGGGCAAAGAGACTATTCGCTGTCGGTGCCTTTCTTCAAGCATCATGTATTATCGCCCCATTCTGCTCCAGTTTTGCACTATTACTTCTGACCAGGGTGCTATTTGGCATTGGAATTGCGCTGAATGCTCCCATCGCGGCTAGTATCTTTGCGGAATGGTTCAGTTCCCGCCAACTGCCACTCGTAAACGGACTTACCATGGCCTTTGTTACTCTGGGTAATGCCCTTGCCTTCGTCGTTACCATCCCCCTTGCCAATGCGCTTTCCTGGCAACTAGCGCTTACCGTATATGGTATTATCTCTCTCGCCTTTGCCCTGGCGTGGCTAGTTTGGGGCAGAGACCAGCAGAAAGTGACAGTTGATGCCCCAGTTATAAATGAGGAACCGCCGATAAGTGTCATAAATATCCTGAAACAGAGGACAAGCATAGTTCTTGCTCTTAGCCTTATTGGCCCTTTCTGTCTTTCTACGGCACTCAGCTTCTGGCTGCCCACCTACTATTATCAGGTCTTTGGTATGCCTCTGGACACAGCCAGTTCAATTACAGCCATACTTACTGTGACCGGGGCAATCGCCGCTCTCATTGGCGGCATACTACCAATGCGGCTTGGGCTAAGAAAGCCGTTTCTTGTGATTCCCGGGCTGCTGATGGGCCTGGTAGCTCTCGGCTCCTTCATGTTCAACAACCTCACTATTATTCTTTTGAGCGTAGCCTTATTTGGAATAGTCAGCTCTTTACAGATGGCATCAATATTCACCATACCTATGGAACTACCGGGCGTGACACCACGCATGGGAGCTATTGTACTCGCACTTACACTGGGCGCCGGTAATATTGGTAGCTTCATGGGTCCCCTCATTATTGGCTACCTTGCCGACCTCACCGGGTCTTACTTGCCGGGATTCATCATCTGCTCCGCCTTATCTTTGAGCCTGTTTGCTGGTGGGCTGCTTCTCCCAGAAACAGGACCCAGGGCAAGAAAGACAGCCGCAGGTAAGGTAGTCGAGCGGTAATTACCTAGCTTCTATCTTCCTAGCTGCTATTCCTTGGGGCTTTAGTCTATAACTTTTATATTCCTGGGCACGGCTTGTTCAACTTTTTCAGGCCAAGCCTTACCCCAAATTCCCTGACCGCTTCGGGGTGGCTGTAGCTGTTTGTCCGCAACCCGACAACCCGAAGTGATCTTATGACCTTGATTTATCATGACTAATCATGCTTGGTTTGGTTAGATTGCCAGATGCTACCACAATTCATGCTCTGTCTATCTAACATATGCTGATTCACTCAGTACCATCTCGCCTCCCTATTGTAAATACTACATCGCGCTGACACCAGCTCCGGGCCAGAAGTTATCAAGGCTATTAGCCAAGTCAAGGCTGAACTGGGAGTGAACCAGACATTAGGCGCCAGCAATGTGTCTTTTGGCCTGCCTGACCGTGACTCGCTTAATAATGCCTTCATAGCCCTGGTTATTGGGGCGGGAGTGACCTGTTTGATCACAGATATAGCCAAATCACGTGCCACCACTCTAGCGGTTGACCTTCTTGGTCGGGATAAGCGTGCCAGGCGTTACGTTGAAGCTTATCGGCAACGCCGCAGCCACAATTGGAGGGAACATAGAGACAGCAATCAGGACACCTCATAAATCGCTCTAACACGTGCGAAAATAGGTATAGTCGCACAATGCCATCTTAATTATAGACTGATTGCCGGTATCATGTAGTAAAAAAACTGCGTTCGAGGTGACAATCACTGTATTGTGTGCTGAGCAGGGCGAGTTGGGGCTTCTTCCTTCGGTGGCAGAACACAACTGATAACCATGAAGCAAATTTCCTATTTCGGTGCAAGATTTTGACGAAGCAAGCACTCTCCCTTTACAGGCATGGTTTTTTGGGCTAGAATAGATACGATTTTGGCGGGTGTAACTCAGCGGCAGAGTGCTTGCTTCCCAAGCAAGACGTCGTGGGTT
>CAYGYD010000087.1:1794-7061 GCA_964354005.1 uncultured Dehalococcoidales bacterium | reverse complement strand
CGAACCCAATCACCTGGCTGGCGTCAACAATGGTGATTCCCAGCTTATTGAGATACCGACCAGCGAGTACGGTGAGAATATCCTTCCGACCCACCAGGGCAATCTCCACCTTGAAATCCTGAGCCGCTTTGAGGGCTCCCTTGACGATTTCATGGGGGGCATAGTCCCCGCCGGCGGCATCAACAGCAATAACCATTGGTTTGCCCTTACTGTTTCCCTCGTTCAAATTCCTCTTTGACTTTGGTCAGGATATCCCGATTGGTCAGCAGGTCAACCGCTGTCATCGCCAGGGCTTTGGCGGCATCCAGCATCCCCTTGATGGCGGGCTCAGAGGCCGCGGCGGCGGCAAATTCCGTGGTATGAACCTGGATTCCTTTCGGGGAAATAGCCACATAGGGGTGGATGGCGGGGACGAGGTGGCTGACATTGCCCATGTCAGTGCTGCCAAAGGAGACATCCGGGTTGCCCAAAACAGGGTCCCGTCCCAGCGACTGCATATTCTGTCGGAAGAGCTGTGCCAGAGTGAGGTTGTTACGCATGGTAGCATACCGTACTTCGTCCCACCTGTACTTGAGCCGGGCGCCGGTAGCGGTGGCCCCGCTGGTAAAGCAGTTGATAACTTTCTGCTCCAGTTCGTCAAGATAAGCATCGTCACGGGCCCGCACGATGAAGCTGCCGGCGCTGTGGGCGGGTACCACATTGGGTGCCTGCCCGCCATCGGTGATGATGCCGTGAATGCGGGCGCTGCTTCTGATGTGCTGGCGCAGAGCGTTAATCGCCGCGAAGGAGAGGAGCATCGCTTCCAGGGCGTTGATGCCAGCGTCCGGCCGTGCAGCGGCGTGTGCGGCCTTGCCAAAGAACTCAACCTCCAGAGTCTGGCAGGCCAGGGCATAGGCCGTGGCGGCATCGTGGTCTTCGGGATGTATCATCATAGCGACATCCACATTCTCAAAGGCACCACGATTAGCCATGATTGCCTTGCCACCGTATCCCTCCTCAGCCGGTGTGCCGATAACTAATATGGTTCCCCCGCACTGCTCGGCGAGTGGCTTGGCGCCCAACGCTGCCCCAACCGACGAGGTGGCGATAATATTGTGGCCGCAGGCGTGGCCGATACCAGCTAAGGCATCGTATTCGGCCAGAAAGGCGATGGCCGGCTTGCCCTGGCCGTAGCTGGCCCGAAAAGCCGTGGGTATCTGGCAGATGCCACGCTCCACAGAGAAGCCATTCTTTTCCAGATACTGAGTGAGCCACTCGGCGGCTTTGAACTCTTGAAAACCGCATTCCGGGTTAGCGTGGATTCTCAGAGCCAACTCGCGAAGCTGGTCGCACTGAGTTTCGATTTCACCAGCCACCAGAGTCTTTAGTTTTCCTATGTCCACACTACCTCCTCTTTGAGGATGGCGCTTGGCGTTTCTGGCCCTTTTCTCACTCACTACTAGCCCTACCTTGAGATGGAAGTTGGGTGTTAAGTAACCTTCATAGTATAAAAGTCAGTGAAGTCAATTTGATTTCCCACACTTAAGTTGACATAATCAAAGAAACTGCCATCAGACAGATTAACTTCTATTATAGCCCAACCTCACCAGGATTTCTAGACTAACAACGGGAGTCAAAGTTTCTCCTGACTAATAGCTGAGCACCCCTGCCGAGTGTGGCAACAGCTAGAGACCGAGACGAGACGAGGCGAAGACAAAGGTCGAGGACAATTGCTAAGCGATTGCTAAGGACTAATCGCCAAATCTTAACACAATCTTAATATTTATATGCTTCACTAATAGGAAAAGAAGCCGCAATACGGAGAAGCAAGAAAGTCCATTTTCGCATGATATGTTCAGATTTTGGGGGAAAAGAGAAATTGGACTCCTGAACGGAGCCCCGTTATTGAGGGGAGTGAACAAGGGGCTGGAGCGATAGAGAGTACTATTGACGAAGTTACCGACGACAGCGTAGAATAGTGGCTGATTATCATGGATGCAGTCTTGATTGCCCGGTTGTCCCGATAGACTTTCAAAAACATCAGTGAGGAGGGGAATAGAGAAATGATGCGAAGAACATTAAGGCGTATGGTTATCCTGGCACTAATATTGGTTTTGGTACTGGTAGTGTCTGGCGTCAATTCCGGTGTGGTTCAGGCTGCCGGCTACATCACCATCAGCCCGACAAGCGGGCCTTCCGGCACTTTGGTAACCGTGTACGGTTATGGCTTCACTTCCGGTGAAAGCGCCAATATAACCTTTGATGGGACCACGGTTACCTCGGGTATCCCCGCTGGTTCCGGAACCTGGAGCTCTACTATCACTATCCCAACCGCAACCGCCGGTTCCCATACCATCGGCGCAACTGGCTCTGTTTCAGGTCCTGTGCCCGGGGTAACCTTCACGGTGGTGACCGGCACTATCACCCTCAGCCGGACAAGCGGGTCTCCCGGCACTTCGGTGACCGTTACCGGTTCCGGCTTTCGCGCCAATGACACGGTCGCGGTAACCTTTGATGGGACGACGGTTAAGTCGGGTATTCCGGCTGATTCCCTGGGGAACTGGAGCACTACTATCACTATCCCCGCCGCAGCCGCCGGCTCCCATGCTATCGGGGCATATGGTTCGGCTACGGGCTCTGTTACCGGCGTAACCTTCACCGTGCTGGGCGGCGCCATCACCCTTAGCCGGACAAGTGGGCCTCCCGGCACTTCCATAACTATCACCGGCACTGGCTTTGGCGCCAGTGAGACAGGCATCACGGTAACCTTTGACGGTACCGCAGTTGCCTCGGGTATTTCGGCCAATGGGCTGGGGGCCTGGAGTGGCACCTTCACTGTTCCAACCGCAACCGCCGGTTCCCATACCATAGGGGCATATGGCTCCACTACCTCGGCAGACTCTGTTACCGGCGTGACCTTCACCGTAGGCCCGGGGCTTACTATCAGCCCAACAAACGGGCCTCCCGGCAGTTCGATAACCATTACCGGCACCGGCTTCAGCGCCAGCGAGACAGGCATCACGATAACCTTTGATGGTACCGTGGTTGCCTCGGCTATCTCGGCCAGTTCCTTGGGGGCCTGGAGCGGCACCCTTACCATTCCAGCCTCAGCCGCCGGTTCCCATACCATAGGGGCATACGGTTCTACTACCTCAGCCGGTTCTGTTACCGGCATAGTTTTCATGGTGGGTCCCACTATCACCATCAGCCGGACAAGCGGGCCTCCCGGCAGTTCGATAACCATTACCGGCTCTGGCTTTGGTGCTAGTGAGGCGAATATCACGATAACCTTTGATGGTACCGTGGTTACCTCGGGTATCTCGGCCAATTCTCTGGGGGCCTGGAGTGGCACCTTCGATATTCCAGCCTCAGCCCTTGGTTCCCATAGTATCAAGACTTATGGCTCAGTTACCCAGTCCGGCAGCGTTGGCGGAATAAACTTCAAGATTACGCCCACCATATTTATAAGCCCGGCTTCTGGTTATGTGGGGGCGACAATCAAAATCACGGGCTTTGGCTTTGCTGCCAATAGTCCCCTTACATTTACTTATGATGATGTGGACATTCCGGCAGAAGGCGTAACCACTGATGCCACCGGCAGCTTCAGCAAGTCATTTATAGTTCCTAAGTCAGAAGCCGGGAACCATACCATTAACGTTATGGACTGGCAAAGGAATAGTGCCAAAGTCGCATTTACCATGGATAGCACCCCTCCGCCAGTACCTAGCCTGCTGTCTCCTGAAGACGGCGCTAGGCTTGGTATCGTGGGGGGCATTACTCCAACCTTCAGGTGGGCCAATGTCGCCGATCCCAGCGGCGTCACCTATGTTCTTCAAGTGGATACGAGCTCTGATTTCTCTCAACTGGTATTTGAGAAGGCGGATATCTCAGGTAACCGCTATATTCTTACGAAGGCAGAGGCCTTGGCGCGCGGCGAGTATTATTGGCGGGTAAAGGCCATTGATGGTGCGGGTAACGAGAGCTCTTGGTCACAACCGCGGTTGTTCAAGGCCGGTCTTATGGCGCTGTGGGCTCTGGTCCTCATAATCGTGGTTGCCATCGCCGCGGTGGGTGGAGGTGTATACTTTGGACTAATTCGTCCGAGGGCACGGCGGCGAGAAGCTATTGCCGTTCCTGGAGTCGAGATGCCCCAGGTTGTCCCGGGACAGTGGCGGACGATTGAATCTGAGGAGGCTGCCAGAGAACGTCAATTGCCCTGGAGACTGGCTCTACCCGGGCCGGCGAGAGGGGCGAAGACAGTCTCTACTGAAGACCAGGCCCGCCTCAAAGTTATCACGGACTTTGCCCAGTCTTTACCACTTGTGGAGCCCGGCTACAATGCGAACTGGCTAGTTGACTTGATGGAAACTGGAATGGGGTTGCAGGTGTCCACTCTGGTTTATGAGCAGTTGTTTAAGGGTGAACTCCAGGTGCGTTATGAGCCAGCATGGATGCATCATCCCGCATACCAGGACCTGACCACCTTGTTGAAAGGGCAATCTATCTTACAAGAGCTGAATGCGTTTGTTGATGCTGTTGACCACTGCGCCTCTGAATCCGCTTCGTTACTGCAGGGCATCTATCGTGATGCGATAACGGAAGTCCCGGCAGACTTTCTGGAGAAGGGCGGGTGGGGATTTATCTCTGCGGTTTATGCTGATGCCATGAGTTGGTTCGTAGGGAAATCCTTACGTGACCCTTCGGAGCGGGACTACACAATAGGGTCTTTGGGTGAACCAGGCGAGGGGGCAGAGGAACGCTGGTTATATGGCGAGGAATCTACACCTTTCGCGGGCCAACTCATACTGGCCCACGATGATAAGGAAGCTTTGCGGCTCCAGGCGCTTCACTTGAGGTTGCGCCGTACCTGGAGGAATAGTAGCCAGGCCAGACAGATTGCGGCCATGATTACTCAACTGGAGATGCAGCGGGGCCGGTTGCTCAATGTCTTTAGCCAGTTCGGCCGACTCAAGCGATAAAGGACTTTGAGGCGGCTTTGTCTATTCAGTGGAATAATGGGTTACCCCACTGAACCCCCCTAACCTTACCGTTAATCAGAAGGTAGACCGCACCTTCTGATTAACGGTGTAACAGTGGAATAGTGCCTAATTAGCTACCGAGTGTCGGTGGCATATCTGAAACCACTGCTTGAGACGGTAGTATTGATTAGGGGGATACGGGCAACCATTAGACCTCGCTCCGAGCTCAGTGCCCAAGCCAGATGCCATTCATGCGCTGCTTTTCAAGGAAAGGCTGCTTAGAACCACAACTTTATCTTACGGTAGGCT
>CAYGYD010000087.1:0-1694 GCA_964354005.1 uncultured Dehalococcoidales bacterium | reverse complement strand
CGCTGCTTTTCAAGGAAAGGCTGCTTAGAACCACAACTTTATCTTACGGTAGGCTAACAGCGATTCCAGGTTCTGAAAAGCCAGTGAACAATCAGTCTAACTTCAAGGGAGTAGCAATGTGTCTAAACGACTTATCTTACTCTATGCCTTACTAGGGGTCGGTATCCTAATGGTCACCATCGGCTCGATTATCCTCCTGTTACAATCCTGACGAATTGACCAGTTAAGGACGATTACCGAAACTTAACCGATATCTTAACAGGATTTTAATATTTAGATGCTATCATCATATCATAGTCAACGGAAAGGAGGTGAGAAAGAACCAAGAATCTCATATTGAGGTGTCATCATTGAGAGAGGAGGTGAAACAGAAATGTGGCGAAGTAAGAAGTTTATTATTATTGCTCTGGTGGCGGCGTTGGTGTTGGTCGGGGGTACAGTGGGGGTAGTTGCTGCCCAGGCAAAAAGTGGGGATGATAGTCAGATTGGGGTGACACGGGCTAGTGATAATGCCAGCCAGCCCAAGACATTATTGGCTAGGGTTGCCGCTATTCTGGGTATTGACCAGCAAAAGGTGGAAGATGCTGTTGTCCAAGCCCGAACCGAGATGCGGGACGAAGCTCTGGATAACTACCTCAAGAATCTTGTTGACCAGGGCAAGATAACCCAGGAGCAAGCCGACCAGTACAAGGCATGGGTGAAGTCAAAACCAGACCTGTCTCAGTACCAGCAGCAGCTGCAGGAATGGCAGCAGGCAAGGCCGGGCATTCCGCCCGAACTGAAGACATGGGAAGAGGCGAGACCTAACATTCCGTTACCTGGGGGCTTTGGTGGCCGTGGCTTTGGCGGTGGTATGGGGCTAGGTGGAGGACGCTGCCTCTGGGACCGGTAATCTCCCATACTGTAATCAGGCACTGCCAACCCCTTAGGTATCCGGGCACTCCTAAGTCGCTGGTTGTCGGGTAAAGTTGATGCCTGGGGAAGGCAGGCCGAGTCTGGCGGGAGAGGGGGAATACCCTCCTCTCCCTTTTCATAACTGGGAATCTTCTTATAGTCGGGAGAGGTGGCTTAAGTAAAACCATCAACACCGGGCCTTAACAATTCCTTAACATTTATGTTATAAGATTAGATAAACTGGACAAATTGTTAAGGAGTTCGGTGGTGGCCGGTAAAAGGGTTCTGGTAGTTGACGATGATGTGAAAACGGTGGAACTGGTCAAGCTCTACCTGAACCGGGATGGTTACAAAGTTCTCACTGCTTATGACGGTTTTGAGGCCCTCCGCCTGGCTAGAGAGGGTCACCCTGACCTTATCGTGTTAGACCTCATGCTGCCCGGCATAGATGGCCTTCAAGTCTGCCGAACCCTTCGAGCTGAATCCGATGTGCCAATTATTATGCTTACCGCTAAGACTACTGAGCAGGACAGACTAACCGGCCTGGATTCAGGTGCCGATGACTATGTGGTCAAGCCCTTCAGCCCTAAGGAACTGGCTGCCAGAGTCCGGGCAGTGCTCAGGCGTCTTCCGGAGGAAGCACGGCGGCGCGGTCCGGAAGAGGTTAAGCATGGCGAGCTTACCGTAAACTTTGTCAAACACGAGGCGTATCTTGCCGGCAGGTCTCTGAATCTTACGCCGGTAGAATTCAAGCTGCTGGGAGTCCTCGTCAGGGAACCGGAGAAGGTCTTCAGCCGGGC
>CAYGYD010000086.1:0-7069 GCA_964354005.1 uncultured Dehalococcoidales bacterium | reverse complement strand
GCATAACTGATGTCCAGGTAAGGAGCCTGGGTCTCCCCGATGCCTACATCGAACAGGGTACTCAAGCTATCCTGCGCGCCAAGTATGGACTCGATGCCAAAGGAATAACCAATCAGGTACTGTCCCTGTTCCCGGCCCTTGATGCTAACTCCCTGCTGAAAGTCAAGGGTGAAGCCAAAACGATTTCCCGTTGAGTAATGATATTTGAAACAGAAATGCAGCTACTGGTGCCTTTCTTCCTGTGGTTGGGGCGAGGTTAGAAATATAACAGCCAAAGGAGGGAAATGGATAAGCTGACGGTGCGGGACATCGATGTCGCTGGCAAGCGGGTCCTGGTCAGGGTTGACTTCAATGTGCCTCTGGATGGGAAAACGGGAGCTATCACTGATGATAGCCGCATGCGGGCGTCTCTGCCCACCATCAAGTACCTGATTGAGCGGGGCGCGCGGGTGATTCTTGCCTCGCATCTGGGCCGACCCGACGGCAAGGTAGTGGATGAGCTGCGCATGACGGTCGTTGCCCAGCGCCTATCACAATTGTTAGGCCAGCAGGTGGGTGTGACCAGGGACTGCATCGGTGCCCAGACAAAGAAGTCGGTTGAGAATTTGAAGAACGGAGGTGTTCTGCTTCTGGAAAACCTCCGTTTCTACTCGGCGGAGGAGAAGAATAGCCCGGAATTTGCCCGGGCTCTGGCCAGATTGGCTGATGTCTATGTCAATGATGCCTTCGGCACTTGCCATCGCAGCCATGCCTCAATTGTGGGTGTCACCAAGTATCTGCCGTCAGTAGCCGGTCTGCTGCTGGAGAAAGAGCTCGTGACTCTGGGTGGTATCATGGAAAACCCGGCCCACCCCTTTTGTGCGCTTTTTGGCGGTGCCAAGATAAGTGATAAGGTGGCCCTCTTGGAAAATATCATGGGTAAGGTTGACTGTCTGCTGGTTGGTGGGGGCATGGCGGCCACCTTCCTGAAAGCCAGGTCCTACGAGATAGGTAAGTCGCTATTCGAAGCTGACCGAATCGGGACGGCGGCTGCTCTGATGGCCAAGGCCGAGAAGAACGGCATACACTTCGTACTGCCGGTGGATGTCGTCGTTACCGAAGAGATTAACGCTGAAGCCAAAGTCAGGGTTGTCCCCGTAGACAAGATATCACCCAAGCTGAGGATTGCTGATATTGGCCCCCGGACTATCAAGAGCTTCTATGAAGTGCTGCGTAGATGCCAGACCGTTTTCTGGAATGGGCCAATGGGTGTATATGAGGTATACCAGTTTGCTGAGGGCACGCGGGCGGTGGCCAAATTCTTAGCGAGTCTCAAGGCGACCACCGTTGTTGGGGGTGGTTCCACGGCTGAAATTGTAACCAACCTGGGACTGGATGGTAAAATGACCTTTGTCTCTACCGGCGGTGGTGCCTCTATGACCTTTTTGAGCGGCCAGAAACTACCCGGGGTGGAGGCGTTGCTGAATAAAAGTTCAGCGGCTGCGGCCAGATTGAAAAAGCCCAGGTGGTGAAACAAAGAGAAGATATGGCTAATTTGGAGATAATAAAGTCCATTGCCCGCCCCACGCCGAGCAAGATTGTCTTGCTGGTCATTGATGGACTAGGAGGATTGCCCCACCCTGAAACGGGCAGGACGGAACTGGAAGCCGCCCGTACGCCAAACCTGGATAAGCTGGCCGCCCAGGGTATCTGTGGTCTCCTTGACCCGGTGGGCCTGGGAATAACCCCGGGTAGTGCGCCGGGGCACCTGGCTTTGTTTGGCTATGACCCGGTCACTTTCAATATTGGTCGCGGGGTGTTGGAAGCAGTTGGGATTGATTTCCCGCTCCAATCGGGGGATGTGGCGGCTCGGGGCAACTTCTGCACAGTAGATAAGGCTGGCCTGGTGACTGACCGCCGGGCGGGCCGTATTTCTACGGAGAAAAATGCTGAGCTCTGTCAGCTATTGGATGGGCAGGTGATTGACGCTGTCAAAATCTTCGCCCGACCGGTAAAAGAGCACCGTTTTATTATCGTCTTTCGGGGTGACGAGCTAAGGGCTGAACTCAATGATTCCGACCCTCAACAGATTGGAGTGCCTCCAAATGAAATTACTGCCACACATGCGATGGCGCGGGGAACGGCTAATATTGCCAATAAATTCATAGCCCAGGCCAAAGCAATCCTAGCTGAGCATCATCCGGCCAATATGATTCTCACCCGTGGCTTTTCTCAGCGGCCCCACTGGCCGACCATGTCCGAGATTTACCAGCTCAAGCCGGCGGTTATTGCCAGCTATCCCATGTATCGGGGGCTGGCCCGATTGGTGGGCATGGCCGTCCTGGACACTGGCACCGGCGTCAAGGACGGGTTGGCCACACTGACAAAGCACTATAACGATTACGATTTCTTCTTCCTGCATTTCAAAGGGGCGGATGCGGCCGGTGAAGACGGCGATTTTGAGCGTAAAGTCCGAGTGATTGAGGAGGTAGATAATTCATTACCGGCCTTGATAAACCTCGAGCCGGATGTCATTGTGGTCACCGGCGACCACTCTACACCAGCGGTGCTCAAGGGGCATAGCTGGCACCCGGTGCCGGTGCTCCTTTATTCGCAGTGGTGCCGCCGCGATAAGGTTACTGAGTTTTCTGAGTCGGCCTGCCTCTTGGGTGGGCTCGGACATCTGCCAGCCACCGAGATTATGCCTCTGGCCATGGCTAATGCCCTCAAGCTGACCAAATTTGGGGCTTAGACAGTCGATAGACAATCCTTATATCCTGTTTCTGGGTTGGAATCTGCGTAGAAATTTCTGCCTGATAAGTGAAGGGGGTGAGCTAAAGGGTATCTAAGAAGAGCTAAGCCCCCGTTCATCCCACTCGCCTTAACTGTGAAGGGGAGTTTGGCCAAAGGATGTCTAAGAGGGATGGAATCCCTCTCAGGACTTTGTGTAGGGGGGCGTCTAAGAGGGGCGAAGCCCCTCTTAGTAACACTACTCCCCTTCCCCTTGTCAAGGGGAAGGGGATAAGGGGATGGGGTTGATAAACAATCACTGAAGGAGACTGGAATGCGTATCCCACTGATTGCCGGTAACTGGAAGATGAATACCACGATAGGTGAAGCGAAACAACTGGTCAGCGCCATGCTCCCGCGGCTTGACGGGATAAAGAAGGTGGATAAGGTGCTCTGTCCGCCCTTTGTCTCTTTAATGGCAGTAAAGGAGCTGGTTCAGAGGACTTCAGTGCAACTTGGTGCACAAGACCTCTATTTTGAAGAAAAGGGTGCCTTTACCGGGGAGATTTCGCCTTTAATGCTGGCCGACCTGTGTGAGTTCGTTATCATCGGCCACTCCGAGCGCCGTCAGTATTTCCATGAGACCGGAGAAATTGTCAACAAAAAGATTAGGGCCGCGCTGAAGGTTGGTCTCAAGCCGATTTTGTGCATCGGTGAAAGGCTGGAAGAGAAGGAGGCGGGAAAGACGGCCCTGGTGGTCACCGACCAGCTACAATCAGCCTTATCTGGAATGGATAATCTCAACGGCCTTATCATCGCCTACGAGCCAGTGTGGGCCATTGGGACCGGTCGCGCGGCGACCGGTCCCCGGTCCAACGAGACCATTGGTCTTATTCGACATAATGTTGCCAGACTGTACCATCGCCAGATTGCTGATGAAGTGCGCATCCTCTACGGGGGCAGTGTTACCGCCGAGAATATCGCTGAGTTTGTGGCCCAGCCGGAGATAGACGGTGCTCTAGTGGGCGGCGCCAGCCTGAAAGCCGGCCAGTTTGTGAGCATCGTACAACAGACTGCGAAGATTAAGGGACGGTTAGCGAAGTAGGAGAAGAGTTTTGCCCCTCTTAGACACCCTGGAGAGTTGGAGAGAGGCAAAGCCTCTCTTATTATTTTCAAGCCCCCTTCTCTTATCAAGGGAAGGGGGCAGGGGGATGGGTTACGACATGTCCTCTTATTTCTAGGATTGGTAAAAATATGGCCTCCTCCGCTACAATGAGTAGTGGAATATCACTGAGATTCGACTTATGGAGCGCTTGGTCGCCATCATCGGGCCTACAGGTGTCGGCAAGAGCCGATTAGCTCTTCGTCTGGCTCAGCAGTTCAATGGGGAAATAGTCAGTGCTGACAGCCGGCAGATATACCGTTATATGGACATCGGTTCAGCCAAGCCGGGTCGTGAGGAGCGGGCGCTCGTTCCTCACCATCTCATTGACATCATCAACCCCGACGAAGATTTCAGCCTGGCTCAGTATCAACAACTGGCTTACCGTACTATTGCGGACATTCATCAACGCGGTAGGCTTCCCTGGCTGGTCGGCGGCAGTGGCCTTTATGTGTGGGCGGTAGTGGAGGGGTGGTGTATACCACCTGTCCCGCCCGACCCGGCGTTGCGGCGGACTCTGGCCGAGCGTGCGGCTAAGGGTGAAGTGGCTGAGCTTTATCAGGAACTGATGGCACTTGACCCGGTAGCTGCGCAGAGAATCGACCCGCGTAATGTGCGCCGGGTGACAAGAGCCCTTGAGGTGACCAGAAGCGCCGGGGTTCCCTTTTCCCAGCTTCAGCAGAAAGAGACGCCGCCTTTCAAGACACTGATGGTTGGTTTAACTGCGGATAGAGCTGAGCTGTATCGTCGGATTGACGCCAGGGTTGACGAAATGGTAGCGCACGGGTTGGTTGACGAGGTCAAAAAGCTGCTGAAGATGGGCTACAGTCTCAATCTGCCGGCCATGTCGGGTATTGGTTATCGCCAGATTGGCCGGCACCTTCAAGGCGAGTTGGGTCGGGCCGAAGCCATCCAGCAAATCAAGTATGAGACTCACCGCTTCGCCCGCCACCAGTACAACTGGTTCCGGCTAAATGACAAGAGGATTCACTGGTTTGATATTCAAGCAGGGGCGGAACCAGCTATCAGTGCTGAAGTGGCTCAGTTTTTCAGCGGGGCTTAGGTGGTTACCTCTTTTTCTTGAATCTCGGCTGCCTCTTCTCCAAAAAGGCGGTCATCGCTTCTTTCGGTTCATCGGTGGCGAAACATTGACTGAAGGCTTGGATGCTGTAGTTGATGGCTGACTCCAAGTCGGACGGTAACCAGCGATTGACTATCCTTTTCTGCAGCCTAATGGCTGTTGGACTGTAACTGAGAATCCTATCGGCTATTTTCCTGACCTCGTCACTTAGCGTGTCTGCGGGGACAACCCTGTTCACTAGGCCAAGATTCTTCGCTTCTTTGGCGGTGATGGGCTCGCCCAAGAACAGGAGCTCCCTGGCGCAACCGTTGCCGATTAGAAGGGGCATCAGGGCAGCTTCAATGACGGAGGGGATGCCCACCCTTATCTCCGGCATACCGAGCTGGGCATTCTCTCCGGCTATTCTGATGTCACACGCCATCGCCAGTTCACAACTGCCACCAAAACAATAGCCGTTGATAGCGGCGATAACGACTTTGTCCAGGTCGCGGACAGCTTTGATACTGTAATGCAGGCGGCTAATGAAATCCTTGGCAGCGGTCATGTCCAGGTCTTTCATTTCCTTAACATCAACACCGGCGCTGAAAGCACGGTTTCCGGCACCGGTGATAACCACCACGCTGATATCCTCATCTCTGGCCAGGTCTTCCGCTGCCTGTTTGAGCCCCTCTATCATCTCCCGACCAATAAGGTTGAGGGGTGGTCGGTTGAGGGTGATAGTGGCCAGTCCGCGGCGTTTTTCTATTTTTATGTTTTTCAACGAAATGCTCCCTCTATCGATTTGGATAAATTATACCGTAAACAAGAAGGGGTGGTAAGGTTTCTCCCCTTACCCCCCTGAGCAAGCAACAATAAACAGCTGGCTAGCCTTCCAGGATTATGTTGTCCAGCAGCCTGGGCCGGCCAATTTTCACGGCCAGTGAGACTACTGCCGGAGGTTTGACCACTTTCAATTCCTCCAGTGTCTCAGCGTCAGCGATGCTGACATAGTCAATGACCGCCAGCGGCTGCTTTTTGATATGGTCAATCATCGCTCGTCTTATCTTTTCCGCGTCTTTTTCGCCCTGCGACCATAGTTGCCTGGCTAAATTGAGCGCCTGATAAAGAACAACGGCCGCTTTTCGTTCATCCGGCTTGAGGTAGGTGTTGCGACTGCTCATAGCCAGGCCGTCGGGTTCACGCACCGTGGGCACGATGACGATTTCAAGGTTCATATTGAGGTCAGCCACCATCTTTTTGATGACCACGCATTGCTGGGCATCTTTCTGACCGAAGTAGGCTTTGGTCGGCTCAACAATATTGAAGAGCTTGGCGCAGACGGTCGCCACACCCCGAAAATGGCCGGGTCGGGTGGCCCCCTCTAGGCGCTCGGTGACCTTTTCCAAATCGACCCAGGTGCTGAAACGGGGCGGATATATTTCAGCTACCGGCGGTATAAATACGAAATCAGTCTTGACTGTCTCCAGCATCTTCAGGTCTCGGGGAATGTCACGGGGGTAGGCGGCAAAGTCTTCTTTAGGGCCGAACTGGGTAGGGTTGACGAAGATGCTGACCACAGCCCACGGATTCTCAGCTTTGGCGCGCCTCACCAGTTCTAGGTGTCCTTCGTGGAGATAGCCCATGGTGGGCACTAAGCCAACGGCGCCGCTCAGCTCGCGCCGCACCCGTTTCATCTCGGCGATGGTTTCAATTACTTTCATGCTACCTCACCCTCTGACCCCCTCTCCTTCAAAGGAGAGGGGGAAGAATTTTAGAAAGAGGGGCGAAGCCCCTCTTAAACGCCCGAAAGAGAACATGAAGCAAGCTCACTAATCCCTGCAGCCAGTAGATGCTCCTGCTTCTCCACTGAAGCAACATATCACTACCGAACCTCCACGCCCCTCTGCTTCAGCTGGGGGATATAGACATTCATAGAATTGGCATCAAGGAGGTTCCCCTGAAGAATCCATAGCGTGCGGAGGCTGGTAAGCGAAGTCAATGGTGAGAGGTCACTCACCTGGTTATTCCACAGGTGCACCGTGGTCAGCTTAGTCATAGAAGCTAATGCGGAAATGTCCTTTACTTGGTTGGTTTCAGGACTGCCCAAAAGGTCGAGGTATGTCAGATTAGTGAGAGAG
>CAYGYD010000085.1:0-7124 GCA_964354005.1 uncultured Dehalococcoidales bacterium | reverse complement strand
CTCCGTCTATCTATTTTACCTGACTTTGGTGTCCTTTAAATCCATCCTACCCCATCTTCTAGAATCTTCCAGTCGCTCAAGCCAGACTTAACGAGCCGTTTCCGAAGGTCTTGTTCGAACCAATCGCAAAGTTCCGCGTAGCCTCCCAACGGGCCTGGAAAGCGAGGAATACTGGGCCAATTGTTCACGGCCTCATCGACATTAATGCCTACCGTTGCTACCCACTCGGTATTAACTTCCTCTTCCGAAGGGCCTAGCTTCTCCAGCAAGTCTTGCACTACAGACTCTACAAACTCCATTGAATTTTCGCGCAAGTCGCAGAATCCGATGTCTCCATGCAATCCAATTAGGTTTGAATCGTCCAATCGGATAGGTAGAATGAATTCGGCGCTTCGTTTCTTTTCTTCCTCTTTCGCTATTTGCCATTCGTAGTTTGTGCAGTCTTTGGCAACGTAGTATTTCGAAATGAGGGGAACGAAAAAACGAGTTGAAGGGCCGTAAACTATGGCAAGGTCTTTTCTTAGACTTCTACCTAGTAGAGCACTCCTAAAATAACGGTCGTAGAATACGCTTGCCCCACGTTCCGTTAGTGCAGCAGCAATTCGCTCGGCAAGACGACGGTCTTCTCCGGCATAGGAGATGGCAAAATCGAATGTGTACTTGCTCCTCGAACCTGTCATAGTCTTTGTTGCGCCAATTCTCTACAGCGTTCCATTTGTTATTTTATCGTAAATTCTAACATGAAAGTTCTACCTATTGATACCTCAGCTCAATCTTCTATTCCTCCACCCTCTTCTTCGCCTCCTCCCACAGGGCGTTTTGCTCATCAAAGGAGAGATGAGCGAAGGTCAGGCCGCGCTGGCGGCACAGCTCTTCCATATAGGTGAACCGCTTGAAAAACCGCTGGTTGGCTTCCCGCAGAGCCGCCTCGGAGTCAATCCCCAGCCGGCGGGCAATATTGACCAGGGTAAACAGCAGGTCGCCATACTCCTCTGCCTTCTCCTCACTCGTCCCGGCCTGCTGGAACTCCCTGACTTCCTCCACCAGCTTCTCAATGACCCCCTCAATATTCTCCCAGTCAAAGCCGACCTCGGCCACCCGGCGCTGAATTCCCTGGCTGTAAGCTAAGGCCGGCGTCTGCCGGGGCACGCTGGCTAATATGGATGTCTCGGTGCCCCGCTCCGCCTGCTTCAGGGCTTCCCAGTTGTGCGCCACTTCCTCCGCGCTCTCCACTTTGGTCTCACCAAAGACATGGGGGTGGCGGTGAATTAGCTTGGCGTTGATGGCCGTCAGGACATCAGCCATCTCAAATTCCCCGGCTTCTCTGGCAATCTGCGCCTGGAGCACTATCTGCAAGAGCAGGTCGCCCAGCTCCTGACACAGCTTGTCGGCATCGCCCTCATCCAGTGCCTCAAGCGCTTCGTAGCACTCTTCCAGCAGGAACTCCCGCAGGGAGGCGTGGGTCTGCTGTCGGTCCCAGGGGCAGCCGTCCGGTGCCCTCAGTCGGGCAATGATTTCCACCAGGCTGGAAAACTGGCTCAGGTCTTGCGGTATAGGCAATATCGTCTCCTTATTTTGATTGTTTACCAACCTCACCCCCTTAATCCCCCTCTCCTTCAAAGGAGAGGGGGATGGATTTGTAAGAGGGACTTCGTCCCTCTTAGACGCCCTGTTAGTTTAACAAACTTTCTCAAGGGAAGGGGGTGAGGGGGATAGGTTACTAAACCACATCTCTCCTTATTTGGATAGAATTTCCATCCCTTTAGCCACAGCGAATCTCAATCGCTCCGGGCATTTATAATCATGAATTTTGGTCACATATTCTTGCCACCCGGCCGGTGTCTTCACATCTACGCCAGTTAGTTCCCGACAGTTCACCGCCCCGAATTTCTCTTTGAATGCGGCCACATATTTATCAACCATGCCCCAGGCAACCTGGGGACTATGCTCCGGACTGGTCCTACCGTACTTCATACCAATGGCCAGCGCCACGCTGGAAATAGAGCCGCAGAGCAGGCCGTTCAGACCAACCCCGGCGCCAATCGCCGTACCAATTTTTGGAATCATTTCACTATTTATGCCAGAATACTCGGCCAGAGTTAAGAGGACACTTTCACAGCAATTGTAGGGCCGTCCGGTGGGAAAATTGCTCGGCCGGTCGCAAAAGTAGCGCACCGCCTTCTCCTGCCAATCGGCTACCTTCAGTGGTCCCTGCTCAGACATAATTTCCTCCGCTCTTCATTATGAAAAAAACTGTCCATTTCGCTCAATTAACCGGGCAAGATGGCCCCGATGAACTGCCTCTGGCCGCGCAAAAACTCAGCAGCCGACATAGCTCGCTTACCTTCCAGTTGTACCCTGAGGACACCCAGAATACCATTCCCGGTATTAACCCCAAAGGCCACTTCCTCTTTGTTCACCGCGATTACCCGCCCAACCTCAAGAGCTTGCTCTTGAGGCAGAGGCACAGCTTCCAGAACCTTAAGCTGGCGACCCTGCCACAGGGTGTAACCGCCGGGCCAAGGCTGAAAGGCACGCACCCGCCGCCAGATGTCCACTGCCGGCCGGTGCCAGTCAATCTCGCCATCCTCCTTGGACAGCATCCCGGAGGAGGTAGCTCGGGATTCATCCTGAGGTTGGGGTTCAAGCTCTCCCTTCAGCCAGCGGGGCAGGACATCCAGCACCAACTGTGCACCGATGTGAGATAGCTTAGCCGTTAGTGAGCCAGTAGTATCCTGCGGCAAGATGGGAATCTGTGCCTGGGCTAATACCGGCCCGGTATCTAACCCCCTGTCCATCAGCATGATGCTGACCCCGGTGAATTCATCGCCTCCG
The DNA here is from genome assembly GCA_964354005.1 of uncultured Dehalococcoidales bacterium. Lineage (GTDB taxonomy): Bacteria > Chloroflexota > Dehalococcoidia > Dehalococcoidales > UBA2162 > CAVSBN01. Next base: position 4,289 of record CAYGYD010000085.1, on the reverse strand, counting down.
AGAATAGCCGCCGCTACCGGTGAGGCGCCCCGGTACCGGGGTAGAAGAGACGGATGAATATTGATACAGCCGTGGGCTGGTATGTCCAGGACCGATTGCGGCAGCAGTTGCCCGTAGGCGGCCACAACGATGACCTCCGGCTGGAGGCCGGCCAGTTGCGCCACTGCCCCCGCCTCTTTGAAACTTGCCGGCTGTACCACCGGCCGGTTAAGACTTATTGCTACCTGTTTTATGGGAGAAGCGACGAAGTGCTGTCCCCGCCCAGCGACTTTATCGGGCTGAGTATAGACGGCCACCACCTCGTAGCCGTCAAAAATAAGGCGCTCCAGCGCGGGAACGGCAAATTCGGGAGTGCCCATAAAGACAATGCGCATCACAACCTCCCCCGTAATTGTAACATCAAAAAATTTCACCAACAACCAGACCCTTCGTATCTGTGGTTGAAATTTTGAGTAAAAGAGAAAGTCTGGTAGACCTTGCAAGGGAAAACAGGGGGTAACACTGCCCAGCAACCAGCACCAAAACCCTTGCCATCCCAGATACCCGGTATTATTCTAATGATGTTCTTTTTTGGTTTCCCCTGGTTCTCTCTAAATTTCTCACAATGACGGAAAATACCGCGCAGGGGGGAATTTGTGCCTCTTTCTAGAGGGAGGGCATTTTGGTTGAGGCAAATTCGCCGCAGCAAGTGTGGGAAGCGGCCTTAGGTGAACTTCAACTTCAAGTCAATAAAGCAAATTACGATACCTGGCTCAAAAAGACAATCGGTTTAAATTATCAAGGCAACGAATTTGTGGTGGGCGTGCCCAACACCTTCGTGGCCGAGTATTTGGATCGGAACCAGCGGTCTTTAATTGAGAAGGTGCTCACCGGTCTGCTCCACCGCGAGACTGAGGTTGAGTTCCGAGTCGAGGCCAGCCAGCCGGGTACCTCTTTATCCTATGGTCGTCGTGGCCGAGCGTGCGCGCAACAGGCCAGTTTGCCCCTCTTTAATCCCAAATACACCTTTGATACCTTCGTTAAAGGTAAATGCAACCAGCTCGCCTATGCCGCCGCACAGACCGTAGCCCAGAACCCGGGGCAAAGCTACAACCCGCTCTTCATTTATGGTGGTGCTGGTTTGGGGAAGACCCACCTCTTGCAGGCCATCGGCCATACCGCCCTGGTCAACAACATGAAAGTGCTTTATGCCAGCGCCGAGCAGTATACGAACGAGCTCATGGCGGCTCTCCGTGAGCGGAAAACGCAGGAATTCTCCGGCAAATACCGCAGTGCCGACATGTTGCTGGTCGATGATGTCCAGTTTTTCAGCGGCAAAAACAAAACGGCCGAGAGCTTCTTTCACACCTTCGATGAACTACACAACGCCAACCGTCAGATTGCCCTGACCAGCGACTGCCCACCCCAAGCCATCCCACTTCTTTCAGACCGACTGCGCTCTCGCTTTGAGTGGGGGCTGGTGACTGAGATTCAACCGCCTGATTTTGACACCCGCCTGGCTATCCTGCAGGACAAGGCAAAGCAGGACGGAGTGAATGTCTCTCTGGATATCCTTGAGCTGATCGCCCGGCAGATGCAGCAAAATATCCGGGTGCTCGAAGGTTCCCTGAACCGGGTTATTGCCTACGCCAAGCTGGTAAGGACCATGCTGACTCCCGAGTTAGCCGCGCATGCCCTCAAGGATATCGCCGGTAACGAGCCGCAGCCGGCTCTACTCACACCCGGCCTTATCATAGAGACCGTGGCCAGAAGCTTTCAGCTGACGCCGACCGACCTCACTGGTAAAAGGAGAGACAAGGAGACAACTCTGGCCCGCAGGGTAGCCATGTATCTCATCCGGCAAGAAACCAACTGCTCGCTGGCCCAAATCGGTCAAGAATTGGGCGGCCGTGATGCGGCGGCCGTCACCAATGCCTGTAAAAAGGTAGCCGGTGACATTGATGCTAGCCCCTACCTCCGGCGCAAAATGGCGGATATTCACCAAACCATCCCTCCCACCAAAGGCTAGAAGTTGTTTCAATCGCGTATTCTTTTAGATCTCTTTGCGGACAGTTTGTGACTATTTTGCGATTTCTTTGCTGATTAACCCCGAGGCCCGCAATAGAATTTGCCGACTACTGCCAATGCCAATCTTGCTTTTCTGACTAACCTGTGGAAAGATATTACTATTATTATGGTGAATTATCAAAGATAATCTAAAGTGTTAGAGGTAGTAAAAATACTAATGCCTAATGCGGTCACAGTAAGAGATGTTTGATAGAGTTGAGATTTTAGTGAAGGCTGGGCATGGTGGCGATGGGGCTGTCAGTTTTCGTCGGGAGAAGTTTGCGCCTTTCGGCGGGCCAGATGGTGGGGATGGAGGCACTGGTGGCCATGTGATTATCAGGGCTGACCCTAGTGTTACTAGCCTGCGTCTTTTTACTCAGAAAGGTGTTTATAGCGCTGTGCCGGGTGCACACGGGCAGGGAAAGAAGAAACACGGCAAAAATGGCCAAGACCTGATACTGAGGGTGCCCGTGGGCACTATTGCCTGGGATAAGACGGCAATCGGCGGGGATGCAATTATTGCTGACCTTGAGCAAGCCGACCAGCAGGCCATTGTGGCTCGGGGTGGCCGGGGGGGACGCGGTAATACTCACTTCACCTCGTCCACCAATCAGGCACCCCGCATTGCCGAAAAAGGTGAGGCGGGAGAAGAGAAAGCCATCATATTGGAACTGAGACTCATTGCTGATGTGGGGATTATCGGTTACCCCAATGTGGGAAAGTCTTCTTTGTTAGCCGCCGCTTCGGCCGCTAAGCCTAAGATCGCCAGCTACCCCTTCACTACGCTTGAGCCTGTCCTGGGTGTAGCGGAGGTTGGTGACAAGAGCTTTGTCCTGGCGGAGATTCCGGGGTTGATTGATGGTGCCCATCTCGGTCGGGGGCTGGGTTCCGATTTCCTTCGCCACGCCCTGCGTACCAAAGTGTTAATCCATCTGATTGATGGTGGCTCAGCCTCGCCGCTGGAAGATATGGCGCGGGTAAATGCCGAGCTAAGCCTCTTTGATTCCGCCCTGGCGCAAAAACCCCAGTTGGTGGTGGTGAACAAGATTGACCTGCCTGAGGTGCAGGTTCGGCTCGCTGACCTTAAGTCAGCTTTCCGGGACGCGGGAATTCCGGTGTTCTTCATTTCGGCGACTACGGGCGAGGGGGTGACTGGACTGATGGCCGAAGCTGTGGAGTTGCTGGAAAAAGTCAGCCGGCTGGAGCCGGGCGAGCGATTGCCCAAGACAGTTTTTCGCCCCAGGCCTAGGAGAGTAGACGTGAGAGTGCACCAGGAAGGGGAGACTTTTGTAGTGACTTCGCCCGAACTTGAGCGCATCGTGGCCCGGGTGGACATGACTGAACCCACCGTACGCTGGCAAATGAGAGGACGATTAGCTAGAATGGGCATAACCAAAGCCTTGGAGAAGGCTGGAATTAAGCTGGGTGATAAGGTTCGTTGTGGGGAATATGAATGGGAGTGGTAGTAGCCCTTGTCCAGACAGTCGGAGGCAGTCTGCGGTGAATATCGGTGTTATGGGTGGCACCTTTGACCCGATTCATAACGGCCATATTACTATTGCTCAGGAGACGAGAACCCGGCTGAATCTGGCGCGAGTTGTTTTTGTGCCGGCCGGCCAGCCTTGGATGAAATCGGAGCGACCGATTACGCCGGCGGTGCACCGCTTTGAGATGGTGCGCCTGGCCATTACCCCGTACCCCTATTTTGGGCTGTCCCGCATAGAGATTGACCGGGCCGGCCCGACCTACACCATTGATACCATCACTGCGTTACGGGCGGAGTTGGCCGGCGGGGGCAAACTCTATTTCATCCTGGGCTGGGACAGCTTAGCTCAGCTCCCCCAGTGGCGCGATGTGCCGCGTCTGATTAAGCTGTGCCGGCTGGTGGCCATACCGCGGCCGGGCTATTCCCTCCCTGACCTTAAATCAGTGGAAAGCCATATTCCGGGGTTGTCACAGAGGTTAGTACTGCTGGATAAGCCGGAAATTGACATCAGTGCTACGGATATCAGGAACCGGGTGGCGCTGGGCTTACCGATTGACCACCTGGTTCCCAAGCTGGTGGAGGAATACATTAAGCGACACAGACTATATCTAAGTGAAGGCGGTTAACCATTTGCCGGGGCGTTGAAGAGGGGCTTTGCCCCTCTTCATATATCAATCCCCCTCTCCTTGCCAAGGAGAGGGGGCCAGGGGGTGAGGTTGTCTAAGAGACTGTGACTATGGAGGTAGATTATGAAAGC
>CAYGYD010000084.1:0-7191 GCA_964354005.1 uncultured Dehalococcoidales bacterium | reverse complement strand
GCCTCAAAAAGGGGCACTCCCTGCGCCGCCAGCCCAGCGATAACCCCGGCCAGAACATCACCCGTCCCCGCCGAGGCCAACCCGGGGTTGGCGAAGGGCGAGACCATCGACCGTCCGTCCCAGGCCGCAATGACGGTATAAGCCCCTTTCAAGACAATGGTCTTGTGCCATTCCTGGGCCGCCTTTTTGGCCGTGCCCAGTCTGTCCGACTGTATCCCATCGATAGATAAACCGGTCAGCCGTGCCATTTCACCCGGGTGCGGAGTAAGTATAGCATCGCCGGTCAGTCTCCGCCACCAGTGCCGGACTTTGGCCAGGGTATTCAGCCCATCGGCGTCAATAACCAGCGATGGCGGCCCCGTTTTTATTCGGGAAAGGCTAGACCGGATAAACCTCACGGTCGGGCGGCTTTGACCCAGTCCGCAGCCGACAAGCAGGACATCGTACTCGCCCAACCCCCGCTTCACCAGTTTGGCCGCTTCCGGGGCAATGATACCGGGGCTAGACTCAGGTAGAGGTAAATAAGTAACCTCGGTCAGTTTTGCTGCCAGAATCGCCTGCAGGCTGGTAGCGGTGGCCAGTGTCACCAGGCCGGCCCCCACCCGTATGGCACCATTGCAGGCCAGATAGGCGGCACCGATGTAGTTAATTGACCCCGCCACCACCAGAACCTTACCGAAGGTCCCCTTATTAGCGGCGAGGGGGCGCGGCGGCAGGACTGACCTGGCCCAATCGTCGGTGATAAGTTCACTTATCCCTTCCTTCGCCAGATGTGCCGGGATGCCAATATCAACCACCGTTATCTGACCGGCTCTCCCTGCCCCGGGGAAATTAAACAGGCCCGGCTTGGGGAAGCCGAGGGTAATCGTGTTATCGGCATAAAGGCAGGCCGGGTCCACGGCACCGCTATCAGCATCAAGCCCCGAAGGGAGGTCAAGGGCAATGATACGAAGCGCCGGCCGCTTCCCCTTAACCTCACTTACCCTGTTCAGTGCTGAGGCGAAAACACCACCCAGCGGGCGACTCTTCCCCGTACCAAAGATGGCGTCCAGAACCGCCGTGGCCGATGACAACCAGTCATCAAGCCGGCTCAGATTGCCATCCTGATTGGCATCAAACCAAGGGATGCCCCGTTCCTGGATGAGAGCGAAATTCCGGTCTTCGGCTGGGCGCTGACTGAAAAGATACAGATTGACTTTAGCGCCCCAGTCGTGCAGGTAGCGCCCCGCCACCAGCCCATCGCCACCGTTGTTGCCCGGCCCGACCAGAATCAGGATATTTTGCCGGGTGATATATCCAAGGATTTTCCTGACCGCCTCGGCAACGGCCCGGCCGGCATTTTCCATCAGCACATCAGTCGGTACGCCAACCCTGGCACATTCCTGTTCCACCTGGCGCATCTGGTCGGCAGTCAGAATTTTCACCATGAACCCCCAAAGAGGACAATGGTATCTGAAGTGTAACAGCAACCCAGATTATGGTCAACCCCGCCGGAGCTTGTCCAGCTTCTTAAGCATGGCCTGCCAGTGGGTCCCCCGCCAGTAGATTCGGTGGCAGTTGGGACATTCCATGAACTGGCTCTGCGTTCGATAGACATAGGGCGGCACTCTGCCTTCAACCTCTTTCTGGCCAACTTCTTTTAGAGGCTGGTTGCATTCAAGGCAGAGGGTGAACGGCTTAATCTGTGAGTCGAGGTTCAGCTCCCTTATTACCTGGCGTATCTGTGACTCCGCCTCATCACTTTCAATAAGGATAGCCCTGAGTCGACCGCTGGTGATTACTCCCCATTTCATCAGTTGAGTATCCCGGGTCAGTATGAGCCGGTCTTCCGCCAGGGCTTTCAATATCATCTCGGAATCGTCTTTGCCGTCAAAGAACACGGCGTCGAAACCCATCAGCCTCAGCCACTTGGCGATTTTACCAACATTACTGTCAACGATGAATTTCATATCGTTACAGCTCAAGCTCCATCCCCTCGCGAGCGAGGGTAATGGTCGCGTGTAGCTCTTCAGCCACGGCGGCCAACTCTCTGGCAATTTCTGACTCCAGGTCAGGGTTCATATGAACGGTAGCCACCTCTGGCAGATAGCCCTTCAGCTTCCGGAAGACAATCAACTCCTGCTTAAGTAGGTTGGGGGTGAGATGGCCTGACTCACGCCCAAAGGCATCATAGCGGCTGGAGGCAGTGACCTCGGCAATGAGCAGTTGGGGAGAGACCTGTTGCCAGCACTCGGCCAAACCCGGCCCGGTATCTCCGGTGAAAAACAATGCCTTGCCATCGTGAGCAGTAATCTGATAGCCAACAGCCGGATGAGAATGACTTACCGGCACGGCCAGGATGGAATAGCCTTCAATTTGCACCGGCTTTAGCGATTCTAACACTGTGAACTTGAGCGTTGGTTTGCGTGTGGGCCGTTCCAGAAAGTTGGTGTAGAGCTTATCATTCAAGAAATAAGCCTTCAGGGTATCAAAGACAGGCGGAATAGAGTAAATATTGATGCTCGCCCGGTGGAGAAAGAAATTCATGGCCAGGGTCGGGATATCGCGGATGTGGTCGAAGTGTTGATGGGTCAAGAGGATGGCTCTGAGTTTTAGCTGGGCGGAGAAAGAGAGGCCTGAGGTAAGCCCACCGGCATCCAGAGCCAAAATATCGTCAACCAGCAGGCTGACCAGCCGGGTCTCCTGCGATTCGCAGTTGTGGGCACCCAAGAATTGAATCTTCATCCTCTTGACCTCCCACAATCTAATCTATGGCAAACGGGTTAAATTTCGTTTCATAGTCGTAGGCATCAACTGCCTCTTTTTTCTTCAAAAAGTTTACCACAGCATAGGTCAGCGGGGTAGCTACCACTTCAATAACAACCTTGGCCAGCCAGTGGTACAGAATGATGATAGGGACAAAGGATGATGTGCCGATAAAGGCCAGGGTGATAAAGATTGAGGTATCCACGCCCTGCCCCAGAATAGTAGAGCCAATCGTCCGGCTCCACAGCCAGCGGCCCCGGGTCAGAATCTTCATTTTTGACAGCACAAAGGAGTTGACAAACTCACCGGCCAGGTAACCCACAAAGGAAGCCGCCAGTAGCCGGGGGGTATAACCAAGGATTCTCTCATAAGCCTCTTGCGCGCCCCAAAAAGAGGCTGGCGGCAGAATCTGCCCAATCCAGGCGAAAAAAACAAAGATGAGATTGCAGAAAAAGCCGAGCCAGATAACCCGCCGGGCCCAGCGATAGCCGTAGACCTCGGTTAGAACATCACCAAAGATATAACTGAAAGGGAAGACAAATATGGCAGCCGGTAGAATAAGGGGGCCGAGGTTGACTATTTTTACTGCAATGATATTGGCCGTGATGAGGCAGGTCACAAAGAGAGCCGCCAAAATCACAAAGCGGTGGGAGACTTTCATGCTATATCCAGCGCTTGCGGCGGAAGTAGTAAATCATCGCTCCAGCAATCACAGCCATGACCACCATAATCACAATGAAAGGCACCCAGCTACCACTTGTTATCCCGCCAGGCATATGCACATTCATCCCGTAAAGGCTGGAGATTGCCAAAAAAGGCAAGACAACAGTCGCAATAACGGTCAAAATACGCATGACACGGTTAAGTCGGTCGGTACTCAAAACGAAATCGGTATCCTTGAACACCTCAACTATTTCCTTACATTCGTCCAGAGTATCACATATCTTATTCATGTGGTCCATGAGGTCGCCATAGTAGACACTGATATCTGTTTTACTAAAGCGCTTCAGCTTGTGCTCCAGCTCGGCCAAAACAGTCCGCACGGGAAACATAATGCGCCGTTGCGTGATAATGTCACGCCGCAATATGGCCACTTCTTGACCCGCCTCCACATTCTCATCAAACACAGCGTCCTCGGTATCCTCAATTAGGCTCAGAATCTTGTCTAGAATGGGGAAATAGACATCAACGGTTCGGTCGAGTATGCGATAAAGCAGATAGCCGGAGCCATGGCTGAAATTCTCCCGGCGCGCCTCCTCATCAGTCTGGCACTCGCGGAACAATTCAACCAATGTCCTAAGCTGTCCACTGTGAACAGTAATCAGGTACTTATCACCGATGAACACGGACACCTGGTCGTGCGTGCTCACTCTTGTTGCTCGATTGTACACTGAGAAGTGGAAGATGAAAAACAGGTAGTCCTTGTACTCATCTAGCTTGGGTCGCTGCATACGGCTGAGGCAGTCATCCAAATCTAAGGGGTGGAAAGGATAGTTTTGGGCTAAATAGTCCATTTCCCGTTGCGTTGGCTTGACGATATCAATCCAAGTCAGGTCGCCACAGGTGATAGACTCCAGATTGAGCTGTTCAACCAGCTTTATTTCTTTTCCCTGAGCTAACGTCATGACGGCTTCCTCTTAATCCTTTATTATACGCTTGACTTTGCCTTACATTCTACCACATTTGCCAGTCAACAATTAACCTGATATACTAGTTTAATGTTTTGCACTTAGAGTGCGCCTATTTTACAGTATTTTAACGAAAGATGGAACCAGTCTGAAATCCCTATCGATTTTGACAAGAGGAGGTTGCTTTTATGTCAAGTCATCCCTTGGAGGAAATCCTCCACCCGAAATCAATAGCCGTAGTTGGAGCTTCCGGCGGGGGAAGAGGTGGCCAATTTGTCGAGCCCCTCTTGGAGTTCGGCTATAAGGGGAAGATTTACCCGGTTAACCCCAAATACTCAGAGATTCTGGGCATGAAAGCCTACCCCACCATCAGCGATATACCAGAGCCAGTCGACTTTGTCATCTCGGTTGTCCCCGCCCGAGAAGTCCCCAAAATGCTGGAGGATGCGGCTCAAAAAGGTGTTAAGGGCGTTCATCTCTTTACCGCTCGCTTCAGTGAGACAGGACGGCGCCAAGCGGCTGAACTTGAACAAGAAGTCTTAAGGCTGGCGAAACGCTTTGGTCTCCGCCTCATCGGTCCCAACTGCATGGGCGTTTATTATCCGGCCGAAGGGATTTCTTTTCAAGACGAGTTCCCCAAGGAATCAGGACCGGTTGGTCTTGCTTCTCAGAGTGGGAATGTAGCCGGGGAGATTATCCACAACGCCGGACGAAGGGGCATCTACTTTAGTAAAGCCATCAGCTATGGTAACGCCATCGACCTCAATGAGTGTGATTACCTTGAGTACTTCGCCCAGGACCCGGAGACCAAGATTATCCTCATGTACATCGAAGGTGTAAAAGATGGCAAAAGATTCTTTGACATATTGAGGCAAACAGCGTCCGTAAAGCCAGTCATCATCATAAAGGGTGGCAAAGGGCAAGCCGGAGCCAGAGCCACTGCTTCTCACACAGCATCACTGGCTGGCTCAATGCAGATATGGGAAACCATGGTTGCCCAGACAGGAGCCATTTCTGTCGAGACTCCTGATGAACTCATCGACCTTGCTGTTTCTTTCCGCTTTTTACCCCCAATAAGGGGTAAAAGAGTCGGTGTAGCTGGTGGGGCTGGCGGTGCTAGTGTTCTTGCCGCTGACGAGTGCGAGAGAGCCGGGCTTGAAGTGGTTCCCCTGCCGCCGGAGTTCAGGGAGGAAATGAAGAATCGCGGCATTTCCATATGGGACTGGCTGAGCAATCCCGCTGACCTTTCAATCAGAGAAAATGATGATTTTGCCGTAGGTACTGTGCTGGAAATGATGGCAAGGAATCCGAATTTTGACCTGCTTATTGCCATAATGGGACACATGCACCGCCGCTTTATGGGGGCAGACCTCACTATAGATAAATACCTTAAGGAGCAATATAGCCTCAATAACTGCCGGATAAAGCCCTTACTTGCTGTAGTGCCGGATGCGAGTCTGGGTCGTAACGAGTGGGATAGCTGGGAATGGAAAATGAACTGCGAACTAAGAACAAGACTGATCGAGGAAAACGTTCCGTTTTATAGGAGCATTCCAGAGGCGGCTAGCGCAGCTCGAAAAATGATAGATTACTACCAGAGAAAAGGCTACCCCATGGCCTAAGCCGGCAACCTCCTGAGATAGTCGGTGCCATACCTATTAAAGTAAAAAGCTACCGTAGAGAGAGCTACTTCCCCTTGTATTGAGGTGGTCTCTTCTCGGCAAAGGCTCGTGCGCCCTCCATGAAGTCCTCGGTCATTCTGATGCGGTTGGCCAGTTCCCTTTCTAATCTCAGGCCCTCTTCCAGAGACAGGTCATAGCCCTTAATCATGGCTTCTTTGGCAGCTCTCACGCCCAGTGGGCCCTTGCGGCAAATAGTCTCGGCCCACTGCTTGGCCGTTGGCATGAGCTGGGCCAGCGGCACGACCTTGTTGACCAACCCAATGCGATAGGCTTCCTGGGCATCAATCGGCTCACCCAGCAGTAGTATCTGGGCCGCCATGGCCCGCGGCACAAAACGAGGCAGTCGCTGCGTCCCGCCTGCGCCGGGCATGAAGCCAATATTTATCTCCGGCTGACCCAGGCGGGCGTGCTCAGCGGCTATTCTTATATCACATTGCATAGCCAGCTCGAGGCCACCACCGAGAGCGTAGCCATTGAGGGCAGCGATAAAGGGCTTCCAAATCTGGTCGGGGCTGACCACTTCTCCAATCGCGCCACTAACCGGGCCCGGGCGGAATTCCTTTATATCCGCACCGGCGGAAAAGGCCCTATCGCCCGCCCCGGTAAGAATGGCCACCCAGACATTGAGGTCATTACGGAAGTCAATGTAAGCCTCATTCAGCCCCTTGCGAACCTCCATGCCAAGGGCATTCATTGCCTCCGGGCGATTGATGGTGATGATAGCAATCTTGCCTTCCTTCTGATACTCAACAACTGCCATAACTAACCTCCCTTTACATGATTTTCTGAGAACTCACAACAGCGGCTCAATGGCCATCTAACTCTGGGATAATCACCTCCTCTCGTTTCACACTCGTGAAATGCTGACACACGCTTTGCCATTCTAACAGAGAGCTGAGGTTGGCGTCAAGAAAGGAGAGAACGAAGCCGAGCCGACTTGACAAGTGTAGATAGCCGTGTTATAAAAGCGTAATTATTCTCAAGGTAAGTTAGTTGGGGGTCAGTTTCCCTGTTGAGTCGGATTGACAAGGCCTTTTGTTGTGCGGTAAGCTTTTCCAGTGCCGACTTGTCAGTCGGGGTGGGGGGGCGAGGACCCTGTTATTGGTCTAGCAAATAGTGAGAGGGTAGTGTGTACG
>CAYGYD010000083.1:5483-7294 GCA_964354005.1 uncultured Dehalococcoidales bacterium | reverse complement strand
TGGTCACGGCAAAGGCCAGAGCGAGTAACAGAATCTTGGCGTTAATGCCGTTCTTTCTGGCCACCAGCAACACGACCGGCGTGCCAATGATGGCCAGGGTATCATTCAGTAAGAAAGCAGAGAGTCCACCCATGCCAAAGAGGACAAGAAGTATCAGGCTATCTAGAGACCTGGCCCGTCTAAAAAACCGGTGGGACAAGTGTGAGAGATAGCCACTCTCTTCAAGGGCCTGCCCGATAACGAAGGTGCCGAAGAGGAAGAGCATGACATCCGGATTGATAGCCTTCAGTGCCTTAAGTGGAGAAATTTGTCCGCTGACTAAGACAGCCACGGCACCCAGCAGCATTATCTGCCATATCTGGAGTCTGAAATTCCCGATTTGTCTGACGGCAATCAGAGTGAAGACAACGAGCAGGACGATTATTGAAATCATTTATTTAAAGCGTATCGCCGAACTATCAACTGGTATGGAAGAAGCACTTCAAACCGTAACCTTATCAGGGACCTTGTACCGGTTCACCGGATTTCCATTAAACACTAATTATACGAGATTTTCATAAATTTGGCATTAAGGGTAAAATAGAGGTTAATTGGCAACCTATTCCCTGGCCCCTTCCCTTACTAATGGGGTGAGGGTAATAGGCAACCGAGTAAAATAATCCTGGGTAGGTTAAGAATACTGGGTGATAAGGAGGCTGCGGCCATGAGCGAGAAGAAAAGCTCAACATGGAGTAAGATAGTCAAGAAAGTGGGGGGACAGTTCGTCGTGGGTCTCGTACTCGTTGTGTCTCTCGGTCTTACGGCCTGGATATTAGTGTGGATTTTTGATGCTATTGACAATATTCTCGGACAATATATTGAAAAGTTGTGGGGGCACTATTACCCGGGTATAGGTTTCGGCGTCATCGTTGTTTTGATCTATTTAGTGGGCCTAATTGCCAGCAATTTCATCGGCCGAAGACTTATCCGTTTTGGCGAGTCCCTGCTGGCTCGTGTACCGGTGGTTCGACCACTCTATAACGGCATCAAGCAGGTCTTGGAGAGCTTTTCCTCACCCGACAAGACCGGCTTCATGGAGGTGGTACTGGTGGAATATCCCAGGAAAGGAATGATGGCCATCGCTTTCATCACCAATGAGATGACTGACTCCTCCGGGCAGAAGCTGGTCAATGTCTTCATCCCCACCTCACCTACCCCCTGGACAGGCTTCTTGCAGATAGTAAAAGAAGAGGAGATTACGCGCACCAGGCTGTCAGTTGATGATGCCATAAAGATGGTGGTTTCGGCTGGGCGGACGACACCCCAGGGGGTGGGTGAGAAATTATCGGCGGGGGCCTCAGGAGGTAACGCCGTGTCGGAGGTTAAGGATTGAAAAGGAGTTTAATATCTCATATCTTTAGCTCTGAACGCGGTGCGAGTATTGTTTGTTGGCTACCGTGAAGAAGATACTCGTAATCACCACTGGCGCACTACTGGTTGGCTTTCAGCGTAATCTCAATTCCGCTTTCTTTTTCTACGACACGTTCCACAGGCGGCATCTCGGTCAGCATATTGACCAAAGGAACGGGATTCTCCGCAAATACGACAATCTTGGTACCTTCGTCAGCAGAGCCACTAACCAATACCAATCGAAGCTCTTTGACTTGGCTTAAGAATTTTTCAAATTTCCTGACCCGTTCATAATCCACTGGTGAGGATACCGTGAGTGTTACCACCCCGCTATAAACCTTAGCCGTCGCTGTCTTGGTTTCGGCTTCCTCGGCCATTCTCTTTTCCTTCTCTTTAGTCTCCTCGGCCTCTCGCTTTGCCCT
>CAYGYD010000083.1:0-5383 GCA_964354005.1 uncultured Dehalococcoidales bacterium | reverse complement strand
CTCTTTGGCAGCTTGTTCCGCCTCTTTTCTCGCCCTAGCTTCGGCTTTGGCGGCTTCCCGGGCTTCCTCGGCGGCCTTCTTTTCCTTCTCTTTAGTCTCCTCGGCCTCTCGCTTTGCCCTCTCTTTGGCAGCTTGTTCCGCCTCTTTTCTCGCCCTAGCTTCGGCTTTGGCGGCTCTCTGGGCTTCCTCGGCGGCTCCCTTCCCTCTCACCCTGGCTTCCTCAGCTTCCTTTCTTGCCCTGGCTTCATCTTCGCTGGCTTTCTTGATTTCCTGGGCCACCTTCTCGACCCTCGCTTTAGCCTCCTCAGTTTCCTTTCTTGCTTTAGCTTCGGCTTCCCTGGCTTTCTTGGTCTCATCAGCTGCCCTCAAAACCCTCACCTTAGCCTTCTCAGTTTCCGTCTTTGCTCTGGCCTTAGCCTCTTCGGCCTCTCGCTTTGCCCTCTCTTTGACGGCCTGTTCTACCCCCTTCTTGGCCTTGGCCTCGGCTTCGGCGGCTCGTCTGGCTTCCTCGGCGGCTCCCTTCCCTCTCACTCTAGCTTCCTCGGCTTCCTTTCTTGCCCTGGCTTCATCTTCGCTGGCTTTCTTGAGCTCCTCGGCCGCCCTCTCAACCCTCATCCTGGCCTCCTCAGCCTCCGTCTTCGTCCTGGCTGCAGATACTTGTTTAGCTTCTTCCTTCATTTTGTCAACTCTCCCGTTTGAGGTTTACCTCAAGCATTTAGTCGGTAAGGGTTCCGGCAAAAGGAATGCGATTCCTTTTGTCCGTATTCAGCTTGTCCCTGATGCAGGCAGCAAACCTGTCAACAATCCAGGCATAGCAATCAGGCGGCAACGCTTCAGGAATCACCTCGGGAACCTCGTTGAAGGCGTCAATGACCCACCATTGTCCGTCCTCGTCTTGACACCATTCCACCACGTTAACATCCAGGTCGAGCACGCGGTTCAATTGGATAGTCTGCTCGGTAAGCCTGTCCCTCGCATCCCCGGCGCTGCCGGCATCGCACTGGAGATAATGACCCATAGCGAGGGGCTTGGGAATCCATTTGATGAAAAGGACATCCCGCTTGTCGAAACAGAATACGCGAAAGTACTCCCTGAATGCGATTAGTTGCTGCGCCAGAAGTATACGGCGAGAGCAGAGCGAACGGTACAGTTGCCTCAGCTCTTCGGCAGACCTCACCACGTAGACGTCTTCCCAGGCGTATCCGTCATAGGGTTTCAGAATAAACGGGAAACCGAGTTCCTCGGCTACCCGTTCAAGGTGAGGCCGGGAAACCAGGCCGTCTGTTTCATCTGCCGACGATTGGTCAGGCAAAACAATAGTCTTGGGGAAGGTCACCCCTAGATGGCTACCGACAACTATTTCGATTAGCTTATTGGTTGATGAAGCGGTGAAGGGATTATTGATTATATATGTCCCATTGAGAGCCAGGCTCTTTACTACCTCCTTCAGGAAAGGGTACCGGAAGCTCAGTCGGTCCACTATTACCCGATACCCACGCTGTAGAGGGACCATTTCTGCGGCTATGGACAGAAACTCCACAGGAATATCATTCAGCTGTGATACCACATCGTTTATGAATCGGTCGTTCCTGGATTCCAGAATGCCAACAACTGCTCCCATAATATGTAGTATACTGGGCAGTTGCTCACTGGTCAATTGCACGGTGGGGGCAAAGTCCTCGGGCACAGCCAATCGTGAAGGCTTCGAAACCATGCTGAATGCCCTCTTCTTCGGTGGCAGTGTACAACGCGCCCCTTGTCTTCTCTTTCAGCCATCTCCTTTGCTCAGACAGACCTTGGGTGATAAAATTCAACCTGAGAGACGACGACTCTCAACAAAAACCGGGGAGGAAAAGATGCCATACTTTGATAGCCAGGGCGTTAAAATCTACTACGAAATTGACGGCAGTGGACCGGAAGTAATCATGGTTCACGGTTTTGCCGCCAATATGGAGGCCAACTGGAAACAGCCGCGGGTAGCCGAGGCACTGAGAGCCGAGAACCGCTTGATAATGATGGACTGCCGTGGGCACGGCAAAAGCGATAAGCCGAGGGACCCGGCGATGTACGGGGACAAAATGCTGGATGATATCACTAACCTGATGGACTATCTTGGCATCAAGAAAGCCAACTTTCTGGGCTATTCCATGGGCGCCCGACTCTCCTTCGGCCTGCTCTTGACTCAGCCAGAGAGGTTCAAATCAGTGATTCTGGGTGGTTTTACCTTGGCTGACGCCCCGCCACCCGGTGCCAAAGCTGGCGCGCCCTTTCAGCGCGATGTAGTCGTGAAAGCGCTTCTGGCTGATAGCATCAACCAGGTGACTGACCCGGTAGGTCGGGAGTTCCGCCGGTTTGCCGAAGCAACCAGAGCTGACCTGAAGGCGCTGGCCGCCTGTATGATGGGGACAATGGAGCAGGAGTCCCGTTGGCTGGCGGATGCCAGGGAGATGATGCGCCGCATCAAATCTATCTCAGTTCCGTTAATGACCATTCTGGGGAATGACGATTTTCTGCCCGGGGACAAATCACGGATGGCGATGCTGGTACCCGATGGTTGCCATTTTTTGATTCAGGGCAAAGACCACCTGACCGTCGTGGCCGACCCCAAATTCCGCATGGCGGTCCGGGCTTTCCTCAACTATGTGAACGGGCGCTAGTCTAGCCTTGAGGTTATTTCTGAACCTCACCCCCCCCTTAATCCCCCTCTCCTTCAAAGGAGAGGGGGAGATGTAAAAAGAGGGGCTTCGCCCCTCTTAGACGCCCCTTAAATAATGGGGTTTAAGGGGGCTTGCGCCCCCTTTATAATAATTAACCCCCTTCTCCTCGGGGAGGGGGGTCGGGGGATGGGGTTGCATAAGTTGGAAACCAATTGGTTTCTTGGCGTGCGTTATGTGTATTATATCAGATACGAAGAAGTACCTCGCGCATAGCTGCCACAGGGTGGATTTTGTCTCGCACTACACGGCGAAGCAGATGCATTGCTATGGCACTCCCTTTGCTTTTTGCCTCCTGTTCGGTCAGAAAGCCTTTCCGGATTAGTGCCTTTCTAAGCTGAGGAAGGGGCTTGCCTTGCCTAATGAAATCACGCTCCCAAGTAATATCTTCTTGGGCAAATATGAACTCGAGCACATGGAGAGTATATTCAATTGAATATCCAGGGAGATCGCTTAATTGACCAAGCGAACCGCCGCTAATTAACCTACTCAAAACATCCGTGGCTTTCGTAGAGCCACGGTATATTTCTTCTACCTCTCTAAGAATGAGTAAAGTTTGCTCTTCATTTCGACATAGTTTCCCATACAGGTCTATAGCAAAGTGCGCATAAGATGGCGTTAGCCGCGTGCGAGTTTCGGGATAAAATACACTGACCCGAAAATCACCCGGCCCTTTTCTATTAGATATTTTGAAAACCCATTTCCCGTCAGAAAGACGGCGAGCTTCTAATATCTTGTTCTCTGGAACTCCGCGCAGTTCAGGTCTTTGCTCCATGTGCCTCCTCCGAACATTTCCAGTTCATGCTGTCTTTAAATTTCGAGGCGTTCTCATTTACATCTGGTTTTCGGAAGACGAATAGATGCTCGTGATATGTAAGAAGGAAGTCGTGATTGTAGCTCTCTTTCCACCGCCCCCTCATGGTCTGTGTATGCCACTGCTGTTTTATGACGTCTTCCCTAAGAATAAATCCTTCAGCCAGAAATATTTCTAATACTCTAAAAGCTATGGGTACATAATGTTTATGTTTGTGAGTGTCTCCAATAAGGATGGCACAGTGTTTCCCAGGTTTTAGTATCCGGAAGCATTCTTTTGCCACGCCTCTCATCTCGTTAACAAACTCATCAATGCTGTGGACGCGGGAAAGGTCGCCGTTCTCTCGTTCTTTAGAGTAAGGTATTATGTTAGCATAGGGTGGGTGAGTAGCAATCAGGTCAATACTTGCGTCGGTAATCAGGTCTAAATGTCTCGCATCTCCGAGATAGAGCTTCTGAGCAGTGACTGTCCCCTCCTTAGTGGCAACATAAGTGAAATCAAGGCGATTATAAGCTACCATTAAAGCGTCTGAGTTTATATCAACTCCTATACCATTGCGGCCTAAAAGCCTGCATTCTATTAGTGTTGTGCCTGAGCCGACCATCTGGTCTAGGATTGTATCACCTGGTTGTGAATAGCGGAGTATGAGATTTCTGGGAATTTGGGGGGCCCAATTTCCGCGATAATTCCCTCTGTGAGTTGCCCAATTCCCACGGTGTTCAAAAGACCACACGGTAGTCTTTTCCAAAGTGAAGTCTTTTGGCTCGTAAAGCCTAATTTGACTGCCTTGGATAAGCTTAACTCGACTACCATCTACCGTGATCTCATTACGGCCTTTGACAAATTCCTTGTATTCTTGCTCGGTTATTTCCCTCACCGTTGGCTCCCCAAATATTCTACCGCTAACTCACTTTTACCTCAATGCCTAGTCTATCAAAGGAAGAATTAGTTATGTTCCTTTGAGCTTTTAGCTGCCCCCAGTATCTCCGCCATCCGCCTCCCCAAATTGCGCGCCTCTTCAATCAGGGCGGGCTGGTTTTTGACTTCGCCCGGGCGGCTGGCATAGCCGGTCAGAGTGATTACTCTTTCCTCAGGGTTATCACCCTGAATTCGGAAGCACCGTCTTAAGGCTCTGACTGTAATATCAATGGCCGACCCACCGGCCACCACAATCACGCCAGCGCACCTCGCCTTAAGGCGAATCCCGTGTGTGTAGAGGAAGTAGTTGCGGTCGATGAAGGTCTTCATCTGCGCCGTCATGTTGTAGTAGTAGACCGGTGTGGCCAGAATGATGCCGTCAGCCTGACTGAACTTTTCTATAATCCAGCGGCCATCATCGTCCTGCCGGCAGACAGTGAAGGAGCTGCAATTTTCGTGCCCCAGGCACCCGTTTATGCGGTACTGGCCTAACATAATCTTCTCAGTTTCAATCCCGTGGCTTGAGATTTCCTGAAGTGCCTGGTCAACGAGATAGTTCGTGTTCCCCTTGGGTCGGGGACTGCCGACGATAGCGACAACCTTCATTATTCTCTCCGAATCGTTTAATAACCCGAATTGTCATGGCGAGGAGTCCGCCTCTGGCGGACGACGAAGCCATCTCAACGAAGTGTGAGATTGCTTCGCCTTCGGCTCGCAATGACAGGGGGTTTTCCAACCAGTCTCATCCTCCTTCAGTTGACAGAGCAAGTCAGTCTTACTTGGTCGTGAAGTAGCTCAGGGCCAGCCTGATTTTTTCCTCAAGGGTGAGGTCGGGGGTAGAGGGTAGAGTAGCTACGGCGCGGCTGGCCTCGGCCACGGAATAGCCCAGCGAGGTCAGCGCGGCCAGGACATCAGCGTTCTCCTGGGCGAGCTGGGC
>CAYGYD010000082.1:0-7346 GCA_964354005.1 uncultured Dehalococcoidales bacterium | reverse complement strand
TACTTTTCCCTTAAGTACCTGACCAGCCGCCAGGTGATGGTCTCGCAGAGCACCGTGATGTCCTCGGTGGGCAGGTAATCGGGAATATTGGCATCAAAGATAACATTCCCCTGCGGCGGTAATTCTTCATCACCCCGCCACAGGATTATCGTTACCGGCACCCGACTGAACGCCGGGATGGTCACGGCGGCATCGCCGTAGTCGACCTTATCTCCGCCGAGCTTCTCGCTAACTGTTACTAGAAGCTGGGTCTGCTGGCTGAAGTTGTCCACAATGGGCTTGATTGTCCTTTTGGTAAAGGTTGGGAAATAAACATTCCCCTCCGGCAATTCTCTAAAGGTGATTAACCTGTTGGTCGCCGGTGTTCCTTTGGCCGTGTTAAAGTAATGAATAATCAGGAGTTTGTCTCTGATTGGGACTGGCTCATCGCTCTCCGACGATGAAATGGCACCATCGGGGACACTAATCAAGTACGGGCAATTGAGATACTGTACGACGATGGATTTCTGGGAATCTTTCACCTGAAGTTCTGTGCCACTCTTACGGCACTGCTCCTCAATATCCACCGTCTTGGCCAGATGTTCGCAGGCCAGTTTATAGGCCAGCTCATAAGCCTTGTCATAGCCTCTCTCGGGTGGCAGTGAGATACGCTTACTTTCCATCGGTTAAAGTTGAGAATACTATTGAGAGGGGCAATCAGCCCCTCTCTTATCTATAATGTATATTCGCTACTGGCTAAAGTCAAGGCCAGCCGATGGCTACAATCCGGCGGCGTCCAGAATCTGGGGTACTTTCTTTTCCCAGCCAATGGCCATAATATGCACGCCCTGGCAGATGTCCTTGAGGTCTTTAATCAGTCCAGCCGCAATATCGACGCCGGCTTGGGCCTTGTCCTTAGCCGCCGCCATCTTTTGAATGGTCTCCTCCGGGACGAAAACACCGGCCACATTCTTATTCATAAACCGAGCCATACCGACCGACTTCAGCGGGATAATACCGGCCAGGACGGGTACGCCGAACCCTTCAACCCTTTTCATGAATTTGGCAAACCTGTCCGCTTCATAAACGGCCTGAGTCTGGAAAAACCTGGCCCCGGCCTTGATTTTTTTCTCCATCTTGAAGAGTTGCAGTTCAAAGCTAGCCTCAGTATTGGCGCCCGGGTTCACCACAGCACCCGGTAAGAAATCGGTCTTACCCTTGAGCTCGTTGCCCATCATATCGAAGCCTTGATTCAAGCGCCCGATAACCCATAAGAGTTGAACCGAGTCCAAATCATAAACGGACATGGCTTGCGGGTGGTCACCGAGTGAGGGCAGGTCGCCGGTAATGGACAGGACATTCGTGATTCCCAGGACCCAGGCACTCAGCAGGTCCGACTGCAGGGCGATGCGGTTCCTGTCGCGACAGGTCATCTGGAATACCGGCTCAAGTCCGTGGTCTTTTATCAGATGGCAGGTGGCCATTGAACCGAGCCTCATCACGGCGCTCTGCTGGTCGGTGACATTAGCCGCCGTTACCCGGCCATACAGAAGCTCGGCAACTTCCTTGATTTCGGTGGTATCAGTCCCCTTTAGCGGGCCAATCTCAGCCGTAATGGCGAACTGCTTTGATTCCAGGGTTGATTTCAGGCTCATTTTACTGACACCTCCTTCTGAGCTGGCCTTTCCACTGCCCATTTTTCGGTAGCCATGACTTCAACTCTGGGTATCATCTTGCCGTAATCCTTGGGCGGTGCCAGTTTTCTCAGCTTGTCCAACTGGTTCAAGCTCTTCAGCCGATTGTAAATTAGTTCCCAGCCGCAGTCGCGCTCGGGGTTGATTTCGCACTTCCCCTTGTTAGCCCCGCCGCACTGCCCGTTGAGTAAGCCCTTGGTACAGGCGGTCAATGGGCATATGCCGCCGGTGGACTCCAGCACGCACTCGCCACATTCCATACACCGTTCACTGCCGGACCACTCCCCTCGACTCCCTCCCAGGCTAATGGTGTCGCAACCCGGATGGCAGAGTTTGTTGACTGAAGCCGCCACTGCCTGAACACCGACGCCACAGGTCAGCACCAGGATAGAATCGGCTGCCTTAAGCGCCACAATCTTGGTTCCCAGCCTCGATTTGACGAGGGCTTTTTCACAGAGAAAATCGATGACATCGGTACCGGTAACTTTCTTGCCGGCCGCCTCAAGCTTGCCTTTCATTTCCGCCACCTGGACTGGCCCGCCGGTGCCGGAGGCCTGAGCGCAGCCATTGCAGCCCAGAATGAAGATATTGCTCTCCCCCTCCAGGTAACCCAATATCTCTTCCAATGGTTTTTGCTTTGATAGAATCATCTCTCCTCCTTAACCGCTTCGGGATAATCAATGGACGGCACAGGCCAGGCACGGGTCGAAGGAGCGGACGATTCGCATCAGTTCAAAAGGATTATCCTTGTCCTTCACCTTGGTGCCAATCAGTGCCTGCTCAATTGGGCCCGGGTTTCCATTGTCATCCCTGGGCGAGGCATTCCAGGTAGTCGGCACAACGGCCTGGTAGTTAGCAATTTTCTTACCCTTGATTTCAATCCAGTGACCTAGGGCGCCCCGCGCGGCATCCGTCAGGCCCATTCCCTGACTCTCCTCGGGAATAGCGTATTCCACATAGGTTGGTTCGCCAGGCTTCAGTTCCAGGACCCACTTCTCCAGACTATCAGCAATGACCTTAGCCGAGACGGCTCGGGCCAGGTGACGACCCATAACCGAAAACAGGGCTGAGGGTGGGGCCTTAAGTTCGGCCAAAGCCGAGTCAACGAGCTTCTTCACTACCGGGTCGCCGAAAGCATAGGTTACGGCAACACGGCCTAAGGGGCCAACCTCGTAAACCTTGTCGTCGTAGCGGGGTGCCTTCACCCAGGAATAAGCACCAGCCTTGCCGAGCTCGGGCTTGGTCTCGCCCTGAGACGGGTGCCGGCCCGTTGAAGAGTCAGCATACCAGGAGTGCTTTACGCCTTCGCTTACCTTGGTCATGTCCAGCGGGGCCGGCTTGAGGTCGGCGAAAACAGTGCCTTGCTTAAACAGTCTCTTCCGGCGGGTCAGGTCGGGGTTGCCGCCCTCAAGGTCGTAGGCACCGTAGGAGAGCAGGTTCCGGCAACCCACGCCAATTTCACAATAGTCCCGGTAGGCATTGGCCACAGCCAGGACATCCGGGATGTAGACATTATCAATGAAGTCCTGTAATCTTTTTACCTTCCACAGGTAGGCGGCAATCTTATCAACGGTCGGCGTTTCAGTGACACCGCCGGGCACGATGCCGACACTGTGCGGTATCTTGCCACCGAAGATAGCTACCGTTTCATGGCCGATGCGCCGGATTTCCAAGGCTTTCAAATAGTGACCTACTGCTTGCTGGTTTACCTCGGGCGGTAAGCGGTAGTCGCCTTCATAGCGCGGGACAAAGGGCCCGAGTTCCCCGCGGGCGATGAAGTCCTTCACTGAATTCAGCTCGGAATCCTTGCCGGCATATTTGGCAACGTCAGTGACATCCACATAGTCGAGCGCCGCCAGGTGATAGAAGTGGAGGACATGGTCCTGTGCCACATGAGCGCCTTGAATCAGGTTGCGCATAATCCGGCCGTTATCCGGTATCTTATCGGCCACACCGAAGGCACTGTCCAGGGCCAGGGCAGCGGCCACGCCGTGAGATTGCGGGCACACACCACAAATTCTCTGGGTGATAACCTGGGCATCCCGCGGGTCTCTACCTCTCAGGATGAGCTCAATCCCGCGGAAGAGGTTGCCCGTGCTCCGGGCATCCTTGACCACGCCATTCTCCACCACTGTCTCAATCTTGAGGTGCCCTTCAATTCTGGTAACCGGGTCAATTACTATCTTGCTCACTGCTTTTCCTCCTTGCTCGTTTGCCAGTAGGCACCAACGACTGGCAATTCTACATCTACCAGCTTCTCATAGAAGGCATAGCCGGTGAATTCTGGCTGAGTGCAGCCGAGACAGGGCGAGCCAGCGCCGATAACCCAGTTTGTCCCGCTGTTCCAGTGTCGGGTGGGGCAATCAGCGTAGGTGATTGGCCCCTTGCAGCCCAGTTCATACAGACAGCCTTCGTCACCAAACTTCTTGGCGAACTTGCCTTCATCAAAGTAAGCCCGGCGCGGGCAGTTCTCGTGGATTAGCTTGCCGTAAAAAGCCAGCGGCCGCAGATTATCATCCAGTTCCTCCGGCTTGGGCAATCCCTTGAGCAGGATACTGGCCACCGTACCGACAAACCAGTCGGGATGCGGCGGACAGCCCGGGATGTTGATGAGTGGTTTCTTGATGCCCTTGGCTTCCAGCACCTTCCTAACTGGCTGGGAGTTGCTTGGATTCGGTGGGGCCGCCGGAATGCCACCGAAGGCGGCACAGGTACCTACCGCCAGAATCGCCAGCGCATTCTCAGCCAGCTCGGTAAACCGGGTCTCAATGTTCACCGGTTTGCCATTCCTCTCGCCCATAACGCAGTAGCCGACCGTAGGGCCAGTGGGGATGGCACCATCAACGGCCAGAACATAGTTCCCCTTCTTGAGTGTCATGGTATCCTCAAGAGCCTTGATGACCTGCTCACCAGCGCCAGCCATGATGGTGGGATGAAAGCGCAGGTTAATGTGGACTCCGGGAACTATCTGGTCGACGAGTATGTTCTTGATAGTTGGGCTGGCTGAATTGAGCAGTGAAATACTGCAGCCGGTGCAGGCTGCGGCGGGTAGCCAAACTAACGGAATCTCCTTAACCATTGACTCTACCTCTTCTTTCTCAGGGTGGCACTATATCTCAAGCCAGGAGTGAGAATAGAGTGTCTCACCGGTCAGCACCCTGACTGTTTTCACATAGTCCAATTCTTTCTTAGTCAGCTTGGGGAGGTCCGGCTTTTCGCCGTCCATTACACGGTGTACCAGGTTGACAATCTCCGCCATCTGACCCCGGGCAATCTTGACCAACTCGTCATCAAAGGCATCAACAATCGCTGAATGCAGTCCGTATCTCGCCAGCATAATAAGGTATGTCCGGTTCAGCATTGGTCGGAGGTTAGCCGGGGTGCCGTTAGAGATATTGGAGAGACCGACTGTCGATTTGCAACCGGGGCAGACCTCGCCCAGCATGGTCATGAACTCAACACAGGCTTTGACCTGGTTTATTTCTACCGATACCGGGCTGGCAATCGGGTCAATCCAGATGTCTTCATTGGCAATGCCCATCTGGTTGGCCTTATATACCAGGTCGACAGCCAAAGCGCACCTCTCGTTGGCATCCCGGGGCATGCCTTCAGTACCCCAGAGCAAGCCAATCATGCAGGCATTGTATTTCTTGACCAAGGGCAGTTCCGCCTCCAGTCTGTCCGGCTGGAGGGAGATGGAATTAATCAGAGCTTTAGTCTTGCAGACCTTCAGCCCGGCTTCCATCGCCACCGGGTTAGTAGTATCCAGTGACAGCGACTTGTTGGTAACCTGCTGCACTGTCTCCACGACCCACTTCATCAATTCATCCCCACCCTTGCGGGCGGGACCAATATTGAGGTCGAGGAAGTCAATTCCGGCCTCCACTTCAGCCCTAGTCATCTCCTGAACAGGCTTAGGGTTCCGCTCCCGCAGAGCCGGACCGATGGTTTTGGACATGATATTGATACTTTCGCCAATAAGGATCATTGCTACCTCCTTATGGTTTCCATGTCTTGAGATAAGCAGGGATATGAGCCCCGTCTCTGGGACCGACCAGAATCTGCCAGCCGGGTAATTCCTCCTCCAAGCCACCTGCTTCCGCCGCGGCATAACCCGGAATGACCAGCTTGTGGTGTTTCACTTTGTCGGCAATACCAGTCTTCTTGACGAAGGGGCCGATGGCATCAGCGACAAATTTGCCCGCGGCCCAGCTGGTCATCACTGAAAGTCCCTCGGTATCCATCACCAGCAGCCAGCTCGGGACCTTGCTGTTCTCAATCTCACCCGAGACGATGAAGTAAGTGAGTGAGAAGTTGGTGGTAATCAATACCGGCGAATTCTCCTTGGGCCCACCAATCTCATAGATACCGGCCGTAGTGGCCAGTGGCCGTTGTGGGTCAGTGTAGATATTAAGTCTCTGGACCAGCAGCGGGAACAGTGCCTCGCCCTGGAAGTCAGAGAGAACGATGATACCGCCATATTTGGCCACGAACATGGACGCAATCATCGCTTCTTTCATCGGGTCGCTGGTCATCTCGCAGGGGAAAGTGATAGTGGGATAGCCCAACGGCCGGAATTTCTTGGTTAAAGCCGAGCTTCTGATAACAATCTCGTCTTGAAAGGCCTGGCGCACAGTACGCGAGCCGGAGTCAATCAGTATGTCATTGATGCCAGCCTGATTCAATTTGGCCGTCAGGTCAGCCGCTTCGTCCAGGCCGGACGCTTTGATGGCTACCGGGCAGGCACTGGCCTTGGCAAACTCTGCAATCTTGCCCAGGTTATCCTTGGTAGCCGCGTAGACCAGTGGTTTCCGGTCGGCACAGGCTTTGACACCAGCCGCCAGCGTGTCGGCATCGTTGCTCATCAGAATGATGCTGGCTTCAGTCTTCTCTTTGACCTTGTTCACCAGGGCCACGAATTTGTTGGCGTCACCCGACTCGTCCTTGATAGCCACCAGTTCCGGGCGCAACGTAAGGCCCACGCGCTCGTACTGGAGAGCATTGAATCTGCCCAGTCGCGCGTCAACTTCAGCCTCGGGCATGGTGTCTTTGATGAGAAGGGCCAGACCTGGCGGGTTCTCAAACCTCTTCTCATGGCGGAAGAGCACAGTCTCACCGCCAACCTTGAGCGCCCGCTTGCCCACACCGATGGTTACCGGCCTGATGGGCGGGGCTGATGCTGCCTGCAACTTAGTCTTGGCTTCTTCCGAAACATGGGGACATTTGGCCAGCTCGGCCTTACCCGTCGCCAGATTCATGGCAAAGGCCAGACAGGTAGGCACGCCGCACTCGCCACAGTTGGTCTTGGGTAGAAGCTTAAATATTTCTATCCCGGTAAGTGGCATTTCTACTTGCTCCTTTCATGCCCAGCATTATCTGCTACCCTTCGTTTCTCCCAGACCACAGTCAAGGAAACCCTGAAGGGAGACATTGCCACTCTACTTACTATCATCCCCCTCCCCGATTGGCGGGAGGGGGATGATATGAAACGACTCTAACCCAGTATAGGCGGCATGGTCAGGGCCGGATGACCCTTTTCCTGCAGGAAGGGCAGGATAGCTTCCTCGGTGGTGCCAATGGTCTCATCCGCAATCATATCAAGCAGGTTGGGCACACCAAGTTCGGCGGCTCTCTTCTTGAGCCGCTCGCCAATCTCCTCCTTCAGCATCTTGG
>CAYGYD010000081.1:0-7466 GCA_964354005.1 uncultured Dehalococcoidales bacterium | reverse complement strand
GAGGAGACCGAAGTGCTGTCACAGGTGGGACGCGTGTTCTATCAGACTGGTTAGTAGTACGCGTGACCGCCAGCCCTGGTGACGGATTCCTAGACCGCATGATTAGTCTTGTGGAAGGGGCCAAGCGCCAGAAGACTCCAAATGAAATTGCCCTTAATATCCTGCTGGCTACATTTACTATTGTTTTCCTTGTTGTCTGCATCACGTTGCTGCCTTATTCACTCTACAGCGTTCAGGTGAATCAACAGGGTACGCCGATTACCATCACTGTGCTGGTCGCTTTACTGGTCTGCCTAATTCCAACCACCATTGGCGGGTTGTTACCCGCTATCGGCATTGCTGGTATGGACCGCCTTATCCGGCGTAATGTTATTGCCTTGTCTGGTCGTGCCGTGGAGGCAGCGGGAGATGTGGACGTGCTACTCTTGGACAAGACAGGCACGATTACTCTGGGTAATCGCCAGGCAGTCGACTTCATACCTGCTGGGAAGGTGACTGCCCGCGAACTGGCGGAGGTAGCCCAACTGGCTTCATTGGCTGACGAGACACCGGAAGGACGCAGCATCGTGGTGCTGGCAAAGGATAAGTACGGATTGCGGAGCGGTACCGCTGCTGAGAAACCACATGGGATGCACTTTATCCCGTTTTCGGCACAGACGCGTATGAGTGGTGTAGACATGGATGGGCTGAGCATCCGCAAGGGCGCGGCTGATGCTATCATATCTTATATCCAGAAACAGGGAAAGCTAGTGTCATCGGAACTTACAACAACGGTGGACGATATTTCTCGGGGTGGCGGCACACCGCTGGTGGTTACCCGAAACGGTGAAGCGCTGGGTATTGTCCATCTCAAGGACATAGTCAAAGGCGGCATCAAAGAGCGTTTTATTCAGATGCGAAAGATGGGTATAAAGACAATAATGATTACGGGTGACAACCCGCTCACGGCAACGGCGATTGCAGCTGAAGCAGGAGTGGATGACTTTCTAGCGCAGGCTACTCCTGAAGCCAAACTCAAGTTGATACGAGAGCATCAGGCCAGCGGACGGCTGGTTGCCATGACCGGTGATGGCACAAACGATGCGCCGGCACTGGCACAAGCTGATGTGGCGGTAGCCATGAACACCGGGACACAGGCGGCCCGGGAAGCGGCCAATATGATTGACCTTGATAGCAATCCCACCAAACTTATTGAAATTGTGGAAACAGGCAAGAAGCTGCTGATGACACGTGGGGCCTTGACCACATTCAGCATCGCTAACGATGTCTCCAAGTATTTTGCTATCATTCCGGCGGCATTTGCCACCACTTACCCTGCCTTGCAGGCGTTGAACCTTATGCGTCTGGCTACGCCGGAAAGTGCCATCTTGTCGGCGGTAATATTCAATGCTCTCATTATCATGATTCTCGTGCCGCTAGCTTTGCGTGGCGTGCCATATCGCCCAGTCGGCGCGGCAAGACTCCTGCGCAATAACCTGCTTATCTATGGCGTGGGTGGGCTAATTGCGCCATTTGTTGGCATCAAATTGATTGACATGATTTTAGTAGCTCTACACTTGGCATAGTTGATAAGAGGGAATGGGCTTAATGCGACGTCAGCTTAGAATTGCCATAATATTCTTGGTGTTGTTTACTGTAATCACCGGGATAATCTATCCTTTGGTCGTAACTGGCATCTCTCAAGCTTTTCTTCATCATCAGGCTAACGGCAGCTTGATTGAGGAAAACGGAGCGAGTGTCGGCTCAGAACTTATCGGGCAACCGTTCAGCGACCCGAAGTATTTCTGGGGTAGACTTTCGGCTACACTGCCGTTCCCATATAACGCTGCCTCTTCCTCAGGTTCAAACTACGGGCCATTGAACCCGGCGCTTCGGGAGGCAGTCCGAGCACGTATTGATGCACTGAGGGCTGTCGACCCAGATAACAATCGACCGATACCCGTGGATTTAGTGACTTCTTCAGCTAGCGGCCTTGACCCACACATCAGCATTGCTGCAGCGAACTACCAGGTTTCTCGTGTCGCACGGTACCGCGGGTTAAGCGAGGAGCAAGTCTTGGCACTGGTGAACCGTTTCACTGAAGGCCGCCAGTTCGGCATACTAGGGGAAGCACGAGTAAACGTTCTACAGCTCAATTTAGCGCTGGACGAAGTCAAATAGACTTGACCTACTGCAAGGTATAAAATTGACTTGGAGACATAAATTGCATGGTTGAAGAATATTCTCGCCCTAGTGCTGATGAATTGTTGGCACGGGTCAAGCCCGAGGAAGAACAAGAAAGGCGTGGGAAACTAAAAATATTTCTCGGTTACGCTCCCGGTGTGGGTAAAACCTATACCATGCTTGAAGCGGCTCGCCTGCGGAAAAAGGACACCGATGTTGTCGTCGCCTGTGTAGAGACGCACGGCCGGGCTGAGACAGAGGCTCTCATGGAAGGTCTTGAGGTTATACCCCGTAGGCAAGTGGAATACCGTGGGATTAAGCTATCTGAAATGGACACTGATGCAGTGCTGGCGCGTCATCCACAATTGGCACTGGTAGACGAACTTGCCCATGAGAATGCCCCGGATTCACGTCATGTCAAGCGCTATAAGGACATAGAGGAACTGCTGGAGGCCGGGATTGATGTTTATACCACACTCAATATTCAGCATGTGGAGAGCGTGCGCAACACGGTAGCACAGATTACCGGTGCCTGGGTGCGCGAAACGGTACCTGATAGCGTTATTGATAGTGCGGCCGAGATTGAACTAGTTGACCTGCCTCCCGACGAACTGCTGAAGCGGCTCAAAGAAGGTAAAGTCTACGTTCCGGAGCAGATAGCCTCAGCTATCGAGAGGTTTTTCCAGAAGGGAAACCTCATCGCGCTGCGCGAGTTGACTATGCGCACTGCTGCCAAACATGTAGATGAGGAAACGTTGGCGTATATGAAGGCCCATGCTATACGTGGCCCGTGGTCATCCGGAGAACGCCTCCTGGTCTGTATAGCGCCTGACTCTCTTGGCACACGATTGGTTCGCAGTGCTCGACGACTGGCTTACGAACTGGGGGCTGAGTGGTCGGCGATATATGTTGAGACACCTGATAATGCCCGGCTAACACCCGAGCAGCAGGATCAACTGACAGATACCTTGCGGCTGGCCCAGCGACTCGGGGCAAAGACTGTAACTCTCCAGGGAGATTCCATTGTCAACACGGTCGTGCATTATGCCACTGCTAACAATATTACCAAGATAGTCGTTGCTAGACCACAGCGGAGATATCGGAGGCGGTTGCTGAGCCGACCACTTGCGGAACAGCTCGTTCGCCGGAGTGAAAACCTTGACGTGCACGTAGTGAGCGGCGGAGAGACCATGCGGCGAAGCACGAGGCAAATTAGAACCTTCTTTGGTGACTGGCGGGGCTCTCTCAAAGGTCTAGGATTGGTGGCCTTGACCACTTTGCTAGCTAAGTTAGCACCTGAGTTTTTCGCTGAAGCTAACTTGATAATGGTCTACCTGCTGTGTGTTGTCGCGACGGCTTTTTTCTGGGGATTCGGCCCAGCCATCCTAGTATCTGTTGTAAGTGTACTCGTGTTTGATTTCTTGTTCATTTCTCCACTCTTTGCCTTTACCGTATATGATATTAAATATATTCTTACCTTTGTTGTACTACTCTTGGTTGGTTTGAGTATTAGCTACCTTATGAGGAGAATTCGCCAGCAGACCGAAGCGGCAACCCGCCGAGAAAGACAGACGGCCACGCTCTATGCGCTATCTCGAGACCTTGCTATCTCCAGTAGTCTGGAATCCTACATCGGTGCCATCGTAAAGAGAGCAAAAGAGACCTTCGGGCGCGATGCGATGGTCTTCTTACCCGACGCAGCAAACAAAGGAATGCTGAAGCCATACGCCGACCGTCCGAACGTCAGCGTTGACGAAAATGAAATGGCTGCGGCCATCTGGTGTTTTCAGCATCAGATGGTGGCGGGACGCGGTACTGATACCCTCCCCAACGCCAGAGCACGGTATTTGCCATTGGTTACGGCTAGAGGGACAGTCGGGGTTATAACCCTATCGGCGACGGATGCCGTCGGTGAGTTGACCATTGAACAAGAGCGACTTCTGGGTGCCTACGCTGACCTTGCCGCAGTTGCCATCGAGGGCATCCAGTTAGGTGAGGAAGCACATAATGCGCAAGTGTTAAGTCAGGTCCTAAGGGACACAGAGAAACTACAGACTGCTCTTATCAACTCGATTTCGCACGACTTGCGGACGCCGCTGGTGTCCATCATCGGCGTCCTGAGTAGTCTGCAAGAAGAAGGAATGGGTCTTGACGACGCTGCGAAGAAGAATATGCTGCAGGTTGCCCGCGAGGAGGCGGAGCGATTGAATCGCTTGATAACGAATCTGCTTGATGTATCAAGAATTGAAGCTGGTGCTATGAAGATAACCAAGCAGTCTTCCGATGTGCAGGATTTGGTGGGCGCGGCGCTGGAACAATTGGGTAGCCGTGCTCGTGAGCGTCCGATTGCGATAGACATACCAGCGGAGCTGCCCTTTGTGTCTGTGGACTTTGGCCTTATCGTCCAGACATTGGTTAACATCTTAGACAATGCGTTCAAATACTCACCAGATGACTCGCCTGTTGAAATCAAAGGCCGACAGATTGACCACGAGGTCCGTATTGAAGTAGCTGACCGTGGACCTGGTATCCCCCCGCAGGACCTGGTGCACGTTTTTGACAAGTTCTACCGCATACAGCGCCCCGACAAAGTGGCCGGGACGGGCTTGGGGTTGTCCATCTGCAAGGGTATCGTTGAGGCTCACGGTGGCCATATTACCGCCGAGAATCGCCCCGGTGGCGGTACTGTCATCAGTGTGATTCTACCGACGGCTGAACAACGCCCAAGCGTAAGGGGAAAGCCTGATGCCTAACCAGCGGGTGCTTGTGATTGACGACGAGCAATCTATTCGGCGATTCCTCAGAGTCGCCCTCTCTTCCCAAGGCTACGCAGTTGTCGAAGCATCCTCCGGGCAGGAGGGGCTTTCGGATGCTGCTACACAGAAACCAGATGTCATCATCCTTGACTTGGGGCTTCCAGACATAGATGGTGTTGAGGTTACGCGGTTACTCCGTGAGTGGGCACAAATCCCGATTATCATTTTGTCTGTCCGAGGCTCAGAGACCGACAAAATCGCCGCACTTGATGCCGGGGCGGATGACTATTTGACCAAGCCTTTTGGCGTGGGAGAGCTGTTGGCACGGCTTCGTGCTGCTCTGCGTCGCGCTGCTCAAGAAACCAGTGAACCAGTCTTTGCCAGTGGTAGTCTGAAAGTTGACCTGGCACGAAGGCTAGCAACTGTGTCAGAGCGTGAAGTGCAGCTAACGCCCACCGAGTATGAACTGCTCCGGGTGCTGGTGAATCACGCTGGAAAGGTACTGACCCATAACCATCTACTGCGTGAGGTCTGGGGAGTGGAATACGCAGGGGAATACCACATGCTACATGTCAACATCAGTAACCTACGCCGTAAGATTGAGCCCGACCCGGCACGCCCGCAATTCATTATTACTGAACCAGGAGTAGGCTATCGTCTAAAGACCGACTAGAGTATCGGGTGTCGGCCCACTTGAAAGTCACTGAAAAGACCCTGCCAGCGGGAATCTCATTCCTCCGCAGTCGGGTGGTTCTCGGTATCGTCCCCTCTGCTGGAGTATGTTAACAAAGTATGCACAAAATGGAGACAAAGTGTCGCATAAACGTAAACTTGTTTTGCCCTCCTAGGTAATCCTATGATGTCACTAACTGTCAATACTTCGAAGCGCCTATCTCTTCCATTTTGCCGGTGACAATAAAGACCACTCGCTCACAAATGTTGGTGACTCTATCGGCGGCACGCTCCAGATTATGAGCTGTCCACATAAGACGGGTTGCTCGTGTAATCGTCTTCGGGTCTTCCGCCATAAAAGTAAGTAGTTCCCGGAATACCTGGTCATATAGGTGGTCTACCAGGTCATCCTCTGTAGCGATTTTCTTTGCGGCTTCAGCATCACGGCTTATGAAAGCGTCCAGGCTACGCCGCAGCATGTCTACAGTTTGGTCCGCCATGCGGGGAATATCAATCAAAGGTTTAAGGGGCGGCTCATCGCCAATCATGATTACAATACGGGCAATACCCACCGCGTAGTCACCTATCCGCTCAATCTCATTCGTAACATTAAGGATGGCAATAATGATACGAAGGTCGCTAGCCATGGGTTGCTGAGTAGCTATCAGCTGAATGCACTTCTCTTCAATCTCAAACCTCTTGCCATTTATCTTCTGGTCGTCAGCGATTATCTGGTGGGCGAGTTCCAAGTCTCGGTTCTTAAGAGCATCAATGGAGCGAAGGATAGCTTTACTTACCATGCTTCCCATAGCCAGAATATCGTCTTGAATTTCCCTTAGTTTCTTATGAAAGACTGTCCTCATTTCCATGCCTGTCCTCCTAGATGATTTATCCAAATCGACCGGTGATATAGTCCTCAGTGCGTTTATCCTTAGGATTAGTGAAGAGCTGAGAGGTTGGGCCATATTCGACCAGTACTCCAGCTCGGTCTTCCTCCATCATCATGAAGGCGGCCATATCTGATACCCGTGCCGCCTGCTGCATATTGTGGGTAACGATGATAATAGTGTATTCTTGCGCCAGATTTCTCATCAAATCCTCAATTTTGAGGGTAGCTACCGGGTCAAGCGCGCTACACGGCTCATCCATCAAGATGACCTCCGGCTCCACTGCCAGCACTCGAGCAATGCACAGCCTCTGCTGCTGTCCACCAGAGAGGGCTAATCCCGAGTGCTCTAGCTTGTCCTTGACTTCATCCCACAGAGCAGCGTGGCGAAGGCTGTTTTCGACTATTTCTTCCAGCTCAGCACGGTTTTTCACGCCATGCCGTCTCGGCCCGAAGGCTACATTGTCAAACACCGACATGGGGAAAGGGTTCGGCTTCTGGAACACCATGCCTACCTTCTTTCTAAGCTCTACAACATCGATTTTCGAGTCGTAGATGAGGATACCATCAAGCTCAACGTTCCCTTCCACTCTTGCCCCTGGAATCAGGTCATTCATTCGATTGAAGAGACGGAGTAAGGATGATTTGCCACAGCCTGATGGACCAATTATAGCCGTAATAGCACATGCGGGTATATCTAAAGTTATATTCCTCAAAGCCTGGAAGGAGCCATAATAGAGATTTACCTTTTCGGTTCTAAGTTTCGTGGCGCATGCCTCTGGACTTAACGTTTTGTTGTTTAATAACGTATGGTTTTTATTCATCCATCTAAATCCTTTGTCGCGACCGAAATCTAATAACAGCAGCTAGAACGTCAAAAGATAGCACAACCACCAGCAACACTAAGGCTACCCCCCACATCGTAGTTTTCGAGATGCCGGGCACATGGGCGGCTACCGTGTAGAGGTGGTAAGGCAATGCCATAAACT
>CAYGYD010000080.1:0-7480 GCA_964354005.1 uncultured Dehalococcoidales bacterium | reverse complement strand
TTTTTGACAGACAGACGAAAGTGGTGTTTTAATAGTCTTATTGCGCAGAATTTAGAAATGGAGGCAAGAATGGCTACCAAGGAAGCAATGACTGTTGATTCGTCGGTTGGCCGGGCGAAGTTAGACGCGGCCGGTTCAGCGGTGGCCGCTGTGAAAATGGACGCCGCTCAAACATATATCGGAGTGCCCGACTTGCTCAAGAGTGTCATAGATGAATCGAGCACTGAAGCCTGGCAGAAGATAAAGGGGAAGATTGACTATATCTACGCCAATCTCGACCAGGCTCTTGGCCGACTGGACAAGGAGACCGGTTTCGGCCAGAAGGTAAAGTCCCAGGTAAAAGCAGGGAAGACACTCCTCTTCAAGCCCAACCTGGTTAACCCGTCAAACATTGACCCGACCACCCATGGTGAGGGGCTGGGCAATACCGCCTGTACTGAATGGCCCTTCATAGCGGCCCTGATGCGGTGGTTTCATGACAAGCTAGACATTGCCTACCATGAGATGGCTCTTGGGGAAGCGGCCAGTGTCACTTCAGGCACGGCGGGTTATTACAGCATGGCCTTCAACGGGGGCCGGCGGATTACCACCGAAGCCGTTATGGAGGGTAAGAGCGGCGATTTCTATGGTGGGTGGGGCTTTTACTTTGCCCGGAAATACCTGGCTGAAACTCACCCGACGACTCATAAAGACAACCCGATGAATGGCTATGAGGAGAGTGTTTCCGGCAAATATCTTCCGCCCGGCAAGGCAGGCAGCCGCTTGATGGTCTATGACCTCAACCGTACCTATGATGTCAGGGGCAAGGGGAGGACGGTGCCCGTCCCCGATGGCGCCAATTTCAAGGAGATAACACTGCACAAGGCCATCGTCGGAGGCGACCCGGCTGACCCGAGGGACCTTAAAGACTACCCGGGTTGTGTGCTGGTCAATGTGCCCCGCCTCAAGATGCATGCTATTGACCTTCTGACCAACGCCATCAAGAACCTGGGAATCGGCCTCTATCCGATGGAGGCGAATGACGGGAAGGACACCCGGAATACCAGGTGGAAATATGCCTTTCCCTTCGACTTAATGCCGGGCATGAAAACCGAAATACCACATCAGGTGTGGTTTCCGAAGATGGCAGACGGCACGGGCGAACCGGTGCGTTTGAAGAGTGGCAGGTATGCTGTGAAGAAGACGGCCGGTATGCCTGGTACGCAGGCCGATGTTATCAAGGCGACTCTCAACCAGGGCATATTCATGTTGCATGTGGTTGATGCAATCCAGGCGATGAATGTCAGCCACACCGGCGATGGTATGGCCATCAAGGTGGATGAGGGCTGCGCCTTCGCGTCTCTTGACCCGGTAGCGCTGGATGTCTTCTGTGCCAGGTACTGCCTGAAGACTGTCCCGATGGCCGAAGCCAGGAAGCTGAAGAAGGAAAGGCGGTTGCCCGGTGACTTCTTGCAGAGAGTGCCGGTTCCCAGGGTTGAGGGGCCGAACATCGTCAACGGCGAAGGTTTCGACTCTCCGTTCTGGCGTTACAATCTCTTTGCGTATTGCGAGAAGCGCGGGCTCGGCCAGCAGAAGTACTATGTCACCGGCTGGGATGCCACGAAGGGTGTGCCGATGGCCTCAGTGGATGGACACCTGGGCCGCGTTGAGGCTGGAAAGTTCTCAGAACTGAGCACGGGCACCCTTTACTATAACCCGGCCAATCTGATGTGGTGCCTTCAACAGACTGTCTTTGCCTATCTTGATGCCAATGACCGCCTCACCGGCTCGTCATATCGGAAAGAAGCGATGGATGCCTTTGACGAGAACGGGGATGGCGTAATCGACTACGATGAGATGGGCAAGAAGGGTTTCTGGCACCATGCCATGAGGCTGGGGGCTTCGTCCATGCATATCCGGGGGGCTGAGAAATATGGCTTCCTGCGTGGCGCCTTTGTCTCTCGCTCACTCAATATGAAGTTCGGGAACGAGGCCTGGAACACCGAGAAGCACGATTTCATGAAGGAATACCGGACAATCGCCGCCGTATCAGTGGCTTTCCGGATGTCGCAGATGGAGATGGAAAGCCCGGACTTCTTTTTCCCGACCATGACCTGGGGCAAGGGCAAATGGCCCAGTGTCCAGTTTGCCAGCTACATTGGCATGGCCATGTCTATATACGGAATGGGCTTCCCGATGAGGGTTGACCTGCTCTCGCTTTACGGACACGCTTTCCAGTATGCTGATAAGACATTGAACGGGGCCAGTTATACCGGGAGCCGTGGTCCGGTGAGCGACCTTGAGGCGGCCAACCGCTATATTGATGCGGTATCTCAGGGGGCCAAGCCGATGAATTTTGTTCTCTATGTGCCGTCTGGATTTGGCACCATGGCTGGCCGTAGCGTGCCCAATGTCGAGGAGACAGACGACCCCGCCAAAGTCTTCACCGCCCGATTTAATAATGGTCGGGAAGTTTGGTAGAGTGGTCTAGCCGGTTAAGCCACTCTAGAAGCACAGGTGGCTACGGGCCCGGTGTGAATTGAAATGGGAAATCCCGGATTGAACTATTAATTATGGGAGGTGATGATGGACGATAGTTTAATTGAACGAATCACAGAATATATAGGCCGGTGCCCCTTCTGCACAATTGCTACTGTCAGTGTAGACGGCGAACCAAGTGTGTCTACAGTATTCTTCAGTAATGCCGGTATGGATATCTATTTCAATACCGGTAGAGATAGTCAGAAAGTGCGGAACATTCTGGCTAATCCCAGGGTGGCTATAGCCATGCAAGAGCCGTCGGCCCCGAAAACCGACCGGGAGATAAGAGGAATACAGTATATCGGAAAGGCTAGAATACTGTCTGATGCCGAGACTGCTGAAACACCCAAGGCAGTCATCGCCAGACACCGGGTTTTTAACAATGTAACTGCTGGAAATTCAGTAATAGTTAAGGTGACTCCGGTAAAGGTGTATCTGATTGACTATTCCAGAGGATTTCGTCACCGAGAACTCCTTCAATTCTAGCCACGCTACAGTTAGCGAGCCGGTAGACTATTTACACTCTCTAACAGAGTCAACTAAGCATCCCCGCCCTTGAGGAAGTCGGGTCGCAGATAGGCGGCATCGGGATAGCTATAAAAACCTTTGCCCGTCTTCACCCCTAATTCCCCTCTTTCCACATAGGTGCGGAGAAAGTCAGCCATCTCCTTGAAGCCCTTGATTCTACGCCGGCGTGACTGGGCCTCGGCCACATTCAGGGCAACATCCAGCCCCACGCCATCCATCATGCCAAAGGGGCCGGCCGGGGACTTGTGAACGGCCATCCAGGAGCGGTCGATATCTTCAATATCGCCGTAGCCACCGGCGGCCAGAGCCACGGCTGACTGTAGAAAAGCAATATACATCGTATTGTGCAGATAGCCATCCTTCTCTTTTTTGAGCACGATGGGCACTTCGCTCAGGCTTTTGACGAAGCGCTTCAGGATGTCCATGGTCTGCGGCGAGGTCCGCGGACCGCGGACGAGGTCGACAACCGACCCAAAACCATGGAAGTGCATGGCGGCAAACCGGTCACCCCGCTGCACGGCATCCTCAATTTCGGACACCAGCAGGCTGGAACTATTGGTGGTCACTATTGTTTTGGGTGGGCAGAGCTGGTCGAACTGCGCGTGTACTTTGCGTTTGAGTTTCAGGATTTCGGGGACGGATTCACTGAGCAGGTCGGTATTATCCGCCGCTTTCTTGGGGTCACTGGTGAAAGTGATACGGGTGAGTCCTTGCTCCACTTCCTCCTGCTTCAGCGTTCCCTGGGACACCTGCGTGGCCGCCATCATCTTCTGCCGTTCTGGGGCTCGTTGCCGAGCTTCTGGGGAAACATCATAGACCACACACGGGTAACCGCGGATGGCGCACTCCAGGGAAATTCGACAGCCCATCGTGCCGGCGCCCAAGACGCACACTTTCTTGATTTCCTTGATTGTCATTCACTCTCCTTTATCAGCTAATGATTAGCCAGAATGCTCGTTTTTGAACACCAATACTATAGTGATGCTGTTTGACCTTCAAGCCTCCC
The DNA here is from genome assembly GCA_964354005.1 of uncultured Dehalococcoidales bacterium. Lineage (GTDB taxonomy): Bacteria > Chloroflexota > Dehalococcoidia > Dehalococcoidales > UBA2162 > CAVSBN01. The sequence goes on along the minus strand of CAYGYD010000080.1, from coordinate 3,426 downwards.
TAGGCTATTATCCTCTGCTGTTTGAATTGTTCGATATCTTCCCAGCTATAGCCATACTCCAGGAGGACTTCCTCCGTGTGCTGACCAAACTCGGGGGCCGGCATTCTGACGGTGGCCGGAGTCTGGCTGAGCTTGACGGGATTGGCGATTACCTCAATGTGGCCGTGGGTCGGGTGGTCAAAGGGGACAAAGGTGTCGTTGGCTCGGGTCTGGGGGTCATTGACGACTTCTAACAAAGTCTGTATCGGGGCAAAAGGTATGCCTTCCAAGCGTGGCTTCCATTCTTCCAGCGTTCGGCTCAGAAAGACTGCATCGAGGATATGCAAAAGTTCGGCCCGGTTCTGGAATCGGGCATCGTAACTCTCAAATCTGGGGTCGTGCTCCAGGTCTTCACGCCCGATGGCCTGGCAGAACCGTGACCAGTAGCGGTCTGGCTGTAATATGACCAGTCCAATGGTGCGACCATCTTTTGCTTGGTAAGGCAGGGATAGTGGATTGGGGAACTCTTCTCGGGAGCGGATGCGCCATTCGGCAAAATCGCGCCCGGTGACCAGGGCGCCGGCGACATCAAAGGCAATCTGGTAAATCCCGATGTGGACCAGGTTCAGGTCTATTTCCTGACCTATGCCAGTCCGTTCACGAACAAAGAGGGCAAGCATAACGCCAAGAGCCAAAGCCAGGCCAGCCACATTATCACCAAAAGCCGGGCGGAAGCCGGGCGGAGCCCAGGTCATGGTGGACATCATGTAAGGGACACCTGAGCGGCCCCAGTAGGCTGTGGCATCATAAGCCGGGGCATTTCTTTCGGGGCCCTTTTTGCCAAAACCAGTCAAGGAGCCATAAATCAAGCGGAGATTCCTTTGACTAAGGGTGGCGTATTCCAGGTGGTACCTTTCCAGCTCAAAGGGTCGGAGGTTGGTCAGAAAAACATCCGCTGTTTCGACCATTTTGTAGAGGATTTTCTGCCCGCCTTCCTGGGATAGGTCAAGCGTCAGGCTTCTTTTATTGCGGTTGAAGTTTTCCCAGTTATAGTTGATATCGGAGGGAACACCGGCTGTGCCCCGACCTTGCCCTGCCTGATAGGTACGCCAGAAATCGCCGGTGGCCGGATTCTCGACATGGATAACCTCGGCGCCAAAGTCAGCCAGATGTCGGGCGGCCACTGGCACCGCGGCCACCTGTGACACATCGATTACTCTGATACCCTCCAGGGCCGAAGCCATTCTCAGCCTCCTTTTTGAGCTTCTTTAGTTACTTAGGTTTTGGGAACATTGGGGGAGAGTAGAGAAAGCAGTGGGTTGATTATATTATCCCCCAGCTTTAAGATAGTTAGTATTCTAGCACTATCTGTTTCGGCAGCCAAGTTTAGTAAGCCGATTGGTTGACAGAAAAACTTGGCACCGATATAGTAGAACCAAAAATCTTAGTACTCATCTCTGAGTTAATTACCAGTCAGTAAGGAGGTTATCGTGAAGGAGACAGAAATAAAGCGAGTGGCCGTTATCGGTGCCGGACTAATGGGGTTGGGTATCGGTGTGGAGTTCGCTCGTTTTGGCTATCAGGTCAGCCTCTATAACACCAGTCAGGCTAGCAGTGACAACTCGAAGCAACGGGCTCGCCAAGACCTTAATTTAATGGTGGAGACCGAACTCATCCCTCGTGCTGAAGCCAGAGCTGCTTACCGGCGGCTTCACTTTACCACCGACCTCACTGAGGCGGCTTCGGGTGCTGACTATGTGGTGGAATCGGTGCTGGAAGTGCTGTCTCTGAAAAAGCAGATATTTGCCAGGCTGGATGAGCTCTGTCCGCCACCGGCCATTCTGGCTACCAATACCTCCGGCTTCCTGGTCACTGAGATTGCCTCGGTAACAAAACACCCAGAGCGTATTCTGGCGGCGCACTACTTCCAGCCACCCCACTTTATTCCTCTGGTGGAAGTGGTTGGCGGTAAGAAGACGGGGCGGTGGGCAATTGAGCGGACGGTTACAATACTGCGGGGTCTGCGCAAGAAGGTGGTGGTGATTGACAAAGAGCTGCCGGGGTTTGTGGGGAACCGCATTCAGGGCGTCATCGGGCGGGAAATACAATCGCTGGTTGACCAGGGCGTAGCTACACCGCAAATGATAGATGACATAATATCCTTCGGTTTCGGTCGGCGCATGACTTATACCGGCTATTTTCGGCGCCTGGACCTGATTGGACTGGATTTTGTTTACACTTCGGCCAAAGAGCGGGGTCTGCCACCATGGAAGCCGGTGGCTGAACGGGTTGAGCGCGGTGAACTGGGTATGAAGACGGGCAAGGGCTTCTACGAATGGTCGGGTGATAGTGCCGAAAAATTGCACCGTCGCCAGAACACGGAGTTAATCCGGCTGATGAAGCAGGATATGGCGGACGGTGTTATCTAGTTAAACGCGGGATAGAGTGCCCTGGTTGATGGATGGCTAACGATGAGAAAGTGGTGCGGCTTAGCCGACTTTAAGGTCAACTTGCCTTACGCCCAGAAGCTATCTGGTCTGTTTTCTGCCCATTGCCGTCATTGGCGTTGAACTCGGCCAGGAAACGACCAATGTCTTCGCGCCGAAATCTACGGTCGCCGCGCCGTGTAATACGGTAAGCCTTTAATACCCCCCGGTCACTCCACCGTCTTACCGTATTCGTGTGGATATGGAGGAGTTGGGCCACTTCCCTTACTGTCAGCATGGGCCGCACCTGCCGGTCATCTACCATACCTTTTCTTTCCCTCACTACCCTAAAGTTAACCTTACTTGATGATAATTCATTTAAGTTAGTCCAAACAATCACCCAGATAGGCTAGTTTTCCATGAGAATAGTCATGGGAATAAAGTACAAGGTTATGACGGGTACCGTAAGGCTTTCGCTCGTTAGCCCTGGTACTAGTACTAAAATAATATTGACACTGCTGAAAAACTTTGAAGTAGTATTTGGCCGGGGAATCCCCGTGGAGGAGACGAAAGGTGGTAAGACAATCGGTGAGGTTCCCGCCGTCTCGGAAATGCGGGTGTTTATGGCTCGTTGACGGTTCTTGCATCAGGCTGAGGCCGAAGCATAAGGATTATGTCTGGAGCTATGACTTTCTGGCGGCGAGGACGGCGGATGGTGGAGCATTCAGAGTACTTACCATTCTTGATGAATACATCAGGAAATGTTTGGCGATGTTGGTCAACCGGCATATCAGTTCACAGAATGTTGCGCTAACTTAAGCGGTAATCAGGATGGCCTTACTCACCTCGTGTTGTATGATATAAGCCAGTGACCACCATCACTGTTTAGCCGCCTAGTAATCCTAACGGCTCTCACCGGATTTTTGCCGGGGATCCCGGGTCTCTGCCCCCATTTCAAAAGGACCTAAAGTAAAACCATAGCCTAGCTTCATCACGGTATCAATGTCCTGAGGGGTGGCAA
>CAYGYD010000079.1:0-7502 GCA_964354005.1 uncultured Dehalococcoidales bacterium | reverse complement strand
TTCTGGATGACGAATACCATGGAGAAATGAGCCCCGGGAAGGTCAAAACGATAATAGGCAATTACAGGAAAGCGACAAAGGATAGGAGACATGACAAGACTAAGGTCACCAGTTGAACTGGCAAGTTTCCGGCGGGAGCTACTGGCACGGAGAGACCCGCAAAAGCCATGTGTGACTATCTGCTCCGGCACCGGCTGCCACGCTTTTGGTTGTGACAAGGTATCCGAAGCATTTGTCAGAGAGCTGGCAAGTAATGGCTTGCATGGAGAAGTGGATGTGCGCCGGACCGGGTGCCACGGCTTTTGCGAGCGGGGTCCGATTGTTGTTATTTTCCCGGAGGAAATATGTTATCTCCGGGTAAAGCCGGAGGATGTTCCTGAGATTGTTCTGACAACATTAAAGGGAAAAAAGCTGGTTGAACGGCTGCTCTATGAGACTGGTGATGGTCAGAAGCTTGTGCATGAAAACGATATTCCCTTCTACAAGCATCAGGAAAGGATTATCTTCCACAACAACAGGTTCATTGACCCCAATAACATCAAGGATTACATTGCTCTGGGTGGTTACAGTGCCCTGGCCAAGGCACTTTTTGAAATGACACCCCAGCATGTGCTGGATGAGGTCAAGGAGTCCAATCTTAGGGGCAGGGGCGGCGCAGGTTTTCCCACCGGCCTAAAGTGGGAGTCCTGCCGCAACGCTCCAGCCCGGGATGGCATCCGCTATGTCATCTGTAACGCCGATGAAGGTGACCCTGGTGCTTACATGGACCGGAGCTTAGTTGAAGGCAATCCCCACAGTGTTATCGAAGGAATGATTATCGGTGCCTATGCCATAGATTCTCACGACGGGTATGTCTATATTCGCCATGAATATCCGCTGGCGACAAAAAACTTGGGTATCGCCCTGGGGCAGGCGAGAGAATACGGCTTTCTCGGCGAAGATATACTTGGTTCCGGTTTCACTTTTGATATTAAAATTGCCAAGGGTGGTGGTGCCTTCGTCTGTGGCGAATCAACAGCCCTGATGGCATCGCTGGAGGGCAGGATAGGCGAACCCCGCCATAAACACATTCACAGCACCGAAAGCGGGCTTTATGGTCGGCCGAGTAATCTTAATAACGTCGAAACCTGGGCAAATGTGCCACTCATCATTAACCGTGGGGCAGGCTGGTACCGGCAAATAGGCACTGAAGGCAGCAAGGGCACCAAGATATTTTCTCTGGTAGGGAAGATAAACAACACAGGGCTGGTTGAAGTACCAATGGGTATTACTATCCGGGAGATGGTATACAACATTGGCGGCGGTATCCCCGGCGGGAGAAAATTCAAAGCCATCCAGACCGGAGGGCCATCGGGCGGTTGTATTCCCGAGAGTCTTCTTGACCTTCCCGTTGACTTTGATAGATTGTCTGCGGCCGGCTCCATGATGGGTTCGGGCGGGATGATTGTCATGGATGAGCAGACCTGCATGGTGGATATGGCCAGGTACTTCATCAGTTTCCTTACTGAAGAATCCTGTGGTAAGTGCACCCCCTGCCGTGAGGGGCTGGACAGGATGCTGGATATTCTGACCGAAATCACGGAGGGGCGAGGCCAGGAGGGGGATATTGAACTGCTGGAGGAACTGGGAGAAGTCATGAAGGAGACCTCACTCTGCGGGCTCGGCAGCACTGCCGCCAACCCTATCCTTTCCACTATCAGATATTTTCGTAATGAATACGAGGCGCACATAAAAGAGAAGCGCTGCCCCGCCGGCGTCTGCAAGGCACTTATCACCTTTACCATTGATGACGACAAATGCACTGGCTGCGGCCGATGCCTCAGAGACTGTCCGCAAACGGCAATATCAGGTGAAAAGAAAAAGCCGCATATTATTGACCAAGAAAAGTGCATTAGATGTGGCCTCTGCCGTGATAACTGCAAATTTGAAGCCATCGTAATTTCATAAGCAGGAGAAAAAACGTGGTTGAACTGACTATCGATGGAATTAAGACGAGAGTACCGGAGGGGACAACGGTTCTGGAAGCGGCCAGAGAGATAGGCATTGTCATTCCCACTCTTTGCCATCATCCTGGCTTGAGTCCCTACGGAGCCTGCCGCGTCTGTATAGTTGAGACGGGTAAAGGTAATAAGTCATCACTGGATGCCTCGTGCACTCTGCCCGCCGCCAGTGGACAGGTTATTATTACCAATTCAGAAAGGGTGAAACGGGCGCGTCGGATGATTATCGAGCTGCTGATTGCCTCTTGCCCCAACTCAAAGACCCTGCAGGATATGGCCGCGCAGATGGGAGTCAATAAGATTCGCTTTAAGATTAAGGACCGGAACTGTATCCTCTGCGGCCTTTGTGTGCGCTATTGCCGGGAGCAGATGCAGTCTGGTGGCATCGGTTTCGTTGGCCGCGGCACATCACGAAGGGTGGCCACTGCTTTCGAGGTCACCCCGGAAGAGTGCCGCAACTGCGGTGGTTGCGAGTGGATATGCCCGGTCTGCGAAAGGGCCTGCAACGCCGGCAATTTGATAGGCGGTCTGTGTGGCGGATGCCAGAACGCTAAGCCTGTAGAGACCTGCCCTGTTTGTACACAGTGTTCACAGAGTGTCAGCCCGTCAGGCCATAAGGTTTACTAATAAATAGAGAAACCAACAAAAAGCGAAACTCGGAAGGTTAAGAGGAGAACAAAAATGACAATGACAAGGTACAATGCGACCGCCGCGACGCTGACCAAGAACAGGACAGGTGGTGACTGGTGCCCGATAAGCGGCATGTGTGTCACCTGTGTGGAAGGCTGTATCGGTATGTGTGAGATTGGCAAGAGTGCCTACCGTGGCCATGAGGTTATCTATCCCCAGCCCTTTGGTATTATCACCACCGCCTCACAAAAAGCCTATCCCATTGACCTGTCTCATTTCAACATAATGGGTACAGCGGTTGGCGCTGTTGGTATCGAAGCAGACTCCGACAAGGCTATATTCCCCAATGTGAACCTCGAATCAAGGTTGGGGCAGGAGATAAAGTTGCGACTGCCCATGATAATTGCCGGACTGGGCTCCACCAATGTCGCCAAGCAGAACTGGGAAGGTCTGGCTATCGGTGCTGCCATAACCGGCATACCGCTGACTATCGGAGAGAATGTATGCGCCATGGATGGTGATTCAACCATTAAAGACGGGAGGGTTATTCGTTCTCCCGAGCTTGAGTGGCGCGTAAAAACCTATCAGGAATGGCAGCGTGATGGCTACGGCGCCATTGTGGTACAGGCAAACGTCGAAGACAGCCGTCTTGGCGTACTGGAGTATGCCATAGAGAAACTCGGTGTTAAGGCTGTCGAGTTGAAATGGGGACAGGGAGCCAAGGATATTGGCGGTGAGGTAAAAATAAAGAATCTTGAAAGAGCGCAGTTGCTCAAGAAACGCGGCTATATTGTTCTTCCTGACCCCCTTGACCCGGCTACCATAGACGAATTCAAGGAAGGCGTTTTCACCGAGTTTGAGAGGCATTCGCGTGTCGGTATGGTTACCGAAGAGGGATTTATGGAAACTATCAGTAAATTGCGGAAAGCCGGTGCCAAAAGCATATCGCTCAAGACCGGGGCCTACCGGCCTGCGGACCTTGCCCGCGCCGTAAAGTTCTGCTCTATGGCCAAAGTTGACTACCTTACTGTTGACGGAGCGGGTGGCGGTACAGGCATGAGTCCCTGGCGCATGATGAACGAGTGGGGCGTACCGACTGTAGAACTGTGGTCAATGCTATTCAGGTATTGTGCTCACCTAGCCAACAAAAAGGAATACGTCCCTGATATTGCCATTGCCGGCGGCTTTGTTTTAGAGGACCAGATATTTAAGGGTCTGGCGCTCTGCGCTCCATATACCAGAGCAGTAGGCATGGCCAGAGCCCCGCTCGCCGCCGCCATGGTTGGTAAGACTATCGGAGAAGCGATAGATAGCAAGCAACTTCCCGTGTATTTGCAGCGGTTTGGCCAAACGAGAGAGGCCATCTTTGTTACTGCCGAGGGGCTAAAGAGAGAGTATGGCAAGGATTACGAAAAGATTCCAACCTCTGCTATCGGGGTCTACACTTACTATGAGCGGCTTGCCCAAGGTCTACGCCAGCTAATGGCCGGGAGTCGAAAGTTCGCTGTTATGCACCTAACTCGTGACGACATCGCCGCGCTGACTCCCGAAGCCGCTAGAGTTAGCGGGATTCCACTCGTCTCGGACCTAGATGCAAAAGAGGTAGACAAAATCCTAGGGTAAGTCTCACAGGCTCTTGCGAGAATACGGCAAAATGTTGTCTGTAAGGAGTAAATGCACTAGAGGCGCCAACAAATAGAATTTCTAAGGAAAGGTCACCACAAATACTTGGCGGAGGTGTATACAATGGCTTGTCCACTTGGTAACGGAGGTTTTTGGGGGAATTGTACCACTTGCGAAGAAAAGACCCATTGCATCTTTCTAGCTATTCTTCAAAAGTTAGATAATCTGGAGCATGCTCTAGAACAAGTGACTAAGCCAACCACATCATAACCCAAGCTGACATGCAGCTGGAGATGCGGGGGCTATTATTCAGTAATATCATCTGTGGTATGGGGGCTGCCACATATTCTCCAAGGTTGATAACATAAAATGAGACTGTGTTTCAGCAACTAAGCCGCCAAACGGTTCTCCAAGCAAGACTATACCGAATAAGACGCCCATAACTATTCCCACTTCTCTAGCTGCTGCAACGTAGCTGACCCTAGAGAATTGCAGGGCCACCAGAATCAAGCCATAAGCGAGGAACATCAAGAATCCGGATGCGATGATGCTGCGCCTCTTTTGTTTCTCTTCAGCGCGCATCATATTGGCGCCATTAATCCGCCACATGTATGGCGCGAGAAAAAGTGCACTGCCCAGGGCCAAAAAATACATGTACAGGAAGGGATTAACGTAGCGGACACCCATCTTGTCCCACACTGAATACCCAGCGATAACCAGACCGGTAAGTAAAGCATACCGTGCTCCCGCTTCACGAAGAAGTTGGAAGGGATTGCTAAGTAGCTGGCGTAAGCGTCCCCACCAATATACGGTGAATATCCCTAGAACTACGGCTATAATACCAACTATTGCCAACGGCGCGACGACCTCCTTGAGCACGAGAACACCGATGGCAAAACTGCCTGAGTTTTTCACGAAATAATTCGTCTTGTCACTGATTGAACAAATACTCATCCCTGAAAACGCTGACTTTGTCAAGTTTAACAGGTTGAAACCTATTCATCCCTTCGTAGCTTCATAGCCACACTATATCGTTCAGGCTGAGGCTGCCCAATCATTTTTGCGGCCTGTTATACACTGCCAGAGTAATTACCGGGCTCACCTCGACCCAGCAGGTCTGCTATCGTCTCCATTTCCTGGTAGGTCCTGCCATCTCTGAGTATGTGGTAAATCCATTCCAGGAGCTTCCTTGCTGTGGCTACCTTAGCAATCTGTCCTCCCTTCTTCCTCTCGACTTTGAAGTAGAAACGCCGTAATACTCCGGGCCTCTTCACCGCGTGTATAGCTGCCTCTACCAATATCCAACGTAACCACCTAGACCCCTGTTTTGTTATGTGCCCGTGGAAACATGTATTACCCGAAGCATACGTTGAAGGCACGAGTCCTGCATAGGCACAGAGCGGCTTGGCTGACCGGAAACGCCTGACATCCCCTATCTCGCTCTTGGTCAGCAGGGCGCTATAGTACCCCATGCCAGGGATGGTCATCAGTAGCAGCGCATCAGCGTCTTCTTCTGCCAGCTGTCTAACCTTCTTGCTGGCTGCCAGGATCTCCTGACGCACTGCATCCAGTACAGCAAGATATCCTTCAAGGGCTATCTTGTAGTTCTCAGCCAGAGTCAGTGAGTGCAGGAAAGCCATCCCTTGCTTGCCAAACAGGTCAGTGTAGCCGTGGCTGACATTGTTCTTGGCCAGTACGGTATGTATCTTGTTCTTCACACCGGTCTGTATCTTTACCAAGCTTGCCCGGTACCGAAGGAGCTCTCTGTTTAGCCTTGTCTCCTTTTCCGGTACATAAGACAACGGGAGGAGATTAGTTCTTAGAAGGTGTGCCAGGGTAGCTGAGTCTACCTTATCAGTCTTGACCTTGGCAGAAGCTATAGCCTTAGTCTTCAGTGGATGAGATAGCTTAACTTTAAAGCCCTCGCCCTCCAGGCTGTCATACAGCCAGTACCAACTGGGAGTGGCCTCAATGGCTACTTCCATCTCCTCACCGAATTCCTTCAGGAAATCGATGATCTCGCCGTTACTTGGTAGCTTCTTTTGAGTGATGATTTCGCCTTTCTCGTTCATGGTAGTCAGGTAAGAGAAACTCCTGTGATAGTCAACGCCAGTGTAAAGCATAGCTGCACCTCCTGAGCAATATTACGCCCTAGAGGTCAGCGTTTTCATGACATCATTTTGTTACCCTGTCCCAACAAAGACCTTGATAAGGAGATGGCAACCGTCTGATACTATGGCTAAGGGTGCGCGCGGGGTGGTCAATTAACTTGAGAGACAGGGCAGAATATTAACTTGAGAATTGGTGGTATTTAGCCTGAGAAACGACGGCCATGCTTAGATGCGGTCTTTTCTGTGCTATCCAACGGATGCGAGAACCAATGCTGGTAACAGAGCAAGGCAAAGATTAGACTTTATCTGGTCTAGCTGGCAAGGCAAAGGTCTATGGCCCGGCGATATATGGCAATAGGGACAACCCCCGTTATGGGATAACGTCCGCCAACTACTACGATAGGGATCCCCCAGCCTTCGTATTCGGCTCGTCCGTCTTCATATTCTGCCAGTACCTCTTCCTCTAGCAACCTTCGGGAAAAGTCGGAACTGAACCTCTCAACATCAAGCCCAGTCTTTTTGGCCAGGCTAATCAACACCTCCCGCTCACCGATATTCATGGCCTCTTCGAAGAAGGCTCTAAAGAGAGCAATATGGAAACGCTGAAAGGCCTCCTCTCCTTGAAGCTGGGCACACTTAGCCGCTCTAAGTGCGGGCATGCTTGAGGCAGGGTATGGCTCGCCGGGGTTCCAGGGACTAAAGCTGATTTTGTCCTCCTCCAAGGCTGCTCTACGTCGCGACTCGACACTGTGAGAGCTAATAAGCCTGTTCGGGACCTCTTGAACCACGAGTGGATAGCTTCTCCAGCTGATGTTAATCTTATCCCCGTATTCCTCCTCCAGCTTTTGTAGCCGAACTGCTGCAATGTAGCACCACGGTGAAAGGTAATCGAAATAGACAACTATCTCTATCGGCTCCTTCATTGATATTCCTCCCTTCTAACCGCAACCATAGCCTGCCTTTACATAGTGTAAGGCTATGACTAGACAAGATTCAAGAGCCCTCGAATTCAAATCTGGAATAAGTCTTCAGGGATTGCCTAACAAAGAGACGGAATATTAACCCAGGGTAACAATTTAGCGGAATGCTCAGCATCTGCTATTTACTATGTGATGTGCAAACAGCAGAACGAAACAAA
>CAYGYD010000078.1:0-7670 GCA_964354005.1 uncultured Dehalococcoidales bacterium | reverse complement strand
AGGAGCAGAACCCGCTCTTAACAACCTGTCCAAATTTTGGGGACCACCTCAATCAGCTCGTCTATGTAACTCTTAACTTGAATAATAAAATCAGTTTTGCACTCTTCAACTTTTAACTCTACAAGTTTCATCCGAGAATCTGCTACAAATAACAGATCTATCCTGTTACCACTTGGTAAAATTTTCTGACGCGCAAGAAGCGTTAGATCCTCTTTTATTCCTAGAATTTCCTTGGCTATGTCTGTATAAGTTGCTAGGACGTCTTCAACTTGAGACTCTCTTACAATCATAGACTTTCACCATTTACCTTCCGTGTAAATTGTCAAGAGGGTTTTAGAAAATTTTTTCTTTTCCTAACATTGTAGCAAACTACCACCACAAACGCTAGGACACAGGGAGAGTTTAGAGAGGGGGCTTACACCCCTCTTTTTTTATATCCCCCCTTCCCTTCCAAGGGAAGGGGGGTAGGGGGGTAGGGGGGATGGGTTACCACACTTTCTGCAAAACATGACAAAACCTGGTTGACGGTAGTAGAACAAATGTGCTAAATTCTGGCACAGATGGTTGATTTGGGAGCGCGAGCCGTGGAGTTGCATGAGATGGATGAGATGAAAGCACAGGTTCTGGCAGAGGAGAAGGTTAATGAAAAGACACCAGATTTGCCCGCCTTCCAGAGTTCCGAAGGAACGGCGGACAGGCCGCCGGAATATTGCCACTACCGGGATGAGGGTTGCGCTTTGTCCGGTTCCTGCCTCAATTGCCCTTTCCCGAACTGTGTCTACGAGGAGCCGGGTGGTCGGCAGCGCTGGGTGAAGAAATTACGCGCCAGGGAGATGGCCCGCCTGTTTACTACCAAGGGCAAGAGCGTAAAGGAGCTGGCGCTGATTTTCGGTGTCAGCCAGCGCACAGTACAGAGAGTATTGAAGGTCGCTCTAGGCCCCGACTTGTCGGGGAAGAGAGGCCAGCAGAATGAGTGAGAATTTCAATCCCGCCGAGTTGAAACACCGCGATACTGAGAGATTGCGCGGCTACCAGGAACTACTTGATTTCTATCACGGAGTCCACTGGGAGGGGCGGGGGTGGCGGGGTGAGAAGCGCCTGACCTTCAACTACGCTAAGGTCTTTATTGATAAAGTCACCTCGTATCTGATGTCCGGCGTTACCTTGGCCGTCGACCCGGTAGAGGATTCAGACGAGGCTAGAACTAGAGCCCAGAAAGCAGAGAAGGCCTTATATCAGGTGTATAAAGATAATAACTTAGAGCAACTTGACTTCGAGACTGAGGTTGACTGTGCCATCCTGGGTGATGCTGGCTACAAGGTCATCTGGGACCCGGAAACAAAGAGTGTCCGGGTCACGGCGCCGGATATTCAGGGCATCTGTGCCTGGTGGATAGGGGACGATGTTTCCAGAGTGTGGCGAGTAACTTCCAGATATGACCTGAGCGCGGAAGCAGTGGAAGCCCTTTACGGGGCGAGGCCAAAAGACAAGACAGCCACCGTTGTTGAGGTCTGGACCGCCCGGGACTTTGAGCTCTGGATTGACGATATCCCGGTTGAAAAGAAGCCCAACCCCTATGGCTTTATCCCCTTCATCATTTACCCCAACCTGCGCGAACCGAAGAAGTTCTGGGGCATCTCCGATTTGCAGCCAATCATGGAACCACAGCGGGAGCTCAACCGCGCCGTGTCACAGCTATCCCGAATCCTGGAACTATCGGGTAATCCCATCGCTGTCCTGGAGAATGTGGAGGAATCGGAGGACATTGCTGTCCGGCCGGGGGCGGTGTGGAATATCCCTCAGGATGCCAAAGCCTACCTTCTTGACCTGCTGGAGGGTGGCGGCGTCCAACTGCACATTGATTACATCAATCTGCTGTATCGCATTCTCCACGATATATCGGAATCGCCGCGGGCGGCCTTTGGCGGCACGGAGCGGGATTTGTCGGGCGTGGCCCTTGAGCTTGAGCTTCAGCCCTTGTTGCAGAAGGTGAGACGGAAGAGGCTCATCCGGACGGCGGTCTATAACCAGCGGAACCGGCTCATCCTGAGGCTCCTGGAGAAATACCAGGGGGAGAATTTCGGTGACAATCACCTGAGGGTGGTCTGGGGGCCAGTCTTGCCGCAGGACTTGACCAAGCTGGTGGCTAACGAGCAGGCACTGGTGCAGACTGGAATTCACTCCCGACGCCGGGCCATGGATGAGGTCGGTGTTCAGGACCCGGAGATGGAATTTCAGAGGTGGCTGGAGGAAAGAGGAGCCATCCTCAGAATGAACAAGGCTCTTAATCTCAGACCGGCTCGGGGTGGGGCGAGGGAGAGAGCGTCAGAACCCCAAAGCGAGGTCGGAGAAGAATAATTTGAGGAGGTTGAAAGTTGGTCGAGGCAGTCAACCAAGAGAACAATGTGGCTGAGCCAGAGGCTGGCACCGGCTCGGAAGACAGGCTGTCCGAGGTGGAGAATCAGCTAGTCCAGGCCAAGACTCGCCTGGCTGAGCTGGAACAGACAGTGGCCAGCCGGGACAACGAAATAGCTGGCCTGAAACAGTCTAAGGGTGAGGTGGAGGCGAGGGTACAAGACCTGAGCCATTCCCTGACGGAAGCCGTGGTCAGCTATCGGGCGATGGTGGTTCAGGCAAACCCGGAAATTGAAGCACTGGTTAGTGGGGATACCATTGAGGCGATTAACCAAGCGGTAAGCCAGGCCAAAGCCTTGGTTAGCAAGGTCAGGCAAGGGCTGGAGGCGGAAATCTCATTGACTCGCATTCCGGCGGGAGCACCGGAGAGAACAGTGTCCGAGCTATCTTTATCGCCTCGCGAGAAGATTCAGGCCGCTCTGGCCGGCCGAACGAAGTAATCAAAATCAAATCCAATACGAAAAGGAGGGACAAAAATGGCACTAACTTTAGTCGAAGCATCCAAGCTATCCAACGATATGCTGCTGCAGGGGGTGGTGGAGACCATCATCAAGGACTCGCCGGTTCTACGGGAATTACCCTTCATTGAGATTGTGGGCAACGGGCTGACTTATAACCAAGAAAACGCGCTGCCCAGCATTGATTTCTACGATGTCGGTGATACCTGGGCCGAATCAACACCGACTTTCACTCAGAAGACAGCCAACCTGAAGATTATGGGCGGTGATGCGGATGTGGACAACTTTCTTAAGGCCACCCGTTCCAACCTTCAGGACCTGGAGGCGGCGGTCGTTGAGCTCAAAGCCAAGGCGCTTAAGGACAAGTTTGAGGATACCTTTATCTACGGTAATGCTACGACCAGCCCGAAGCAGTTTGACGGCCTGAGGAAGTTGATTGATACGGCCACGGCCGGTAGCCAGGTTATCGCCGCCGGGGCGAGCGGCGCGAGCCTCACTCTCTCCATGCTTGACCAGCTCATTGACGCAGTCAAGGGGGGCAAGCCGGGTATCCTGCTGATGAGTCGGCGCTCCCGGCGGAAGATAAACGCCCTGGTCAGGGCCGCCGGCGGTATGATGGAGACCGACCGTGATAAGTGGGGTAATTTCGTCCAGTTGTGGGATGGCATACCTCTGGGCGTTAACGACTGGATTCTGGATACCCATGTGGTGAGCGGCGGGGTGGAAACGGCAACTACCGGTGGCACATGCTCCACCATTTACGCTGTTCAGTTCGGAGAAGGGGCACTTTGCGGCCTGACGGCACCGGGGTATCTTACCGTGGAGCGAGTCGGCTCACTGGAAACCAAGGATGCCACCCGAACCAGGATTAAATGGTATGTCTCATTGGCCCTGTTCGCCTCGGTGAAGGCGGCGGCTTTGATTGGCGTGCAGGATTAACCCCGACTTGTCGGGGCAGGGGAGGGGGTGGTAGCCCCCTCCCCCAGGGGGTGAGGTCGATATGAATCTAACTGAGATGAGAGCCATCGTCCGGCGTGACCTTCATGACGAGGATGCGAGTAACTACCGCTGGACTAGCGATGAGCTGGACCGACACATCGCTCATACGGTCAAAGACTTCTCGGAAGCTATTCCCAACGAGCAGAAGGCGGTCAAGGCCACCACCGCTGGCTCCCGGGAGATTGATATATCAACGATAACCGACCGAGTTATGGTGGAAGCCGTAGAGTACCCGGTGGACAAATTTCCCCGGCGGTTCCAGCGCTTTGCCTTGTGGGGGAATACACTGACTCTTCTGGATGAAGAAATCCCTGATGGCTCAGACGCCTATATCTACTATGGTAAACTCCACACCCTGGATGTCAGTGGTTCCACCATCCCGGCCAAGCATGAAGACTTAATTGTCATCGGTGCCGGTGGCTACGCGGCGGTGGAGTGGGCAGTATATGCCACCAACCGGGTCAATGTCGGTGGCACCATGACTCCGGAAGAATTTTTGACCTGGGGCAGAGAAAAGCTAGCCTACTTCCGGGCGGAGTTGAGGCGGCTGAGCCGGCGCAACCGGCTCAGGGTCCGCTCGCTATACCAGCCGTACTATCCCGCCGTGTCCCAGACAACTGACTACGGCCCGTAGCCAAGTGATGGGAATGGTCTCCGTGTCTCAAACGCAGAGCGCCAAGCGCGTGGCCTGCCCGCCGCTCCTCCTGAGCTATAGCAGGCGGGCCTAAAAGGGCGCCTAAGAGGGACGGAGTCCCCTCTTCTTAAAATCTCCTCCTCTCCTTCCAGGAGAGGGGGTCAGGGGGTGAGGTCAACATGACAATAAAAGAAGGCCTATCCAAAACTAAGGAGGGTCTGCCGAAGGAAGCATTTGCTATCGTTGGGGATGCAGAAAATCCTGAGACTTGGAAGCTACCCCATCACCAGAGAAGTATCTTGAGAGCACTACGGGGGAAGCTTGACATTGAGAAGACGGTTGACTGGGAGCGGATGCCAGCCGCCGTAGCTGCACTGTCTCCGGGAGGTTATCGGGGGCAGAGGGTAGATGCCAGCCCCGAGCAGATTCTCGAAGCGGCTAAGCACCTGGCTACCCACTACCGAAAAGCGG
Organism: uncultured Dehalococcoidales bacterium; assembly: GCA_964354005.1. GTDB lineage: Bacteria > Chloroflexota > Dehalococcoidia > Dehalococcoidales > UBA2162 > CAVSBN01. The sequence goes on along the minus strand of CAYGYD010000078.1, from coordinate 2,693 downwards.
GTAAACCTCTACCCGACACTCTGGCAGCTTTAGTGTGAGCGGATGGACCTTTATAAAGCACTGTGGACTAGGATAGGTGGGCGCCCCTGGACATATATCGCCCGTGATATCTATCACAAGTTGGAATACTTGATATTGGTGAGCCTCTTCATCGGGGGCTATGCAGTTGGCCAAAGTGAGCTAGTTAGCTGGAAGTGGTTTCTGGTAGTTATGGCCGCTTATACCATCGGCTACATTCACGGCCACTTCTTCTGGGGGAGCGAATATATACCGGACCAGGTAGCGAATGGAGTGAAGGGTGAGAAATCTAACACCAACATTGCTCGCAGCTCAAAAGGAAGCTAGCCACGTTCCTTATGTCAGGGTGGAAGCCAAGAACAAAATGGCGGGCGTGGTCCGGCTTGACTGGGAAAGGCTATATACTGGCACTGAGGATGATTACTTCCACGCCCTGACCATGCCCGGTGATGGCTCGCTGATTCGAGCCAGAATAACTCCGCCGGCTGATGGTCGCAAACTATACCGGCAGAGAGTGGCCAATCCTGGCCCTTCCTCCAATTTCAGTGTCTGGACTTACACCAACCAGTACAACTGTGTGGTCGTGGCGGCGGCTTCCCAGGGTGCCGAGGTCTCAATCTTCTGGATAAACGCGAATCGGGAAATCCGGCGCATCAAAAGTACGGATTACGGTGCCAGTTGGGGTAGCCTGGAGCTTATCGACTATTCGCCCACCACCGCTATTAACGGACTGGCGGCGGCTTATAAGCCCAATGGCGATTTAGCTATCTTCTTCACTGACCAGGCCACCCTCTATGTCAAAAAGCATGTCGGCGGGAGCTGGCAGGCAAAATCGGCCTGGGATAAGAGCACCAGCGATTTGTCCGGCATGGCCGCCGTTTACGACGGCGACTGGAATCTTCTGGTCACCGGCAAGGATGCATCGGGAAATTTCAAGCTGTGGAGCCTGATATACGGCGATGGGGGTGATGTGCCGGCGGGTACCTGGTCGGCGTTGAAGGAGTTCGCCTCAGCCCCTTCGGATGGCAGTTTTGAATACTGCCGCGCCTTCATGGACAAGCCGGATGTTTATCGTGGCTTTTATGTGGAGAAATTCAGCGGCACCCAGGCTTATAATCGTCCTTTCTGGTCTCATTCCGTCCTGGATACCGGGTTTCTGGACAACCTGTGGCGCGAGCCGGTTCCCGTCAACCTGTCCTCTCAGTACGGACTGGCTATTGCTCACTATGGGAGTTACTGCTGGCTATCGGCCCCCGGCGGCGTTTGGCGGGCCCCGTTAGCGGCGCAGAGCCTTGATTTGACTAACGATATCATATTGCTGAGACAGGAGAATGTGCCGGGCCAGGGCCGGCTCACTATTGAACTCAGGAATGATGACGGCCGATATGCTTCGCTGCCCTTGCCACTCGGTCTAGGCTGTCAGTTAGAGGTCAGTCCGGGCTATGTTACTTCGGCCGGGAACGAAGTTAGTCCCGGGCCGGCTTTCGCTGTGGAAGCCTACGAGCACACCAGCTCCGGAGGTAAGGCCAGTTTAGTCCTTTATTCCTGGGATGGGTGGGGACAGATAAATACCTGGGTGGCTCGGCACCAGTTCCGGTGGAATAAGACCACCAGCGAAATGAGTGTCAAAGATATGCTGGCTTTTATTCTGGCTCGGGTTGGCTTCAGGCTGGAGGTCAAGTCACAGTCATCGGCCATCACCAGTTACTACCCTGATTTTGTCATCCATCCGGGCGACCGGGGCGATGCGCTCATCAACAGATTGCTGTCCTTTGTCCCCGATGTGCTTTTTATCGAAGGGAATAGAGCCTATCTGGTTAACCCGCAGTCCACTGACAGTTCGGTCTACAGCTACGGAACGGCACACCCAATTCTGGAGGGGAGGTATCGGGAGGGAGCCTGGGCATTGAGTCGAATCCGGGTCGAAGGCTATGACGCGGCTGGTGGTCAGCCGATAATCGTGGATGGCTTCGACTGGAGCCAGATAGCCAAGCTCGGTGACCGTCTGAGCCTGGTATCCGACCGGAATATTGGTACGGTGACTGAGGCCGAGCAGAGAGGGCTGGCCCACTTAAGGGAATCCGAAATAGAATCGGCCGGTGGAAATATTTTGGTCCCGGTCCATTGCGGTCAGCAGTTGTACGATGTCATTGATATCACTGATAGCCGGGCCGGACTTATCGGCCGGAAGAAGAGAGTGCTGGGCCTGACCCACATTTATCAACCGGCTAAAGGGGAGTACCAGCACCGGTTAACGCTGGGAGCAGTGTGAATCTATTGAACCTCACCCCCTAACCCCCTCTCCTTGAAAGGAGAGGGGGAGAAAAATAAAAGAGGGGGCTTCGCCTCTCTTAGACGCCCGCTGGGGAATGCTTGAGGGGGCAGAGCCACCTTGGGAAGAGCCCTTTGAGATAGTTGAATAACGGGATGGAGAGAGGTTGTTAAACGACCTCGTAAAGAGTGAGAAAAGAGGTGAAATGATGAGCTTGAGGAAAGGAGTGCTGAAGAGTTTTAATTCGGTTGACTATACCGCTACTGTCCAGATTTCGGCGAGCTATAAAGTTTACCTGGAGGGTGTAACCGTGGCCCGCAACCTACCGGCGGGCGAGATGGCTCTGGGCCGGAAGGTGGCGGTGGTTTTCTTTGATGAGCACAATACCAAAGAGGCGGTGATA
>CAYGYD010000077.1:0-7702 GCA_964354005.1 uncultured Dehalococcoidales bacterium | reverse complement strand
GGCTCCGCGCCGCCCGACCCAGACTGGCCACCCGCATCGCCAGTTGAATATCAGCGGAGAGTCGCTGGTCAATTTTGGCCTCATCCGCCACCGGGAAGTCAGCCAGGTGCACACTCTCGGGGGCATCCGGGAAAGCCGCTAAGACCAGGTTCTGGTACAGTTCATCGGCCAGGAACGGCGTGAAGGGCGCCAGCAGTTTTGATAGCGTAACCAAGCACTGGTAAAGGGTATGGTAGGCTGAAATTTTATCGGCGTCGTTCTCACTTCTCCAGAAGCGCCGCCGGCTCCGCCGCACATACCAGTTGGATAGCTCATCAACAAAGCTCTCAATCTTCCGCCCGGCCTCGGTTGGGTCATAATGCTCCAGTGCTGAGTCAACATCCATAATGAGCTGGTTAAGCTCGGAGAGAATCCAATGGTCGAGCTCGGCCGGCTCAAATTGAGTCCCCTGTGTGCCGGGGGTAAAGCGGTCAATATTGGCGTAGGTGACAAAGAAGGAGTAAACATTCCATAGGGTGAGGAAGAAGCGGCGAGTCACCTCCAGCACCATCTTCTCGTCAAAACGCCGTACATTACCTGGCGGCGAAGAAGTGAAGAAGTACCAGCGCAGGGCATCAGCGCCGTACTTTTTAATGACCTCCCACGGCCAGACCACATTGCCCTTGCTCTTACTCATCTTCTCGCCCTTGGCATCAAGGAGGTGCCCCAGGCAGATGACATTCCTATAGCAGACGCGGTCGAAGAGCAGGGTGGAGATAGCGTGCAAACTGTAGAACCAGCCGCGGGTCTGGTCAACCGCCTCTGAGATGAAATCGGCAGGGAAACGCCCGTCCTCAAGCAAGGTCTGATTTTCAAAGGGGTAGTGGAACTGCGCGATGGGCATGTTGCCGGAGTCAAACCAGCAGTCGATTACCTCCGGGACCCGCTGCATTTTCCCGCCGCACTGGGGACAGCCATAAGTAATCTCATCAACGAAGGGGCGGTGCAAGTCCAGCGGCTCTTTAAACCCGGCCAGGCCGGGTTTCTTTTTCAGTTCCTCCACCCCACCCACACAATCGGGCGCACCGCAGGACTCACAGCGCCAGACGGGCAGCGGCGTGCCCCAGTAGCGCTCACGGGAAAAAGCCCAGTCAACATTGTTCTGGAGCCAGTCGCCGAAGCGCCCGTACTTGATGTAGTCGGGATACCAGTTAATCTCATTATTGCCGGCAATGAGCCGGTCCTTCACTGCCGTCGTCCGGATGTACCAAGTCTGCTTGGCATAGTAAAGTAAAGGTGCCTCGCACCGCCAGCAGAAGGGATAGGTATGGCGGATGGTCTCACTGCGGAAGAGAAGCCCACGTGATTTTAAGTCATCCAGCACCAGCGGGTCAGCTTCTTTGACGAATTTGCCAGAGAATGGGTAAGTGCCAATGATTTTGCCCTGCAAGTCTACGGTATGGACGAAGTCCAGGTTGTTCTCCAGGCCAGCTTCGTAGTCGACCTCGCCGTAGGCCGGGGCAATATGCACGATGCCGGTACCGTCCTCCATGGAAACGAAGTCGCCGGTAATCACCGGGTAGCCCAATAACCGCCTTCTCCTGCTTTTCTCTGTCTTTCCCATCTTTCTGGCTACCACACCAAAATCGGCAGGATTGAATAGAGGCTCGTACTTCAGACCAACCAGGTCGCTACCACTCACTTTGGCCACCACCGGCACCTCAGCCAAATCCGATGGGCCGAGTCGGGCGCTGGCTAGAATCAGGTATTCCTCTTTAAGCTCGACAACCACATACTCGGCATCTGCCGCTACCGCCAGAGCCGTATTGCCCGGCAGCGTCCACGGCGTGGTGGTCCAGGCCAGAAAATAGGCCGGCTTGCCCGAAGTCGTGACAAGCTGGCGAAGCCGAGTGTGAACCCCAGACCTCTTCAGTGACGACGGGACAACCTTGAACTTGATGTAAATTGATGGGTCTTCCACATTGTCCTGATAGCCCAGAGCCACCTCGTGGGAGCTCAGCGAGGTACCACAGCGGGGGCAGTGGGGGGTGACCTTGTAGCCCTGGTAGATTAGTCCCTTATCCCACATTTGCTTGATGGCCCACCAGCAGGACTCGATATACTCGTTTCTCATCGTGACATAGGCGTTCTTCAGGTCAACCCAGTAGGCAATACGCTCGATGACGTCCTCGAACTCACCCAGATAGCGGTTGACATTCTGCCGGCATAGCTCGTTAAAGCGGGCTACCCCATACTCCTCGATCTGATTTTTACCCGAGAAGCCAAGCTGCTTCTCGACTTCCAACTCCACCGGCAGGCCATGGGTATCCCAACCGGCGATGCGCGGAGCATAGTAGCCCTTCATCGCTTTATAACGCGGAATGACATCCTTGAAAGCGGAGGTCAGGACGTGATGGAGTGCCGGGCTGCCATTGACCGTGGGTGGCCCGTCGTAGAGGATGAAAGAGGGCTTGCCCCGGCGCTGTTCTACACTTCGTTCAAAGATATTATTATCTTTCCACAGCTTGAGGATTCTTTCCTCAATTTGTGAAAAATTTACCTTACTACTTACGGGATGAAACATTGGAGACTCCTTTGCGAATAGCCCCGCGAGTCCCGGTTTAGGCACGGAACCACTTGGGGTAGATTCTGGCTAGTGCGGCCGAGGGGTCCGCCCCCGGCCCCATAATTGGGATGGGGTAGCTCAAACCTCGCTGCGCCAGGGCTTGCACACCCTCAACGGCTTTGGCCACCATACCCACCGGCAGAGCCAGTGCCAGTTCGTCCTCTTCCACCGCGCCAAAAACCCGTTCCCCGTAGCAGGGGATGGCCAAAGCCGGCTTGCCGCTGGTGTAGCACTGGGCCAGTCCATCGGCGCAGGCGCCTTCACCCGTGAAGAAGAACTGAAAACGCTCGTAATCTCGGAATTGAAGACCACACATGATTAGCATCAACTGGGCAGGGCTGCCGTAAATCAGGACAACATCCGGGTCAAACTTGGCCGCAGCCAGCGGGCTGAGCACCACCGCCTCACCCGGCGGTATCAGTGGATATACCCTCATCTGCTTACTAGCCACTTCCGCCGTGGCAAACCAGGTAGTGGCGAAAGCCTCGGCCTCACCCTTAAGCTCTTCGTCAGTCGTAGGCAGTAGACCGTGAAGTCGAGCGCACCGGGTGCCCACAGTATCGCTTCGGGTCACGCCAATCGTCTGGCCATTGCGGCGCACCAGTGTAGGCAACTGGCAGAAGGTAAAACGGCGGCCCATTCGCTGCACTCCGGGCATTTTCTCCAGTTCCTCGGCTTTTTGCAACTTTTTATAGGCAATCGGACGCGTTCTCAAACGGACCAGACGCTCCATTACCGCGGCGAGTTCCGCCCAATCAGCCATCCTTGTTTCCTTTGTTATTTTGCTGTTATGGAGAATTTATAACCCTATTGACCTAGGATTGTCAATATTGCATGCTTGGGGAAACGGGAATTCTCCGGTCAGGAGTGGAGCTATTTCTCCTTGGGGCGAATGACCACCTTACGACTCTCGCCCTGGCCGATGCTTTCGGTAATGACATCGGGGTGGTTGGCCAGAGCCAGATGAACGATTCGTCGCTCATAAGCCGGCATCGGCTCCAGGGTGAAGGGTGCGCCCTTAGTCTTGACCCTCTCGGCCATCTGGTTGGCAAATGACTCCAGGGCCTGGTAGCGGCGTTGCTTATAACCTTCCACATCAATGACAATTGGCACCCAGGTCTTGACCTGCCGACCAACAATGAGGCGGACAACATACTGCAAAGCCGCCAGAGTCTGTCCCCGCCGCCCGATGAGAATGCCCAGGTCATCACCCCTGATATTGAGGGCAACCGCCGGGGCCGCTTCCTTTTCCTCAGCGACAATTGGCAGAGCCTGAGGCTCAATGGTACCGACCACTCCGAGCAGTTGGAGCAACTGCTCTACTACTTCCCTGGCGACCTCCGCCGCATCACCCTTGGGCTGGGGTATAGGAGTCACCCTGACGATGGCCTCCTCAGCCCCGATGCCCAGAATACCTGACTTACCTTCCCTTACGACGTTGACCTCTACTTCGTCCCGACTTACGCCTAATTGGTGGAGGGCCCGCTGGACGGCCTCCTCCACGGTCTTCCCGCGCATCTCCAGACTTTCCATGTTCTAATCCCTCTTCTTTGGCCGGCTTTGGCCCAGTGACAGTGGGCGGCGCTTGGAGCTGAGCTGCCGGCTCCTTAGTTTTCCTATCGCGAGCCACTTGTTTATTCGCCACCCAGGGTAGAGTTAAGCCACCCCACCCGGTAACAAAATACTGCATGACGACACTGATGATGTTTGATGCCAACCAGTAAAGAGCCAGGCCGCTGGGGAAGGACAGAGTCAGGAAGGCGAACATTAGCGGCATCATCCACAGCATCATCTGGCTCTGCTGTTGCTGCCTAGGGTCGAAGCTGGGCAGCGTGGTCATCTTTTGCTGGACCCACATGCTACCACCGACCAGTATTGGCAGAATCATCCACGGGTCCGGTGTAGCCAAATTCAGCCAGAGGAACTGGTTTTCCAGGGGCACCTGGGAAAATACCAGCGGCCAGGAGGTATAAAGATGCTTGGCGAGGCTGAGAAAGTCCTCTGGCGCCACCGCCAGCACCTTGATAATAGACTGGTACAGAGCTATCCACACCGGCATCTGAATGAGCATCGTCCATACACAGCCCAGCGGATTCATCCCGCTCTGCTTGTACAGCTTCATTTGCTCCTGGGCTAATTTCTGTTTATCTTTGGCGTACTTCTTCTGAAGCTCGGCTACCTGGGCCTGGATTGCCTGCATAGATTTGGTTGCCTTAAGCTGCCTCATCGTCAGCGGGTACATGGCCGCCCGGATGACGATGGTCAGCACGATAATCGTCAGCCCGAAGTTGTTGAAGAGGTAATGGGACACCATGATAAGGACATTAATTAGCGGGGACAGAATAATCAGGTTCCAGACATCCCCAATATCCAACAGTACCTACCTCACCTATCTACTTAATGGTAAACTGGCGTTTCGCCCCTGAAGCCGCATCTACGGCATAGAGCGAGTCCTTGGCGCTATGAACAAAAACGCTACCCTCACCAGCACTGAGCGAAGCAAATACCGCTTCTCCCAGGCTAGTCAGTCTCTTAATCTCATTGTTAGCGGTATCCACCGTATAAATCATCCCCACCTCCGTCGCCACCACCACTGAGTTGCCCACCAGGACTAGCGACGAGCTTATGGGGCTGTTCAAAGCAAACTCGGTCACTTTCTGGCCATCATCCGCCTTTAGAACATAGAGCTTGCCATCGAGTGACGCTGCATAAACCACTCCATTATAAACCACTGGCTTTGCCCAGAACCAGTTCTGGGCCATGACTTTCCACTTCAGGCTGCCGCTGGCAGTATCCAGAGCATAAAGATGCCGGTCAAAAGAGCCGACATAGACCGTATTGCCGTCCACTACCGGCGTGGCGACAATCGCCCCTTCGGCCCTAAATTCCCACTTCTTGGTGCCATCGGCGGCGTTCAGCGCGTAGAGTTTATCACCGAAAGTGCCGATAAACACGGTGTCACCGGCGATGACCGGGGTTGACCAGATTTTTTCTCCGGTGCGGAAGTCCCAGACCTTATAGCCCTCAGCTGCATCTAAAGCATAGACCGTGCCGCTCGCCGAGGCAAAATAGACCCGACCCTGAGCCGTCACCAGGCTACCCACAATAGGGCCAGCCAAGTTTCCTTGCCGGGGATAGAGCCACTTCGGTTCTTCCCGCCCAGCCGTCGGATAAGCATAGACCTTACCGTTATACCCACCGACATAGACCAGATTGTCGGACACGGCCGGGGAGCCATAGATAGCGACGCTAGTCGGGCCCTGAGAACAACCAAAGCCGCCGCCAGAAGTCGTGCCCATCTCCAGCTTCACGGCCCACAAACGGCTGCCATTATCAGTATTCACGGCAACAAGCCGGCCATCCATAGTGCCAACATAAAGGTTGTTACCATCCACGGTCCCGCCCGACCAGCCCCGAGGTATAGTCTGAGCGCCGATACAGCCGGTAAAGACCAGCCCGACCAGGAGCAAGACAATTACTGAGAGCCATCTTCTGGACTGCCTTATTTTCCTAAACCAGATTCTCACTACTAACTCCAGTCAATTCAAGGCCACCGGGAGAGAAGGTTGAAAGGTGGTGCCTTCCAACCGGTCTCGTATCAAGGCACCGGGTCGTAACCCCCCGGGCTGAAGGGATGGCACCGACTGATACGTCTTAGGCCCAGCCAGACCCCCTTCGGCACACCATACCGGGCGATTGCCTCGTGGGTATATTCCGAGCAGGTCGGAATAAAGCGGCAGGACGGTGGCATGACCCGGGATAAGGTCGATTGATACAGTTTAATCAAGTCTAAGGCTAATTCCTTCACCGTTCTCCTCAATGATACCTAGCCGGAGCCGTCCTTCCGCTGGAAGGACGGCCACAGCCTCAGCCACCACTGGCTTTAACCTCCGCTGGTCGGCCAGATTCACTGTTAATAGCCAGCAAGCCGGCCCGAGATAACAAACGCCCGACCACACTCTTCAGCCCAGCATAATCCGCTTCCGACGCCGATTGGCGGGCAATAAAAATAATGTCCCACCCCGCTTTCAGCGGCGCCGCCCTCAAAATCTCGCGCAACCAGCGCTTAATTCCATTCCTCACTACCGCCTTACCTACCCTTCGACTCACGGAAAAGCCATACCGGGAGAAAGTAAGGCCATTGGGTAAGGCCTTCATCACCAGCAAATCGGACGCCCAGGAACTCCCCTGGCTATAAACCAAGGCATACTGCTGCGGCTTGGTCAGGTACTCTTCTCCCCTCATCACTCCCTCCCCCGCTCAGCGGTCCTTCCTACGAAAGGACCCGGCGTCAGACTGTGGTTAATCGTTGCCGACCCTTGAGCCGTCTGGCTTTTAAGACCGCCCGGCCACCCCGGGTGCTCATTCTCTTCAGAAAGCCATGCTCACGCTTACGCGGAACTTTCTTCGGTTGATAAGTCCTCTTTGGCACGCTAAACCCTCACATGCAAAAGTTTTCACCAGAGAAAACAGAGTAACAATCCTGAGCCGGCTGAACCGCTCAGTTCAGGCGCCAGCACCCCCTGCCTTACGGATATGGGCCGGCACATAGGGTATTAACGCCAGTTGCCGCGCCCGCTTGATAGCTGTAGCCAAGATACGCTGGTGTTTGGCACAAGTACCCGTGCGGCGCCGTGGCTCTATCCGACCTCTCTCGGAGATAAAGCTACGCAATTTCGCCGCATCTTTATAATCAATAACATTGATTTTATTGACACAGAAGGTACAGACCTTGCGCGCCGGTACATATCTCGGCCGACTTGTTCTGGCTGGCCTGGTTCTACTTGGTTCTCTGACCATCTGTTATCAACTCCCTACCTTTAGAACTCGAGCTATCACCCCGGCCTAAAAGGGGATATCCTCCGGCTCCACCTCATTGACCACATTGGCCACGCTTTCGCCGGTTTTTCCCTCCGGCAGAGGGGCTACTCCCTGTCTATCGAGAAAACTGACTCGATTAGCGACTATCTCGTTACGGGAATGCCGTTGACCGTCCTGACCCTCCCACGTATGGGTACGCAGTCTACCCTCAACATAGACCAGCCGACCCTTAGTCAGGAACTGGTTGCATTGCTCAGCTAGCCTGCCCCAGGTGAC
>CAYGYD010000076.1:0-7716 GCA_964354005.1 uncultured Dehalococcoidales bacterium | reverse complement strand
CCTACACCAACACCTACGCCGACGCCAACACCAACACCTACGCCGACGCCAACACCAACGCCTACACCAACGACCGGTGCGAAACTCTACTACTTCACTGTGGACTTCCTCGGCAAGATCACTACGCAACTCACCACAAGTGACGGCCGACTTCTGGGTTCCCTCGAAGCACCTAGCCCCGACGCCCGCCATATACTCATATTGGACGAGGGTACCAGAACAGTCGATAGTCAAGGGGAAATCGTGACGCTAATAGAAATTAGGCCGGCAGTAGAGGTACTGGCCCCGCCGCAAAACAAAAGACTGGTGGGAACTGCCTACAACTTCGAGCCCTCTGGCATTGTTTTTGACAAGCCCGTACACCTTACCCTGGGTTATGATGTAAACCAGTTGCCCCAGAATGTTACATCCGTTAAGTTGGTCTATTACAGCAGCGAATCAGGGTGGATTAGCCTAGAACCTGAAAGCGGCCGGGTAGCTGAGGTCGGTAGGGCGAGTGCCGCCGTGGACCACTTCACTGTCTTTGCCGTACTAGCCGAGGTGTCTCCCACACCCACGCCACCCACCAAGGCACCTTTTGAGTGGACTAAGGTTTTCATGTGGATTTTTGTAGCTCTCATCCTCCTGATAATACTGATATGGTGGCTACTAAGGAAATATGTTCTCAGGTTCAAGTCACGGGACCAAGATTCCTGAACGGCCAATAGCACCCGTCAGCGGTCGATGGAACAGGCGGTACTGTATTTCACCAAATCCAGGAGGGGGAAACACAACGAAAATCTTTCGGCGGTTAGAACAGAGGCCGATGAGCCGATGGCCTTATTCAAATAATACTCTGGCCACTTCCTGCAGTCTGTCCAGCCCCTTAACTTCCTGAGGGAATAGCGGTAGCTCAACTATTCTCAGATTGGCATAGCGCTGGTAGATGAGCTCAAGATAGTTCCGCTGTTGGCGGGCTTTGGTGCGCAGGAATTCTGAGCTATCGTCTTTGACCACATTGTTGATTATCAATTGCTGAACCTTAAGACCATAGTCATTGAGCTCACTGAAGATGCTTTCCAGTTGCTCGACGGCCAGAGCTTCAGCAATGGTCACCAGAGTGAAAACAACCCTGTCTCTGAGAAACTCCATATTCTCGGCCGATAGTTTTTCCCAGCGTCTGAGGATACTCAGTACCGGTTCCCGACTCCGCTCCCCCAGTTTCAATCTCGAGTATACGCGCGGTGCCATCCGGAGATGCTTGCCGAGCAGGGCCGGGGTTTTGAGCAGGGCCAGCGTCTGACCGAGGGGTGCGGTATCCCATATAATATTCTGATACTCGTCCCTGAGGCTCAATTCCCTCATATAATCAACCATAAACTCGTCGCCCAGCCCGGGCAATACCGAGGTCATAAACTCGACAAACTCCGGATAATCAATGGCCACAAAGGAGGAAAAGACTTCATAGACTTCGCGACCGAATTTTCTGTCCCACATCTCTTTGACCTCTTCAATCCCCAGTTCACTGAAGAAAAGCACCCCGGTGACTTTGGTTGGTTTTTCCGCCCTGGTTATCTCAAAAATGTGGGATAAGGATGGAGTGGCATCAGTGGAGATAGCCAAAGTCTTCTTACCTAAAGAAGAATAGTGGCAGGCAGTGGCCGCGGCGCAGGTCGTTTTGCCCACCCCACCTTTACCGCCGAACATGAGGATTCGGCTGCCGTCAGCCGGCCTGGCCGTGAACTCACTTCTCAGGTCACTCATCCACCTCAACTCCACCAGCAAAACGGACAAAACATAGTGTCAAAACAGCTACATTCTACAACATAATACTGCAACTGACCAAAGGCTATGGCTTATCTCCCAACGCCAAAGCTACCGCACGGGCTAGTGAGCCTAAGCGCAAAGAGAGTTTGACAATTGAATCCGAAAGAAGTTTAATTGCCACAAATATGTGTTAGAAGGAGGAGGTAGAATTGGCGACCGTATTTTACTTACCAACCAGGGTTGTCTTTGGAGTCGGGGCGATTCAAGAGTTGGGTAAAGAGACGCAAAAATTAGGGAAGAAGGCTATCATTGTCACCTACCCGGATATCCGCCGGATTGGGCTGCTTGACAAGGTCACCGCAGACCTCAAGGCCAACGGAGTGGATAGTGTGGTCTTTGAAAAGGTTGAGCCCAATCCCCGCAGCGCAACAATCGATGAAGGGGCAAAACTGGCTCGTGACCAGAAGGTTGACCTGGTCATCGGTCTGGGTGGCGGCAGTGCCATGGATTCAGCTAAGGGAGTAGCTTTGGCTAGTAGCGGTACGGAGTCGATATGGCAGTATATAATCGCCCGACTGCAACCCAAGGGGCCTGTGCCCTCCGTCATTCAGGTGCCGACGATGGCCGGAACCGGTGCCGAGCTGAACTTCGGTGCCGTAATCACCAACTGGGCTACCCATGAGAAGATGGTGGCCATTCATCCCGCTGCCATGGCTAAAGTGGCTATTATTGACCCGGCGATAACACTCACAGTACCCAAGAATCAAACCACCGCCGGAGGAGTCGACACTTTCTGCCACATTGTCGAAGCTTATATTACTGATACTCAGCCCGCTCCTCTCACTGACGGCATTCGCGAGACCGTGATGAAGATTGTCGCACAGTATCTACCGAAAGCGCTGGCCAAGTTGGACGATATTGATGCCCGCACTCAACTTTCCTGGGCCAGCACCATTGCCATGTCACAATTTGCGAGATTGGGCGGCGGACTGGGCAATCTGGCACTACACGGGATTGAGCATGCTTTAAGCGGGTATTACGATGTTACCCACGGCGCTGGCCTGGCGGCGCTTCTCCCCGCCTGGATGCGGTTCATGCTTCCGACCACAAGAGAAAGGTTCAGTCTGCTGGGCAATAATGTCTTCGGTAAGCCCGACGGGATACAGGCTACCGAAGAGTGGCTCAAACAGGTTGGGATGAGACTACGACTACGAGACCTGGGTTGTGAGCTTGAGCGTGCTGATAGGATAGCAGAGCTTGCTATAAAGTCAACCCCCGGGCTCGACAGTAGGGGCCCTAGAAAAATGGATGCCGCAGCGATTGCCCAGATTTATCGGGACGCGTTCTAAGCCCGGCTGCCGGCCACAAAAGAACCGAGAACCCGGCGTGTTTCCTTCTGACAAAAGGGAGAAGCAATAACCGTGAAGCCGGAGCCACCGACCAAGATTGTGGTTCAAGTGCAGCCCAGGGCTAAGCAGAACCAGCTACTCCACTATGCTGATGGTGTCTGGCACTTAAGAATTGCGGCACCGCCAGTAGAAGGCAAAGCCAATCAGGAATTGGTCAAGTTCTTGAGCGAGGTTCTGGGGATAAGTAAAGCCAGCCTGACCATTGAGAGGGGCTTGACGGCTAAAAGGAAGGTCATTGCCGTTAAAGGAATGACCCGAAGCCAGGTTATGAGCCAGCTCAAAAAAGTGGTGACGGAGAAAGAGGGCCATTAAAAAGCGCACGCTGGCTCCCGAAAACCCGCCTAGCCCTTAAGGAGAATCTCTCTCAGTTTCCCGGCCAGGGTTTCGCTCCTGGCGTCACCAGTAACGATTTGAATCTGGTCGGGTGATTTGACCCCCAGCCCCAACTCCGCCGCCCGGGCAATCTGGTCTTGTTTGAAAATAGGCCCCTGGCTTACCTCAGGCGTTGTGCCCAGGAAACGCAGCATGGCCACCCCGACGGCATCGATGGCCACGCGGTCATTGCCAGCCAGTATCACTTCGGCCGGGACACGTGTACCCTGCGCCGGGCCACCGTTAACAAAAGCCTCCACCCCATCCAGCACCACCAGGTCGGGTGAGTAAGCAGTATTAATCTCGGCAATCATCTGCCGCTGGTAGGGCGAGGTGTGCAGTTCACTCATGTAGGGATAACCAATCCGGGGCACCAGCCCCACCGAATTCTTCAGAGAAAGTGTGAAGTGACCGCCGTAGGCATGAGTCTTCAGGCAGCAGGTCTGAACGATGGCTTCCGCCTCACGATAGATTCGCGGAAAATGGAAACCCTGCGGCCAATGGCTGCCCGTGGGATTGAGATGAACCCACCCCTCCGGCCCCAGCTCCTCCAGGTCGACCACTGTAAAACCCAGCTCCTGGGCCAGGCCGAAAATTCCCTTCTTTTCCATCACCTGCCGGGTGGAATCCCCCGGTCCGCTACGCTCGGCCAGAGTGATACTTTTAGCGCCCATCTCCTTAAGTGTCAGAGCCAGGCTGCGAAGGGTATCATTATGGGTTGAGCCGGGGGCGGGGTCGGCTGTGTTAAAGTTGGGCTTCAGTACCACCGCCTTGTCCCGCACCGGGTTGGACTGAAGTAAATCAATGGCTCGCCGCACCCCTTTGGCCCGGTCCGGCGTTCGCACCAAAGCTATCTTAGTCACCATAATCTCCTCACCTCACATCAAGATAACCCGTCACTTTTATTATAGCTGGAGTAACCGGGCAAAACCAAATAGGTAAGATTGTTTAAGTAACCCCATCCCCTTAATCCCCTTCCCCTAGCAGGGGAAGGGGAGAAGTTTTTTAAGAGGGGGGCTTCGCCCCCCTCTTTCCGTTACTCCCCATCTCTTTTTAGGAGATGGGGCAGGGGGTGAGGTCAGCCCCTGTTTCCCGTCCAGGGAAAGAGGCATCACTAATGTACCGAACCAGGCCTCCTCCTAAATATCGGTTGACAGCAATCCTGAAGATGTCGTAGCATATCTTGCCGGACAAGAATGTATCAAAGGAGCCAATACGCCTAATAAGACACACCCTAGAACATCGCTACAGACACCACGAATCACACCGAAACCAGCTCATATTTCGCCGAGAAGACGACAAATATCACCTCGCCCGCCACGCGTAACACCTAGAACACCAAGAATTATGCCATAGCTCACAACAGTCAGTAGGGCAAGAGTCCTGAACAACTTTCTCATGAAAATACCGAACTAGGCAGTAGCTTGACAATCCGGGGTGTCTCCACTAAACTTACTCACGGTATATGTTGACCCCTTATTGCCGGTCCCCCGACTACTGGTCACTCACTTCTTCAGCACGCTCCGGTCAGCAAAGGAGGTCTATCAGTGTTTAGGTTCCCACTCATGCCCCGGGAAGAGAAGTTCTTCGAGCTTTTTGAAGGCAGTGCCCACAATATGGTCAAGGCAGCCCAAAAGCTAAAAGAGTTGATAGATAACTGGGACAATGTGGAGGAAAAGGTAAACGAGATAACTGAGCTTGAGCACACCGGAGATACCATCACGCACCAGATTATGGAAAGGCTGCACCGCACCTTCGTTACCCCCTTTGACCGGGAG
This sequence comes from uncultured Dehalococcoidales bacterium, assembly GCA_964354005.1. Lineage (GTDB taxonomy): Bacteria > Chloroflexota > Dehalococcoidia > Dehalococcoidales > UBA2162 > CAVSBN01. The sequence continues at coordinate 2,411 of CAYGYD010000076.1, read as the reverse complement.
GACATTGCCCTGCTGTCTCACTCACTGGATGATGTCACCGACTTCATCCAGGCGGCCGCCGATGCCATGTTGATATACAAGGTCGACCGTCCCGGACCGCGAGCGAAGGAACTGGCCGATGTTATTGTCCAGTCAGCCATCGAGGTAGAGAAGGCGATGCCTTATTTGCGCCGCCCGAGTGAGTCGAAGCAGGTTCTGGAGCGGTGCGTGGAGATGAACCGGCTGGAGAATGTGGCCGACCGGATATTCCGCTCGGCCATCGGTGAACTTTTTGACGATACGGCTGACATTGCCAAAATAATCAAGTGGCGCGAGATTTACGAGCACATGGAGATGGCTACCGACCGGTGTGAGGATGTGGCTAATGTCATAGAAGGGGTAGCCCTGAAGCATGCCTGATGCCGCCATCCTGCTCCCGCTAATACCAGTCCTGTTTCTGGTGCTGGCCGCCGAGTTTGTTAACGGCTGGACGGACAGCCCCAATGCTATTGCCACCGTAGTTTCAACCCGCGTCCTTTCCCCGGGCCAGGCCGTAATCATGGCAGCCGTTCTCAATATTGTGGGCGCTCTGGTCACCGGCACCGCTGTGGCCACCACGATAGGTACGGGCATTGTCAAGCCGGAGGTTATCGACCTCCCCGTCGTAGCGGCGGCCATGCTGACCATTGTCGTCTGGAGTGTTGTCACATGGTTTTACGGCATACCCACCAGCGAAAGCCACGAGCTAATCGCCGGTCTGACCGGGGCTGGACTGGCAGTAGCCGGCCCCTCAGTCCTACTCTGGGAAGGCTGGCGCAAGGTGCTGATTGGCCTGGGCTTCTCCACCCTGCTTGGATTTACCCTGAGTATTCTGATAATGACCGCCCTTAACTGGGGACTGCGACGAGCCAGTCTGTCAGCCAGCCGCAAGGCCTTCAGTAAGCTAGAAATAGTCTCCGCCGCTTTTCTGGCTTTCACCCACGGTAGCAACGATGGCCAGAAGTTCATGGGGGTGTTTGCCCTGACACTAGTGCTGGGCGGTGTTATGACACAGTTCACGGTGGACCGGTGGGTAATCCTGCTCTGCGGAGCAGTTATGGGATTGGGTACTGCTATTGGCGGGTGGCGCATCATCCGCACTATGGGTTATAAACTGACCAAACTGGAACCGGTGCACGGCTTTGTCGCCCAGACCGCGAGTGGCACAGCTATTCTGCTAGCTTCCTCCCTAGGTATCCCTCTTAGTACTACTCATTGCATAAGTACCGCCATTATGGGTGTCGGCGCTACCCGACGATTCTCGGCGGTGCGCTGGGGCGTGGCCGGGGACATTGTTACTGCCTGGATATTGACCTTCCCTATCTGCGGCGTGCTGGGTTACCTCTTCACCTGGCTGCTTAAACTGATTTTCTAACCAACCTGGTAATTTGCCGGGGAGTCACACGGCACTTTTCGGCCGTGATAATCGCCTTAATATCTGATACCGCCCGGTCAATTTCATCCCAGTGGTTAATAACAACATAATCAAAGAGATAGAGCTGTTTCATTTCGTCTTTCGCTGTCTTCAGACGTAATGCCAGGTCGGTGGAAGATTCAGTGCGGCGCTGTTTGAGTCTGACCAGGATATCACCCATTGAGGGTGGCATGAGAAAGATAAATACTGCCTGAGGCAGAAGTTTCTTAATCGTGGCGGCTCCCTGCACATCAACCTTGATAATTGTGTCCTGACCTGAGTCCAGCGCCTGTTTGACGTCCTTCTTGGGTACTCCGTACCAGTTACCGTAGACCTGTGCGCACTCCAGTAGCTCGTTATTGGCCATCATTTCCTGGAATTTCTTGAGCGTAACAAAATGATAGTCCACCCTGTCTTTTTCCGCCGGGCGCCGGGGGCGGGTGGTCAGGGTAGTAATGTATTTCAGGGGAACACCCAGTTCCCTCATCCGGGTTAAGACCACATCCTTGCCTGCCCCGGAAGGACCGGAGAGGATGATGAGCAAGGGGGTGCGGGGTCGGTCGAGCGGGGACTGGCGACTATGAACTGGCCTTGGCATCGCTCTGCTCAAGTCTCATAAGTGAACTGCCCCGGTCAACGCTGTCGCGACTCGCCTGAAGTCGGCCAGCAATCGTCTCCGGGGCGAGAGCCGCCAGAATAATGTGTCCGCTATCAGTGATAATCACGGCCTTGGTTCTCCGGCCGTTGGTCATATCAATCAGAAATCCTTTAGTCCGGCCCTCCTGGATGGTGCGCTTGGTCGGCGCCGAGTTCGGTGAAGCGATGGCAATCACCCGGTTCATGGCGATGATATTATCGAATCCGATGTGCACCAACTCGATTCCCATATTCTCACCTCACCCGATTGTAGATTGGGATTATGCCCCGGATGGCTTTATCAGTGCTATCTGAGGCTCAGTCAGACAAAGCCAAACCTAGC
>CAYGYD010000075.1:0-7728 GCA_964354005.1 uncultured Dehalococcoidales bacterium | reverse complement strand
GGAAAAATACGACCGTATTAAGAACTACACTCGCTGTTTCATTAAAGACAATGCCTCGCTTTTCCGCCAGCGGGTGGCTGGGGGACGGATACGGGACTGTCACGGCGACCTTCACGCCGCCCATATTTGCTTTACGGATGGCATCTGCATTTACGACTGCGTTGAGTTTAACGACCGCTTCCGGTATGGTGATGTGGCCTCGGAGGTTGCCTTTTTGGCGATGGACTTAGACCACTACGGTCGCGCCGACCTGTCCCGTAGTTTCGTGAAAGCGTATATGGATTTTAGCCAGGATAAAGAATTGCTGAGATTGCTTAATTTCTATAAATGCTACCGCGCTTATGTCCGGGGCAAAGTTGAGAGTTTCAAGCTGGACGACCCGTATATTGCGGAGGAGGAAAAGACAAGGACTTTAGCTATCGCCAGGAAGTATTTTGAGCTGGCGGAATCGTATATTTGATACAAAAAAGTATATGATATGACTCGAATAGGTGAGGTGGTGAATTGCGAGAGCCATTCATAAAATTTGTCGAGAAAGAGCTGGGGGCTGGTTTCTTGCTTATCGCCTGCGGCCTTCCCGGCACCTGGAAGACTGAGACGACGGAGGAAGTAGCCAGGCTCAAGGGCTACCCCCTCCTTAGAAGCGACCTGATTAGACTGGAGGTGCTGAAAAACGAGGACATATTCGATGAAAAAGTCGCCTCCGATATGGCGAAAAGAACCTCAGTCTATGATGAGATGTTCAGACAGGCGGACGAGGCTCTAAACAAGAATGCCGGTGTGATACTTGATGCCACTTTTATTACGCAGTCGTTAAGGAGACGTGCCGCTGAAATAGCCGCTAAACACGACCTGACCTTTGTTATCCTGCAAACGGACTGCCCGCAGGAGGTAGCCATCCGGCGGATATTAAGCCGCACTAAAGAGAATTACGAATCTAATGCACTCACCGCAGAAGCCTACTTAAACAACAAAAAACGGTTTGAAGCCGTGGATTTGGATGACTTAAAGGGCTTGTATCCGACCCTTAATATTATCCACCTAGTAGTCGATACCCGGCATGACCCGCCGGAAGACTGGTACATCATCGGCGTGAAAAAGAGATAGGGATGAAAATAGACTTGCATATCCATACCAGAACCGGTTCGGATGTCACGCTCAAGCAGTTGGCCGGCATGCCGCTGACTGAGCACCGTTTTGAGGAATTTGACACCGGCCTTTACTCCGCCGAATTTTCCCGTTAGACCTATGATATAATGCTCACTAAGACGAAGGAGCTAGACTGCGTGTGAGAGCTGGAGACGCAAAATGAGTAAAATGGGAAGACCGCCGAAGGAGGAAGTGAAGAAGCACCCTTTGTACGGGCGATTCAATGGTGAAGTGCCTTGGCTGGACGGTTGTAAGGAGTTCGAGAGGGAGACGTGTCTAGATTGCCCGGTGCCGCTGGAGAGGTGTCCAGCGGAAAACCCCCGTCTTCACAAAGGTGGTCGACCGAAGGGAAGCAATAATAAGACAAAGTCCCTGTTGGACAAAGGGATGAGATTAAGGGCAGTTCAAAGGAGAGTCTAAGAGAGGCTCTGCCTCTCTTTCATACATTTCCCCCTCTCCTTGAGGAGAGGGGGATTGAGGGGGTGAGGTTGAAAAAGAGTCAGTATGATATCAAAGACCCGGCGCTGGCGGAAGGCGGGCGACATAGAATCGAGTGGGCCGCTCGCGAAATGCCGGTGGTGAAGCTAATCCGGGAGAGGTTGGCTAAAGAGAAGCCTTTCAGGGGCGTGCGGATTTCCGCCTGCCTTCACGTTACTACGGAGACAGCCAATCTGGCGCTGGCTCTGAAGGAGGGCGGGGCCAATCTCATCCTCTGTGCCTCCAATCCGCTCAGCACTCAGGATGATGTCGCCGCTGCGCTGGTGGACTACGGCATCCCCACGAATGCTATCAAAGGTGAGAGTGAAGCCACCTACTATAAGCACATCAATACAGCCCTGAATAACAAACCCAACCTGACGGTGGATGACGGCGCTGATTTAGTGACTACCCTCCACGCTAAACGCACTGACCTGATTAAAAATGTTCTTGGCGGTACGGAGGAAACGACCACCGGGGTTACTCGGCTGCGCAGTCTTGAGAAGCAGGGCAAGCTGAGGTATCCTATCATCGCGGTTAATGATGCCCAGACCAAGTACCTCTTTGATAACCGCTATGGCACCGGGCAGAGTACCATTGATGGCATAACCCGGGCCACCAATATTCTCTGGGCGGGCAAAAAGGTGGTCGTCTGCGGCTATGGCTGGTGCGGGCACGGCATCGCCCTGCGGGCCAAAGGGCTGGGGGCGCAGGTCATTGTCACCGAGGTCGAGCCAGTGCGTGCCCTCGAAGCGGCTATGGACGGCCTCCAAGTGATGCCGCTGATTGAAGCCGCTAAAATGGGCGATATTTTCATTACCGTGAGCGGGGACAAAAATGTCATTGACAAGGCTCACCTCAAGGCGATGAAAGACGGCGCGATTCTGGCTAATAGCGGTCACTTCAATGTTGAGATTAACATCCCGGCCTTGGAGAGCCTGGCACGGAGTAAGCGAGTCATCCGCCCCTTCGTTGATGAGTATACCCTGAAGGATGGACGCCACCTGTACCTGCTGGGCGAAGGTCGACTGATTAATCTGGCGGCGGCGGAGGGGCACCCGGCCAGCGTTATGGATATGAGCTTTGCCAACCAGGCACTGTGCCTGGAATACATCGTGAAAAACCAGGGTAAGCTCAAGCCCAGGGTCTACACCGTGCCCGAAGAGATTGACAAAGAGGTAGCCCGGTTGAAACTGAACTCTATGGGCATTGAGATTGACACCCTGACCAAAGAACAAAAACAGTACCTCACCAGCTGGCAGGAAGGAACATAATAAGGAGGCAACATTGACTAACTGCTTTGCTAGCTCAGCGAAATACATGTTCACCTCGGAGTCGGTCACCGAGGGGCACCCGGATAAACTGTGTGACCAGGTGGCCGATGCCATTCTGGATGCCATCCTGGCACAAGACCCGCTGGGCCGGGTTGCCTGCGAGGTGGCCGTTACCAACGGTATGGTAATTGTCCTGGGAGAAATCACCACTAATTGCTATATTGAAATCGCCGATATCGTGCGGTCGGTGGTGCGAGATATCGGGTATGTTAACCCAGAATACGGCTTTGACTACCGCTCCTGCGGGGTGCTGGTCTCCATCAGGGAGCAGTCGGCGGATATCGCTCGCGGTGTGAATAAATCGCAGGAAGCTAAGAAACGGGCGGCCGCAGGCAATGACCTGGACAAGGTTGGCGCTGGCGACCAGGGGATGATGGTCGGTTTTGCCTGTAGCGAGACGCCGGAGCTAATGCCTTTACCCATTGCTCTGTCCCATAAGTTGTGCCGGCGTCTGGCGCAGTTGAGAAAGGATAAGACGATTCCCTACCTCCGCCCTGACGGCAAGTCACAGGTAACCGTGGAATACAGCTATGGTGTGCCCCGGCGGGTGGACTGCGTGGTGATTGGCACCCAGCATGATGACGGCATCAGCCACGGCCGGATTGAGCGGGACATTATCAAGCATCTGGTTAAAGAAGTGATTCCTCCGGCACTGATTGATGACCAGACCAACTTCTATGTCAATGCCACGGGTCGGTTTGTCATTGGTGGGCCGGTGTCTGATACCGGCTGCACCGGTCGCAAGATTCTGGTAGACACCTATGGCGGGATGGCGCGGCACGGCGGCGGCTCCTTTTCCGGCAAAGACCCCACCAAGGTCGACCGCTCGGCGGCTTACATGTCTCGTTACATTGCCAAGAATATTGTCGCCGCCGGGCTGGCGGAGCGGGTTGAGCTTCAGGTAGCCTATGTCATCGGCGTGGCCCACCCTCTTTCCATCTCTATTGAGACCTTCGGCACGGGCAAGGTTGACCAGGAGGTATTGCTCAAGCTCATCAACAAGCACTTTGACCTGCGGCCGGCGGCCATTATCCAGTACCTCGATTTGCGCCGACCCATCTACCGGCAGACCGCCACCTACGGCCACTTCGGCCGCGACGACCTTGATTTACCCTGGGAGAAAACCGACAAAGCCAGAATCCTGAGAAAAGAGGCACTGGGGAAGTAATAATAGCTGAAAAGGTGAACTTATGAATCAGGAATTAGCGACCATACTAAAAATGTATTCAACAAAGCCTCATCAGGAGTTGAGTAGCTATCTTGTAGGGAAATCAAAAGACACATTGATAGCCGTCCTTGTAGATTTGTGCCTAGAAAGTTAGTTGAAGAATTATTGATTAATTACCGCTTTTATAATATCATTCGACAAATTACATAATTTGTTTTACCATATGTTTGTCACTTAATAAGGCAGACATATGGCTAAGACAAAAGTAGTCTCTGATAGGCTAGCCAAAACCAGGTGTAAAGAATGGCTTGAGTCGCTTGGGTTTACAGATGTAAAACCGGCGAAGAATCAAAGTTGTGACCTAGTCGCGAAGAAATCTAATGGAATATATTATGTTGAAATAAAATATTCCTCAAAAGAAGAAGGCATCTTTTTTGGTACAGTTATGCTAACAGAGATGTTTAAGGCAATAAGTAATAAAGAGAACTATCTGTTTTTGGTATGTAGAGGTAAAGGCGACGACATAAATGACTGGTCTTTCAAGCTGTTCAGCGTTGAAGATTTTCTTAAATGTTGCACCTTGACAACACCAATTTTCCTTTATCGTTTGAATATAAGTGGTCGCTTTGACCTGAGCGCTTCAAATTTCACAGAAAAAACTACTCTAGCTTCTGAGGAATTAGTGAAACAAATGTGGGATGATTTTAAAAAGTGGAAATCGCAGTCATATCTATCTAAAGGGGGTAAATGATTATGAGTAACGTAAAATACATTTTGACTAAGTATGAAACAATACGGAGAACCGAAAAGGTTGAATACACGGTGGAGATTCCAGAGAATATTAAAAACAAGAGAGAATATGCCAATGAACAGGTAGTAGATAATAATTATACGGATCAAAGAGTCGTGGATATTGTTGATAGCGAATGGCTGGACGATGAAACTCGTAGTTTGCGAAGGGTTAAGTAGAAGAAAGAATATATTGGCTTTACAAACCAGCCGGGGAGCACCTAATAGGCAAAGAAGTGAAACCTAGACATGCCCTATTAACTTCAATTTGGAGATTCCCCCCTGAACAAAATAATCCTCATCCCGCTCCTTTCCCGTTAGCTTTGCCTATGCGTGCAATTTTTTCTGTGATGGATGACAGAAAGGATGGCGTAGTAATTGATCCTTATTGTGGAAGCGGTACTACTTTGGTTGCTGCAAAACTTTTGGGTCATGATTACGTAGGGATAGAGATTTCTAAAGAATATACCGATTTTGCTGAGACAAGGATAGCAAATTGTGAAAATGAAAGGAGAGAAGCACTTTTAGAAATGGGAAAGCATGTAGTAACAAGGACTTTCTCTGAGAGAAAGGAGAATGGAGAATATACAGGTAGATTTAGAATTCAAAAGAATTCGCAGGAAAAGCCTATTCCTCTTAAGCTATTTGAACCTAAAGCACAATATATGAAGCAAACTGCTAAGAAATCTTCGGCAAACAAAAAAGCGGCCCCTGTGAGTGACTAGCTTGCAACCATTTCATGCCACCTTCCGGTTACCTAGAATGGAGAGTTCAAGAGAGGCTTCGTCTCTCTAACTTAAAGGGCGTAAAAGAGGGACTTCGTCCCTCTTAAAAACTACTTCCCCTTCCCCTTATCAAGGGGAAGGGGATAAAGGGGATAGGGTTGAACAAAAACCCCATTAAATTCGGCACTGACGGCTGGCGAGGGGTCATCGCCCAGGACTTCACCTTTGACAATGTCCGGGTCTGTGCCCAGGCAGTGGCTAACTATTTGAAGCAATCCCGCTTAGCCCGCCGTGGGCTGATTATTGGCTATGATACTCGTTTTGCCTCGGAGGACTTTGCCGCCGCAGCCGCGGAGGTAGTGGCCGGCAATGGCATCAAGGTCTACCTCTGCCCCAGAGCCACGCCCACGCCGGTAATCAGCTTCGGCACCCTGGCCCGGCGGGCGGGCGGGGCGGTCATTATCACCGCCAGCCACAATCCGGGAAGCTGGAACGGTTTTAAGGTTAAGTCCGAAACCGGTTCCAGCGCACCCACGGAAGTCACCGCCGAGATAGAAAAACATATCTCCCGCATTCTGACCACCGGCAAGATAGCCCGGATACCACTTTCTGGAGCCTTGCAGCAAAACCGGGTGGAATACCTTGATTTGGCCCCGGTCTATTTCGACCAGGTGGCTAAGCTGGTCAACCTCAATGAATTGCGTCAGGCGGAGCTTAAAATCGTCATTGACCCCATGTACGGGGCGGGGGCAGGCTACTTGAAGGCACTACTGGGCGGCGGTGCTCTGGAGCTGGTGGAGATTAACGCCGAGCGTAACCCATTGTTTCCCGGTATGGAGCGCCCGGAACCAATCGCACCGAACCTGACCAAGCTCTCGGCCACCGTGAGGCGGCGCCGGGCCAATGTTGGTTTAGCCACCGACGGTGACGCCGACCGCATCGGCGTGGTTGACGAAAAGGGCCAGTTTCTGACCACGCTCCAGGTCTTTGCTTTGCTCAGTCTGTACCTGCTGGAGGTGCGGGGGGAGCGGGGACTGATTGTCAAGACCATAACCACCAGCGCCATGCTCGACCGCCTGGGTGAAATATTCAAGGTGCCCGTCCGCGAGACGCCGGTGGGCTTCAAGTATGTGGCGCCCATCATGCTGGCCGAAAACGCCCTCATTGGTGGGGAGGAAAGCGGTGGCTACGGCTTCCGCGGCCATGTCTTGGAAAGGGACGGCATTCTGGCGTCGCTCTATTTTCTCCACTTCATGGTCAGGACCGGCAAGAACCCGTCGGAGCTGATTGACCACCTCTACAGCAAAGTCGGCCCGCACCATTTCAACCGACAGGACATTGAATTCCCCGAGCCAGAGCGAGCGAAAATAATCGACCGTATAAAGCGCAATCCACCCAAGAATATTGGTGGGGTAAAGGTCGCCCGCTTTGATACTACCGATGGCTTTCGTTACCTCCTGGCGGATACCAGCTGGTTGCTTATCCGGTTCTCCGGCACTGAGCCTTTGCTCCGTATTTATGCTGAAAGCAATACACCAGAACGCGTGGAGAAGATACTGCAATTTGGTCGGGGACTAGCCGGGGTTTAGTCAGGTATGAAAGATAAGCTCCCGAAGAAAATTGAGAAACCATGGGGCTTTGAACTGTTGTGGGCTCATACTCCACAATACGCTGGAAAACTGATTTTCCTGAAGAAGGGCCATCGGCTTAGCCTCCAGTATCATCAGAAGAAGGACGAGACTCTTTACCTGTATGAGGGCAAAGCCCTCTTTGAAGTTGAGGGCAGCGATGGGCCACCGGTCAAGTCCGTCGCTGAGCCGGGATACACTGTCCGCATTCGCCCACTCACCAGGCACCGCGTGGCGGCGCTCGAAGATACTATCCTGCTTGAAGTCTCCACCCCCGAACTGGACGATGTTGTCAGGCTCCAGGATGACTACGGGCGCTGATTGACAGAGTTCGCGTCCTTTGCTAGACTTTAGGTGGATTAACCCTTCACTCTGTTTAAAAATGGCCCCGTGGTGTAGCGGACTAACATAACGCCCTGTCACGGCGTAGATCAGGGGTTCAAATCCCCTCGGGGTCG
>CAYGYD010000074.1:0-7728 GCA_964354005.1 uncultured Dehalococcoidales bacterium | reverse complement strand
GCCCCACCCGCCCGGCGACCGAACTGGTCCGGGGAGCGATTTTCTCAATCCTGGAAAATATGACTGGCAATTGGGAGCAGGTGCTTGATTTGTTCTCTGGGAGCGGGGCATTAGGCATTGAGGCTTTGAGCCGGGGGGCAGGCTGGGTTGATTTTGTTGAGCGTGAGCCGAGGTGTTGCACTATAATCGGGGAGAATCTGGAGAAGACCAAGCTGGCCGCACAGGCGCATGTTTATTGCTGTAGCGTGGCGAAAGCCCTTTCTTTTTTAGATAAGGAGTACGACATAATACTCATGGACCCGCCCTACTCAAACCCATCAATCGGTATTCTGGTAGAGCAACTGGCGAATTCCAGACTGGTTGGTCAAGACACAGTTGTCGTGGTAACCCACTCTCCTCACCTTTCCCTGGATTCAGCTTATGGCCCATTACGCTTGGTTAAAGAGCACCGCCACGGTGATAGCTGTATCGCAATTTATCGAAAGGAGGACACGGTGTGACCATAGCTATTTACCCGGGCAGTTTTGACCCCATAACCAACGGGCATCTGGATATCGCCACTCGAGCGGCCAAACTTTTTGAGAAGGTAATTATCGGCGTCTATGATGTTCCCCCGAAGAATCTCATGTTCACCACGAAGCAGAGGGTAAGTCTAGTCAAACAATCAATAGCTGACCTGCCCAATGTTGATGTCAAGACCTTTACCGGTCTGACGATTAACTTCGCCCAGCAGGTCGGGGCCAGGGCAATAGTGCGTGGGTTGAGAGTGGGTGCCGACTTCGAGCGGGAGTTTGAGATGGCGCTGATGAACAAGAAGCTGGCCCCGGATTGCGAGCTAGTCTGCTTGATGGCCAATCTGAGGTACCAGTTTCTGAGCTCCAGCCTGCTTAAAGAAGTGGCCAATCTCGGTGGCTATGTTGATGACCTTGTCCCTAAACCGGTGGCGGTGGCTCTGAAAAAGAAGGTTAATGCGCATGCTTAAGAATATTCCAGGAATCTGTCAGAAGTAACTAAGGAGGGAGACTGAATGGCCTACAAAATCACTGAGGACTGTATCAGCTGTGGGGCCTGTGAACCAGAATGCCCCAATCAGGCGATCAGCGAGGGTGAGACCATCTATGTCATTGACCCGAACAAGTGCACGGAGTGTGTTGGTGCTCACCCATCGTCCCGATGCGCTGAAGTCTGCCCGGTCGATTCCTGCGTAGCTGACCCAGCCCACAAGGAGACTCGGGAACAGCTCCTGGAGAGATGGAAGAAGTTGCATCCGGGTGAGACTCCCAAAGTTACCTAGTTCTCAGTCAACGGCTCGCTAGACAAGTCATTCAAATCGCGGGACAAACTGTATTGGCAACGCAGTGAGCTTATCAATTGATAAGCTCACTGCGATGTTCTGTTTGTGTCCTTATCTGTTTTCCCGCGGCTATACCTAGCCTTCTAGTGGAAGAAATTGTGTACCGCCTCAAACTCGTCAGGCAGTAGTCCCAGCACGGTGGGGAAGTGGTCCAGGAGAAATGTAGCTATCGGCGACCCCGTGATGACTTCCGCTTCGCTGAAGAATTTGACCCAGATGGCGAGCAAGGCCGCATAAAGTACGGCACCGAAGAGTAAGCCCCAGATAGCACCGAGCAGGTGGTCAAGCCACCCCAGCATCAGCGATGAGACACCCCAGGACAGGAGTCTGGCCAGCCCGCCGGCAATCAGCAGTACTGCAATCAGGATGATGGCGAAGGCCACCCATTTAGCCACAGTAGGCTGTGGCAGGAAGGACATCAGCTCACCGAAGGGTAGATAATAGCGCAACGCCAGAAACAGACCAATGATTAACCCGGCCAAGGGAAGGATGCTCCTGATAATCCCTGTTCTCAAGCCAGCCAGCAGAGCCAGAATCCCGAATATGATGAGGATGGCATCCAGCCAGTTCATAAGTTTTCGCTAACCCCCACTCTTCATTATTTCATCCGTAGTGTAGAGCGTCAATAGGATTCAACCTAGCGGCTCGCATTGCCGGGTAGATGCCCGAGGCTAATCCGATAATAGCTGAGACCGACACGGCCAGAATGATGATGTCGGCTGAGACTACGGCATGAATCGTTATCCCGCTGAATTGCAGGTGAGAAACGATGAATGAGAGCATCGAGCCGCCGATGATGCCGATACCCCCTCCCAGCAAACTCAGCATGGCCGCTTCAATCAGGAATTGTATTAGAATATCCCGCCGTTTGGCACCGACGGCCTTGCGGATACCTATCTCCCTGGTTCGCTCCGTGACCGAGACCAGCATGATATTCATGATGCCGATACCACCGACCAGCAGAGAAATACCGGCAATCGCTCCCAGAAATATGGTAAAGACTCCCGTTATCTGAGTGAAGATGCCCAGTATCTGTTCCTGACTGACGATGGCAAAATCGCCCTTTTCATCTTCGGTCAGGCGGTGGCGCTTCCGGAGTATGGCTTCAATTTCGTCCCTCACCTGGTCGATGACTTCCGGGTTGGCGAGCTTGACCGAGATTGACTGTACGGCATCTTCGCCGGTGGCAGTACGACTGGTAAAGAGCTTGGTCTGAAAGGTGGTTATCGGTGTTACTGCTATGTTGTCCAGGCTAATACCCATAATCGCTCCGCCCTTGGGTTCCAGGACACCAATAACTGTAAAGCGGAGTCCCTTCATCTTAACTCTCTGACCGATGGGATTGGCGGAGCCGAAGAGGTCTTTGGCTACCTCGCCACCCAGTACTACTACCATATCCCTTGAAGCTACATTCCTGTCCGAAATAAACTGTCCTGCGGCTAGCGAGTGGCTGTAGACCTGCAAGTACTCGGGAGTCGCTCCATGGATGACAGCCATTTTGCTTTCCCCGCCGAAGGTTATCTCAACAAAGTTCTCATTTACCGGGGATACCGCGGCTACTGAGCCGACACGCTCCAGAGCCTTGGCATCATCCAGAGTGAGAGACGGTGTGGAGAACGACGGCGATAGGCCGGCCAGTCCGGCTACTTCTGGCGAGCTTGGCATAATATAGAGGACATTAGTTCCCAGTTCCTCAAAGGTAGAGGCCACGGTGGCTTCTGCCCCCTTACCAATAGACATCAACGAGATTACTGCGCCAACCCCAATAATAATGCCCAGCATGGTTAATGAAGAGCGTAATTTGTTGGCTAACAGCGACCTCAAGGCAATGACAAAGGATTCAATGAGTTTCACTACTTAAGCCAACCTTTCATCGCTGACAATCCGCCCGTCCATAAGTCGGATGATACGCTTGGTCTGAGCGGCGATGTCCATCTCGTGAGTAACTATGATTACGGTGATACTATCCCGATTTAGCTGGCGAAAGATAGAAATAATTTCAGTGCTGGAAGCAGTGTCAAGATTTCCGGTGGGCTCATCCGCCAGGATGAGAGATGGTTGGTTTATCAGAGCGCGGGCGATGGCCACCCGTTGCTGTTCACCGCCGGAAAGCTCGGTGGGCTTATGGTTTGCCCTCGCCGCCAATCCCACCCTGTCCAGTGCTTCCAGAGACCGCTTGCGTTTCTGCAAGTTGCCACTGTAGACCAGGGGTAGCTCAACATTGACCGCCGCCGTCGCCCGGGAGAGCAGGTTGAACTCCTGAAAGACAAAACCAAACTTCTTATTTCGCAGTTCGGCCAGTCGGTTATCGTTGAGTCGGCTGATATCCGTCCCTTCCAGAAGGTAGCGGCCGGCGGTGGGCTTATCCAGACAGCCGATGATATTCATCAGGGTGGACTTGCCCGAGCCGGAGGCGCCGATAATAGCCACCATCTCGCCCCGCTGGATACTGAGAGTTATTCCTCTGAGGGCAGGTACTTCTACTCTCCCCATCCGGTAGACCTTGGTCACATTCGCCAGTTCAATCATCTTTAACCTGGGTTAGCAATTGCAGGATTGCTAGAAGAGTCCTGTCCCGGAAGATTTGGACTGTGTCCTTTCCACCACGACTGTCTCCCCCTCCTTGAGCCCATCCAGAATCTCGGTCTGCAAGCCATCGCTGACGCCGGTCACCACTGCTCTTTCCTGAGCCTGCCCGTTCACCATCACCTCAACGATGGTCTTACCTTGACTGTTCTGCTTAATCGCCCGGTCAGGCACCAGCAGGACATTGGTTCGTGAAGCGGTGATAATATCGGCGGTGGCACTCATGCCGACTCTCAGTCCGGAATTCTCCGGCACCGGGAAGCCAATCTTAACATCATACATTACCACTCCGCCTTCCAGGGTCGGCAGGAAGCTGATGAAGTTGACCTGCCCCTCAAGTTTCAGGTCGGGTCGTGCGTCTACCTCAATCACGGCTTTCTGCCCCAGTTTCACATCGGTGACATCGATTTCGTCCACCTGAACTTTCAATTGCATACTGGCGAGGTCGATGATTTGGGCGATGGAAATGGCCGGGGAAATTGTATCTCCTTCCTTGACATATATGCGGCTGGCTATACCATCAAAGGGGGCAGTAATAGTGGCCGCATCAAGGTGCTTCTGAGCTTGCTCGAGGGACTGCCGGGCCAGCTCAAGAGACTTATTGGCCAGTTCCAGAGACTGTTTAGCTACCTCTACCTGGAGCCTCTTGATGGCCACCTCTTTCGTGTCCGGGGCAGATAACATGTCATTTAGCATCACCTCAGCCGCCCTCAGCTTCTCCTTGGCATAGGCCACTTCATTAGTCCAAACCTTTATATCCCAGGCAAGTACCGCTTTTTCTAACTGGTCCTGAGCATAGGCCAGGTAACTCTGAGCCTCGCGTACTGCGGCCCGTGCCTGGTAAACTTCAGCCGTGGCATATAAATCCTGAGCTTTTCCCAGTTCATACTCGGCAGTCTGTTGGGCCAACTGCGCCTGAATCACCGAGGCCTGGGCTTGGGTGTAGGTCACCTGTGCCTGGGTTATCGCCAGCTCTAGAGAACCGGTCACGAGCTGGGCGATTTTATCACCCTTGGCGACTTCGCTGCCTTCCTGAACATATATCTTCTCGACCTGGCCAGCCAGGCTGAAGGCCAATTTCATCTCATTGGGCACCTCAATATTGCCACTACCGCTGACGGTAACCGTCAGGTCCCCTCGTGTTACCTCGACCAGTTGCTGAGTGATGGCTTCGCTCTGCCCACCAAGGGGATTGCAGGATATTGAGCCAACCACGATGAGGACAAGGCCGAATAACAAAAAAGGTATGATTCGCCAGCTCTTCACTTAATCACCCCTCTCTTTACTGTTTGCTGCTTTTGGTGACCTGTAATTCTTCGCCAGCTTCTCAAAGCTGTCCAGCTGTTCACTGGCCATTCTTACTAGCTGTTCCACAGCATCTGCTTTGAACAATAGTAATCCTGTCCCTCCAGGACCCAAGAAGACCAACAGCGTGGCTCCAGCCGCTATGCCGAGCTCCTTACGAGCGTTGGCTGGTATAACCACTTGTCCTCTAGCACCAACAATCGCTGAGCCAAAGCACTTGAATTCATGCCAAACATTTTTGCCATCCATAGTGCCTCCGGTAACTTGGGTAAGAAATATCTGATTTGTGTGAATTATAGTATTTTTATGAAAAATTGTCAAGTATTTGTGCAAAATGGAAACGCAACGTCTTTGTGGTGGGAAAGCCTAGCAGTATTGTTAACTGCCCAATTCCTTGGCTCTGTCATAGGCAGCCTTCACCGCTTGCTTAACAAGGTTGGCAAATCCCCCTTTCTCTAGCTCTGACAAAGCCTCGGCCGTGGTGCCGCCGGGTGAGGTAACCATCCGGCGCAGTTCAGTCGGCTCTTTGCCTGATTTTTGGATGAGATGGCCGGCACCGAGCATTGTCTGCAGTACTAGCTCTCTGGCCATCTTCCGGGAGAAACCGATATCTGCCGCCGCCTCTACCAGAGCTTCCACGAAGAGGAAGAAATAGGCCGGGCCACTGCCACTAACCGCCGTGGCCATATCAATATATTTCTCGTCCTCAACATAAATCTCTTTACCCATCGCGCCCAGAATTGAGGCGGCCCATTTCTTCTGCCGCCGGGTCACCTCTTTGGTGGCGGCCCAGACGGTCATGCCCTCGCCAATTTGAGCCGGAGTATTGGGCATGGCCCGGGCGACACGGTTGTGCTTCAGTCTTTGACATAATGTGGAAATCTTCGCCCCGGCGATAATGGATAAAACTAGCTGGGTCGGCTTAATTTGTCTGCTGAGTTGGGCCATGACCTGCGCCAGGTTCTGGGGTTTGATGGCCAGGACGATAACCCCGGCATTTCTTAAGGCTTCCCTGTTATCGGCCATCACGGTCACGCCGTACTTCTGTTGCAGGTACTGGCGGCGGGACTGACTAATATCGCCAACCGAAATATCCTGAGGTAAACTCAGCCCCTTATCCAGCAGGGCAGCGAGCATGGCCTCCCCCATATTTCCCCCACCAATAAAAGCGATTTTCATTATGGTGACCCTATCCCCTTAATCCCCTTCCCCTTTGAAAGGGGAAGGGGAAGTATTTTCATTTTAGAGAGGCTTCGCCTCTCTTTGACTCACCATAAAACCCCGTCCCCTCCCAATAACCCCGATTTTAGCCTGTAGCATTAGGAGACCTCCTTAGTGCATAACTCTTCAAGAAAGCCTTGACCTTGGGACAAAACTCGATTTAAGAAATCAAAAATTTCATTAATTGTGTATGTCCACCATTCAACTCGGTAATCTTTGATAACAGCTATTGTGCCTGGGTTTGAAATATAATATCGATGCTTCCCTCCGGCCCCTCTAAGTTTAGTTATTGATTCTCCTGTTCTCTTCTTTAGTATTTTAGCTCTTGGTTTAAAATCTCTCTCATAAACCTGCTTTTCCTTTTCGCTTTCAGACAAATCCATAATTTCATACGAAATGTTGTGCTTATTTTTGATTTCTTGAAGTAGTTTTACAATTTCTATATTTCCTGTCCATTTGCAGTAATACCTTAGTTTGAACATCATAACTCTCCTTTTGGCTCATCTCGGCAAATAGATTTCAGCCAACCTCAACTTTTATAATACCACTAGATTATTGCTCCATAGTTAGTTGCTCCCCTTCCTTCTTGGAAATCTTTGGTGCTTTGGTAAAGGTTACGCTGGTTTGCTCCTGCGGAGGCATATCTACTGTCTTTCCCTGAAGAAGCTCCTCAATGGTCAATATCTGAATTTTGTGATAATCCTTGTTGTAGATAGGTGAATGGTAATAGCCGGCGTCCAACGCTTCCACTTTCATCGGCTCGGTGGGTGGTTCAAGGGTAATGAGCACCCCGATAGCCTCGTTCTTGGCGGTGGCTTCAAGCTCCTTGACTGCATTGACCCCAACATGACCACTCTTAACCTGAACTATTATCCTGCTAGCTTTGCCCGCAGGGTCATCAATGAATGGGATTATACCGTCAATTCCTTTGTCCGCCCCCTTCTTTTTCTCGCCTACGGCGCGTGCTTCAATCAAACTACATGCCCAATATTGGAACTGATACCTGTCTTCCTGAGCCAGAGCTTTAGCCCCAGCTAAATCCTTCGGTTCGCCAATAACCTCCGCCTTTATGCCGAAGCTATCCTTCAAGCGGTTGCGCATCAGGTTAATGGCTAAATGGGTAATATCAATCCCTATCCATTTTCTATTTAGCTTCTGCGCCGCCACCACTGCCGTGCCACACCCGCAGAAGGGGTCAAGGACAATGTCGCCTTCATTACTTGAATACTTGATAATCCTTTCCAGTAGAGCTTCAGGCTTTT
>CAYGYD010000073.1:0-7739 GCA_964354005.1 uncultured Dehalococcoidales bacterium | reverse complement strand
TGGGTAAAGGTATTGACAAAAGGGGATTTGTGATAGACAATGGTAGCAAGTGGTAGAAAGTGGGGAATTGTGGTTAATTTTAGCCATGTCCCCGTAGGCAAAAGTATGTTTCTGGGTGAGTTTGAGTACAAGATTGATGAGAAGGGGCGGGTGCCGTTGCCGCCGAAGTTCCGGCGGGAACTCCGGGAGGGACTGGTACTCGCTCAGGGGCCGGAGAAGTGCATCGTGGGTTACGCCGTGGCGGAGTGGGGGAAACTGGCCTCCAGCCTCACTACCGGTACCGTCGCACCCAGCAAATTAAGAAGGCTCACCCGAGCCATTTTTGCCACCGCCTTCAGTCTTTACCTGGATGGTCAGGGGCGCATCGTCCTGCCGGTGTCACTGCGTGAGTACGCCGGCATTAAAGATGAAGTTATCGTAGCTGGTGCCAACACCTATTTTGAACTCTGGAACAAGGAACAGTGGGCATCTGAGAAAGCCATCAGCCAGGAACAGGCCTGGCAGATAATAGAAAGCCTAGAGCGGCATTGATGGGGCTAACAATGGTAGCGCCGGCGCATACACCGGTTCTAATGGAAGAGGTCATCAAAGCACTCAATGTGCAACCTGGTGGCCGCTACATTGATGGCACGGTTGGTGGTGGGGGACACGCTGCGGCTATCCTGGAGCACAGTCAACCGGGCGGGCAACTGCTGGGCATTGATGCTGACCCGGAAGCAATCAAAATCGCACGGGCCAGGCTCGCCGTTTATGCCGGTTCTATCCTCCTCGTTAACGAAAGCTTCATTAATCTTCAGGCTATCTGCTACAAGCACGATTTTCTCCCGGTACACGGTATCCTCTTTGACCTGGGGTTGTCCTCTTTTCAGCTTGAGGCCGAGGGTCGTGGCTTTAGCTTTCAGCACGATGCGCCTCTGGATATGCGCTTCAGCCCCAGACAAAAGCTCACGGCCGCTGATATTGTTGACACCTATTCTGAGGCAGAACTGGCCCGGCTGATAAGAACCTACGGTGAAGAAAACTTTAGCCACCAGATAGCTCGGCTCATTGTCCAGGAACGACCGATAAAAAGCACCCTCCATCTGGCTCGACTGGTGGAGCAAGCGGTTGGCGGGCGACGAGGCCGAATTCATCCCGCCACCAAGACCTTTCAGGCGCTGCGGATTGCCGTTAATCAGGAACTGGAGAACCTGGAATCAGTTTTAGCTCCGGCAGTTGACCTGCTTGGTTTTGAAGGTCGGCTGGTGGTCATCAGCTATCACTCGCTGGAAGACCGCATTGTCAAGCAGTTCATGCGGCGGGAGTCCCAGGATTGTATTTGTCCGCCGAGTATACCCACCTGCGTTTGCGGCCACATCGCCAAACTGAGACTGGTGCAAAAGAAAGTTGTTACGCCCTCTCTCTCTGAAGTCCAGGCCAATCCGCGGAGCCGCAGTGCCCGATTGCGGGTGGCCGAGCGCATTGTTAACCAGGATGAACATTATACTATCGTGGAGAGATTATGTTCTTCAGTGCAGGTTAAAGCCAACGCCTGGAGACAGCCAAATTTGCTGAAAAAACTCCGGCAGGCGTTCCTCGCCACCTGACTTCGGGACTGACGAAAAGGAGGCGGGCAAAATGTGAGAAATAATGCGGACAATAAGGTAAGAATATGAGACAAAGGAGGGGTAAATGAGCAAACGCACAATTGTATCTTCTATTGATGTCGGCACTACCAAGGTGTGCACCACCGTCGCCGAATTGACTGATGAAGGGGCAATGCGAGTCGTTGGCGTGGGCATCACGCCGTCCAACGGGATGCACAAAGGAATGGTGGTCAACATCAACGAGGCCAAGGAGTCAATCCGGGAATCAGTGAGAAAGGCTGAACAGACCTGCGGCTACCGGGTGGAGTCGGCCTTTATTGGTGTGACCGGGCGGCATGTCAGCTCTCTGAACAACCGCGGCGTGGTGACTATTACTCGCAACGACCGCATGGTACGCTTGGATGACCTGAGGCGGGTGGTGCAATCAGCCCAGAGTATCAAGGTTCCCAATGACCGGAAGTTGCTCCATGTCATTCCACGCACCTACGCCATTGATGGCCAGGCCATGGTCAAGAACCCAATAGGTATGCACGGCTTCCGGCTGGATGTGGAGACACATGTCATTACGGCGGCAGTAAGTTCCGTGCAGAATCTGGCCAAGTGTATCAGAGGCGTTGGCATAGATATCGAGGAACTGGTTCTGGAACCACTGGCATCAGCCGAGGCGGTACTCACCGAGGACGAAAAACAGACGGGGGTCATTCTGGCGGACATTGGCGGTGGCACCACTGATATTGCTGTCTTTCGGGAAGGCAGTATCTGGCACACTGCGGTTCTGCCGGTCGCCGGTTATCAACTCACCCGAGACATAGCTATCGGCCTCGGTTTACCTTTTGATGTTGCCGAGCAGATGAAGAAGCAGTATGGTAGCGTCATGCCGGTCTACGAAAGTAAAATGGACATGGCCAGCACCATGGTCGGCAATGGGCACCGGGCCTCCTACCAGGACCTCTGTGACATTCTCCGCGCCCGAGTTGAAGAAATCCTGAGGCTCATTTTACTGGAGTTGCCGCAGTCGGAATATAAGATGATTATCCCGGCCGGGCTGGTGCTCACTGGTGGTAGCGCTAACCTCTCCGGCATCGATGCCCTGGGGCGTGAGATACTGCGTATCCCGGTCAGAGTGGGTACACCGGTCAATATCCAGGGCATTTCCGATGCTCTGCGCGACCCGGCCTATGCCACCGGGGTTGGCCTTCTGCTCTGGGGCGTCAGACAGCAGGGTCGGCTGGCCCGGAAGCAGCGCGGCTTCTTCGGTCTCGGCGTACGGCGCTTGGTAACACAACTGGCTGGCCTGTTCCGTTGGTGAGAAACAAAATCGAGTAAGTAAAGGAGGAAGACATGGCAAAGACAAGTTTCGTTCTTAGCCCGGCTAAGATTAAGGTCATTGGTCTTGGCGGCGGTGGCTGCAACGCCACGACCCGCATGGTTCGGGAGGGCATTAAAGGCGTTGAGTTCATCGGCATGAATACCGATGCCCAGGCTCTGGGCCTGACCGAGACCCCGATTCGTGTTCAGCTTGGCGAGAAGCTGACTCGAGGGCTGGGCGCGGGCGGCGACCATATTATGGGCCAGAAAGCGGCTGATGAGAGCCGTGACGAAATTAAGGCACTGGTCTCATCGGCAGATATGGTGTTCATCACCGCTGGTATGGGTGGTGGCACCGGTACTGGGGCAGCGCCGGTCGTCGCCGAGGTGGCGAAACAAGCCGGGGCTCTCACGATTGGTGTGGTGACCAAGCCCTTTAGCTTTGAGGGGGCTCATCGCAACAAGGTGGCCGAGGAAGGTATCAACAACCTGCTGGGTCGGGTTGACACGTTGGTGATTATCCCCAATGACCGTTTGCTCCTTCTCTGCGACCAGAAGACCAGCGTGGACAGTGCCTTCAAGATGGCGGACGATGTACTGACCCGCGGCGTGCAGGCTATCTCCGAAGTCATCACTGTCCCCGGCCTGATAAACCTCGATTTTGCTGATGTCAAGGCAATCATGAAAGATGCTGGCCCGGCCTGGATGTCGGTCGGTACCGGGTCAGGGGCGCATCGGGCAGTGGATGCGGCTAAAGCGGCGCTGGGCAGCCCGCTGCTGGATGTGGCTATTGAGGGGGCCAAGGGGGTGCTCTTCAATGTGGTTGGCGGTAGCAATCTGACCCTCTTTGAGGTCAACGAGGCGGCCGGTGTCATTAAGCAAGCGGTCGCCCCCGAGGCCAACATTATCTTCGGCGTGGCTCACGAGCCGGCGATGGACAAAGAGGTCAGGATTACCCTCATCGCCACCGGCTTTATAGCGCAAGGGGGCTATGTGTGGCGTGGCCGCGATGACGAGATGAACCAGTATCTCGCCGAACTGAAGAAGAGCGAGGAAGAGATGGATGCCCCATCCTTCCTGCGTCGCCCGCTGTTTGGCCGCCGTCGCCAGTTACCCACCGAGGCGGCTGAAAAGAAAGCGGACAAAATCTCGTCCAGGACCCTGGTTAGATAAGACCCGGCTATAAAGCTCAAACTGAATTCTTACCCTGATAGGAGAACCGCAGGGTGATGCCCTGCGGCTTTCTTTTTTGTGTCTGACCCCCTCAACACTCTGTGTTTTAATCCTTCCCCCAGCGGGCATCAAGAGGGGGCGAAGCCCCCCTCTTGATTTAATTCCCCCTTTTCTAGGGGGGATTAAGGGAGGTTCATTAACTCCGATTGTTTGGTAACCTATCCCCCTGTCCCCCTTCCCTTATTAAGGGAAGGGGGAAAAATTTATAGGAGAGGCGAAGCCTCTCTTTGACTCTCCTGGTCCAGGGTGTCTAAGAGGGGCATAGCCTGAGGAAGTGTAAAGGGGGTGCTTAAGAGGGGCTGACGCCCCTCTTTTTAACTATTCCTCCCCCTCTCCTATTAGGAGAGGGGGACTGAGGGGGTGAGGTCAATAAAAATCTTCTAAAAGTATCTTGACACACACTACAGGTTGTGGTATGCTACCTTCGTTCCACAACGGGATGTAGTCTTCAGCCATGAATTGTCCTTATTGCCATTACCATGATTCTAAAGTCATTGACTCCCGTGATGTCAGCGATGGCATCCGGCGCCGGCGTCAGTGCCTGGCTTGTGGCTCTCGCTTTACCACTTACGAGCGACTCCAACTGGCCGGCCTTTTCGTTATCAAGAAAGACCAGCGGCGCGAGGAGTTCAATAAGGACAAGCTACTCACCGGCCTGCGCAAAGCCTGTGAAAAGCGCCCGTTACCTACGGGTGCCGTTGATAAGCTGGCGGATGACATTGAGGTCGAGCTTTACCGCATGGGCAAGGCGGAGATACCCAGCACGGTTATTGGTGACATGGTTATGGAACGGTTAAAGAAGCTGGATTATATTGCCTACATCCGCTTTGCCAGTGTCTACCGGCAGTTCACGGATATTACCGTCCTGAAGCAAGAAATTGACAATCTGGTAAACAGTGAGGAGAAAGCGCCTCGTCTGACCAGCCAGCTACCCTTACTACCGGCGGAGGAACTGGAGGCGGTATCGGCTCGGGGACGGAGGGGGCGGAGGTAAACATGGCTAATCAATCAGGCGATAAGCAATCAACCGGGCTCAATCGCACCGAGATTCTGCGGACCGTGGTAGCGGATGCTGAATCGATGGGCCTGCGGGACAGGGAGAAAATCGAGTGGCTGACCAGCCGGGTGATTGAGCGCCTGGAGCAGCAGAATCCTCTCCCCGGGATGGAGCACCTGGTGACCAAAACTCGCCGTCACCCGCCGCGCCTGCCGAGTAACGCCGAAATTCAGGCACTGGTGCGGCAAATACTGGCGGACGAGGAACCACCCAAAAAGAAGGAGGTCAAACCTATGGCTGAGCCGAAGGTTAAAGTCAAGCCAAAGGTTGAGATAACCACCGGCATCAATCTAACCGAGAACGCCCGCCGTGTTCTGGAAAAAAGGTACCTGGAGAAGGACAAGCAGGGCAAGGTTATTGAGACACCGGAGCAGATGTTCCGCCGGGTGGCCCGGGCCATTGCCGCGGCCGAGCTGGTCTATGACCCCAAGGCTGATGTCAGCGCCCGGGAAGAGGAATTCTACCAGTTGATGGCTAACCTGGAGTTCCTGCCCAACTCACCCACGCTGATGAATGCCGGCCGGGAGTTGGGACAGCTATCCGCCTGTTTTGTCCTGCCGGTCGAGGACTCCATGGAGTCAATCTTTGACGCCGTCAAGAATACTGCCCTTATTCACAAGAGCGGTGGTGGTACCGGATTCTCCTTTTCCCGATTGCGCCCGGAAAGGGATAGGGTCGGCTCCACCGGCGGCGTGGCCAGCGGCCCGGTCTCCTTCATGCGCGCTTTTGATACTGCCACGGATGTCATCAAACAGGGCGGGATGCGGCGGGGGGCCAATATGGCCATCCTCAATGTTGACCACCCCGATATCATGAAGTTCATCACGGCCAAGGAAGACCCCAACGCTTTTACCAACTTCAATCTCTCGGTAGCCATCACCGACGAGTTTATGAAAGCCGTCAAGGCTGGCACTGACTATAATCTGGTCAATCCGCATACTAAAGAGGTAGCGAATACGCTCAGTGCCAGAGA
This sequence comes from uncultured Dehalococcoidales bacterium, assembly GCA_964354005.1. Taxonomy (GTDB): domain Bacteria; phylum Chloroflexota; class Dehalococcoidia; order Dehalococcoidales; family UBA2162; genus CAVSBN01. Next base: position 1,582 of record CAYGYD010000073.1, on the reverse strand, counting down.
GGTTTTTGACAAAATCGTGGCTATGGCCTGGAAAACAGGCGACCCCGGCATCGTCTTTATTGACCGGATAAATGAGAAGAACCCCACTCCTCATCTGGGCCGGATTGAGAGCACCAATCCCTGCGGTGAACAGCCTCTTTTGCCCTATGAATCGTGCAATCTGGGTTCAATCAATCTCAGCCGGATGCTGCGGAAGAAGAACGGGACTTATGAGATTGATGACGCCAAGCTAGCCAGGACAGTAAGATTGGCGGTGCGGTTTTTAGATGATGTTATTGATGTCAATAAATTCCCCCTGCCGCAAATAGAAGAGATGACCAAAAAGACCAGAAAAATAGGGCTGGGGGTCATGGGATTTGCTGATATGTTAATCCTGCTGGGCATTCCCTATGACTCAGATGAGGCGCTGGCAGTGGCCGAGAAGATGATGGCTGACATACAAATCTGTGAGACCGAAGCCTCTAAGGAACTAGCACAAGAAAGAGGAGTATTCCCCGCTTTTGAGGGAAGTGTATATGATGTGCCCGGTGGCTCCAGAGTGAGAAATGCTACCAGAACTACCATTGCTCCTACCGGCACTCTGAGCATCATTGCCGGTTGCTCCAGTGGCATTGAGCCGCTGTTTGCCCTGAGCTATACCCGGAACATCCTGGATGGCGCCAATCTGGTCGAGGTCAACCCCTATTTTGAGGAGGTGGCCCGGCAGGGTGGTTTCTACTCGGAGGAACTGATGCAGCAACTGGCTACCGGGGCTAAGCTCCACGAGATTGATGGTGTCCCTGAGGATGTTAAGCGGTTGTTTGTTACTGCCCACGAGATAACCCCCGAGTGGCATGTCCGGATGCAGGCCGCCTTCCAGAAGTCCACACATAACGCCGTCTCCAAGACGGTGAATTTCGCCCGTGAGGCCACTCAGGAAGATGTGGCCCAGGTCTATATGATGGCCTACGAGAAGGGGCTGAAGGGCATCACCATCTACCGGGATGGGAGCCGTGAGGCGCAACCGATGAGCACCAGGAAGCCGGAGAAGAAAGCCGAAGAAGCGGCCATTGGCCCCCGCAAGCGGCCCAAGGTAACCTCCGGCGTCACCGAGAAGGTGACCACCGGCTGTGGCAGCATCTATGTCACGGTGAACTCTGATGAAAACGGCCTCTTCGAGGTCTTCTCCACACTGGGCAAGGCCGGCGGCTGTGCCTCGGCCCAGCTTGAAGCCACCTGCCGACTCATCTCACTGGCCCTGAGGTCGGGGGTGGGTGTCGCTGATGTGGTGCGGCACTTGCGCGGCATCCGCTGTCCTTCCATCGCCTGGGAAGAGGGTAAGGCGGTGCTCTCCTGCGCCGATGCCATCGCCAGTGTCCTGGAAAAGCACATCAAGGGCGATGGCCGCAAGCCTGGCTTTGGGGACTATGGCCTGGCCAAGAACTTTGGCGGGCAGTGTCCGGAGTGCGGCGGTCTGCTGGTCTATCAGGAAGGTTGCTTCATCTGCCCCGCCTGCGGGTATACGAAGTGCTAATGGCTATTGACATCATACACGGAAGCGTGTAGAATTAGATTGATGGTTAGAGTTTGAGGTAAGGTTCAG
>CAYGYD010000072.1:0-7776 GCA_964354005.1 uncultured Dehalococcoidales bacterium | reverse complement strand
CTGGCCTGGTTTCTCCTGCCTTTCTACCTGATACTCATCTTCCGAGCGGTAGGTCTGAAGAGGGCCCTGTCAGCGGCGGGCATTATTCTGGGGATATTTCTAGCGACCAATGCCTGGTTCATTGCCATCGCCCCCAAGCTATGGCTGACCTCCTTACTGGGGCCGATGACGGATAATCTCTTCCCGCTGGGCAGTGGGATAATAACTCTGGTCACCAGCGGCGTCGTAAATATTCAATCGCCGCTGATTTTCACCGTGATGGAAGGCATCGTTTTCGTGCTGGCGGTAATCTGGTACTTTTTTAATTGCCGTCGCTATCCGCACACCGGGCCGGTGCTGGCGATGTTCCCGCTCTTCTTTGCCTGGCGCAGCCTGTGGTCATACTTCTTCTATATCGACATCACAGTGCTGGCCGTGGTCATCACCGACGAATACCGTGAACTGCCTGCTCCGAGTCAGTTGCGCCCGGCGTAAGCTCGCGGGCCAGTTCTCAGGGAAGCGACTAAGTATATTTCTCTGGTCTTCTCAATTCCACAAAGACGCCGTGGCAGTCTCCGGGATGCACCCAGGCCACCGCGCCCGGACGGAGCGTTACCCTGGCTCCCCTTTCCCGCAACTTCTTGGCGTTACTGTCGATATCTTTAGTGTCAAACCCTACCAGATAGACGCCTTCACCATGGGTTGCCAAGAATCGGGCCACGGCACTTGAGGGGTCGGTGGGCTGCATGAGTTCAATATGTCCCTTGCCTAGCGGCAGGATAGCATTCTTGAAGCCAAACTCTTTGGATTCCCGTCGGGCGTAGACTTTAAGGTCAAAGAGACTCTCAAAGCGTTTGATGGCCATTTCCAGGTCTTTCACCACGATGGACAGTTCAATGACATCGCCAAGCATCCTTGTCCTCCCTGAGGAAAATTCTGCCACATTATAACACAGCCCCCGAAAACGGTAGGCCCTAGTAAAAGTAAAGCGCGTTCCGGGGAGTTTGCTTGCCAACCTATCCCCCTATCCCCCTTCCCTTATTAAGGGAAGGGGGAGTGGAATTATTAAGGGGGACGCCAGTCCCCCTGACCCCTTTGTCCTAATCACGGGTGAGATGAGCTCCGCCGCCAAACTCTCTAGCTAAGTGGGTGTCTGAGAAGGGCGAAGCGCCGTCAGAACGGGGATTCAGTGAGACAAAGCACTAGTCAGGACGGGGCGTCTAAGAGGGGCGAAGCCCCTCTTTCTTTTTTCACCCCCTCTCCTTTCAGGGAGAGGGGGATTGGGGTGAGGTTAATAAGCAACCCTATCTGATGGCGGGTAAAGCGTCTGGTGGAAGTCTAACCAGTCCTGGCTCGGGCAATGACCCGGCGCACCGCCTGTTCAATATCTTTAGCCGTCAGCCCATATCTCTCAAGAAGCTCGGCGGGCTTGCCTGACTGGGCGTAGGTGTCTTTGATGGCGACAAATTCCATCGGTACCGGCTGGTTCTTAGCGACCACCTGAGCTACCATACTGCCCAGAGCGCCATGCTCCAGGTGCTCCTCGGCGGTGACAATGGCCCCGGTTTCGGCTGACGCCTTGATAATCGCCGCTTCATCAATCGGCTTGAGCGTGGACATATTGAGCACGGTGCAGTTAATACCGTCCTGCTTGAGCTTATCCGCCGCTTCCAGAGCCGGCGCCACCATCAAACCGATGGCCATAATCGTGGCGTCCTGACCCTCACATAGAGTCACCGCTTTACCCAGATTGAAGCGATAACTCTGGTCGTGAACCAGCGGCGCTTTGGGTCGGCACAGTCGGATATAGAAAGGCCCAGAAGTGACCGCGGCCTTCTTTACCGCCTGTGCTGTTTCAATGCCATCCGCGGGCACAACAACATTCAAGCCAGGCAGGGAGCAAGCCAGGGACAGGTCTTCAATCGCCTGGTGTGAGGTACCATCCTCGCCCACTGTAATGCCGCCGTGAGTCACCACCAGCTTGACACTAAGCTGGGACTGCACCACGGACATGCGAACCTGGTCGAAACAGCGCCCGGGGATAAAGACGGCAAAGGTGCTGGCAAAAGGTATCTTGCCCGAGGCGGCCAGCCCGGCAGCGATGCTCACCATGTTCTGCTCGGCAATGCCGCAATTGAAGAAGCGCTCGGGAAACTCTTTGGCGAAAAGCTGAGTCATGGTTGATTTAGACAGGTCGGCATCCAGCACGACGATATCCGGGTTTTCCCGCCCCAGTTCTACCAAAGTCTGACCGTAGATTTCTCTAAGGGAAAGTTCCGGGGACATGGCTATTCCAGCTCCTTCAATGCGCTCTCCATCTCGGTCAGGTTGGGTGCCCGGCCGTGGAACTCCGGGTTGTTCTCCATAAAACTGACCCCTTTGCCTTTAACCGTGTGGGCAATGATGACGGTCGGCTGGCCTTTAACCAGTTTGGCCTGTTCCAGAGCTACAATTATCTGATTCAGGTCGTGCCCATCAACCTCAAACACACGCCAGCCAAAGCCCTGCCACTTTGCGGCAAAAGGTTCGAGATTCATTATCTCCTGGTTCCAGCCGTCAAGTTGAATTCCGTTATTGTCGACAATAGCGATGAGGTTATCCAGTTTGAAATGAGCCGCGGCCATGGCCGCTTCCCAAACCTGCCCCTCATCGCACTCACCATCCCCCAGCAGAACAAAGACCTTATACGACTGTTTGTTGAGTCGCCCGGCCAGCGCCACACCGATACTGAAGGATAGCCCCTGTCCCAGCGAGCCAGCCGACATCTCTACACCAGTTGTAAGACGACAATCAGTGTGTCCCTGCAGGCAACTGTCTATCTGTCTTAGTGTGGATAACTGCTCGACCGGAAAGTAGCCGCTCTCGGCCAGTGCGGCATAAAGTAATGGCGCGGCGTGTCCCTTGCTCAAGACAAATCGGTCGCGGTCGGGCCATAGTGGGTCTTGCGGGTTGTGCCGGAGTACTCGGAAGTAAAGGGCAGTGACAATATCCGCTGCGGAAAGAGAACCGCCGGGATGACCACTACCCGCCTTACCGGTCATCGTAATAATGTGACGCCGCAGCTTTTTGGCGATAGCCTCCATTCCCTTTAGTGAGAGTGCTCTTGCCTTGATTGTCGTTGCCGAACTCCTTTTTGAATTTCAAGCCTCTTTCAGGTACCGACTGTACTGCACCAGGCCGGCCAGCGCCCTGACGGCTCTTTCCGGTGTAGGGTACATCATGACGCCGTTATCCTTTAGCTTAGTAAAGGTTCGGGACTCCCGGAAAGCCTCGGTGATATGATTTGACATAATAACCGGCTTCTGATACTTGTCCATATACTCAAATACTCTGTCCAGGTTGTCCAGTTCGTTGTCCTCCAGCATTTTCAGGAACTCCGCCGCCTGCTCCCTCGTTGCTGTCGGCACGCTACTGGCTACCTGTCGACCCATCATGGCACTCATGCCCACGCCGCTGATGACGAGTACCGCATCAAAATTGTCATCCTCTATCAGCGGCCATAGGCAGGGGTAAGTCACAAAAAAGCCCGCCGCCACGGTATCCACTGGGTTGCTGTGCGGCCAGCGTTCCGGTAGGATGGCGTTCAGTTTTTCTACGGTCTGAGGTGATAGCGGCGCCAGCTTCAAACCATTTCGCTCACAGGCGTCCGAAGTGACGCAGCCAAACCCACCGCCAGTGGTCAGGACGGCCACACGATTGCCCCTGGGTAACGGCTGACGGAGTAGGGCCGAGGCGACATCAAAAAGCTCCTCAACCTCGTCCACCCGGATTACCCCGGCCTCCTTGAACATGGCATCATAGACAGCATCGGCACCGGCAATGGCACTGGTGTGTGAGCGGGCGGCTTTAGCGCCAGCTTCTGTCCTGCCTACCTTCATCACTACGATTGGCTTCCTCTTGGTGATTTCTTTGGCCAGGCGGAAGAAGTCGCGCCCCTTGCGTAACCCCTCGATGTAGCCGGTAATTATCTTGGTGTCATCATCCTGCCCCAAATACTCAAGGAAATCTTCAAAATGGAGGTCAGCCTCGTTACCGACGCTGACGAACTTGCTGAAGCCGGCGCCCATCTCAGTACCACACATCAGGATGTACATGGCGAAGCCACCGCTCTGCGAGATGACCCCGATATTCCCACGTTCAATGGGCAGTCCCATGCGTATGGTCGAGAAGCCATTGCTCATATTAAAGTGGCCCATGCAGTTGGGGCCGATGAGTCGGAGGCCGGCTTCGCGGGCCGTCTTGACAATCTCCCGCTCCATCTCCGCGCCTTCTTCACCGGTCTCACCCAGCCCAGCAGTAATGATTAGGCCCACCTTGACCCCGACTGCCACGCAGTCTCTAATTACCTCAGGCACACCCGGATAGGGGATGACTATGGCCACGAAGTCAACGGGTTCCGGGAGGTCTCTAATGGTGGGGTAGGCTTTCACTCCCTGCACCTCGGCGGCTGTCTTGTTGACCGGGTACAATCGTTTTATTGTCGGCGCCGTCAGGACACGGGCAAAAATACCCGCCCCCCACTTGTCCAGAGCGTTGGAAGCCCCGACCACCGCCACGGATTCCGGGTTGAATATGGTTTCAAAAGGGTTCATGCCGACTTTCTCACTTTCCGCCTGTCCTTCTTCTGGAAGGACCAGAACTCTGACTATTATAGCACTGTTAATTGGAGAATAACTATGATAACAGAGAAAAGCACCGTTAATCAAAAACCTCGGCGTAGATTGTTTGGTAACCCATCCCCCTGCCCCTTTCCTTGGTAAGGAAGCGGAGGTAGTTGGTTTCAGGGCAGGTAAGGAGTATCACCGGAAGACGAAAAGACCGAATGAGCTCTGGGCGACTGACTGTGCTCATCTGAAAGTAGTTGACTGGGGCTGGTATTACCTGGTGACAATGATGGACGACTCCAGCCGTTTCAAATTGGCCTGGGAGCTAAAGAGTGATATGGTCGCCGGCTCTATCATTGATGTGGTTCAGCAATAGGACCACCCGGCAGTGGCCTAAAGTGTCCACTATTTAACAGACCAAAAGTGTCCCGCTTGCGCTGACTACATACACCACTGACCTCTGCGATGATATGACATCGGTTCCCAGCGGCCTAACAAAAGGAAATACCGAGTTAAAGTCCTACTGGCTCGCGGCCCGAGGGCCCATCCCATCGGCGCCCGGCAGCGGAATAATCCCGATAGTCTGTTGTTTTTCGAGTTCCTCTATCTCCTCCCGTGACATCCCGAGAAGCGTTCCATAGACATAGTCATTATGTTCTCCCAGGCAGGGTGAAAGGCGCTCTAGCTTCCTCGGAGTCTTTGACATTAGCCAAGCATGGCTGGGTTCAAGGTAGCTGAATGTCTCTGGGTGCGTCACTGGTTGGTAAAGCCGACGAGCACGGTGCTGAGGTTCGGCAAGGACATCGGCCATCGCTAATACCGGTCCCGCCGCTATCCCCGCCCTCTGCAAGGTATGAAACACCTCGTAGTGGTGGCGGGTGCTCGTCCACGCCTCAATTATTTTGTTGAGCTCCTCTTGGTTCTTGTACCGGGCTGAGTTATCAGAGAACCTCTCATTCGTCGCCAGTTCAGGCTGGCCCATAACTCCGCACAAAGCCTTCCACTCCTCGTCGGAAGTGACAGTAAGGGTAATCCACTGGTCCAGGTCCCTGCACCTATAAGGACCAAGGGGCGAGAGGAACTTATACTGTGGCGGTTTGTTAAAGTCATTGGGGCCAGGGGTGAGATATGCCGTAATCCCCTCCCTCAATATGGGGCTCAGCGCCCAATAGGAGTCCATCTGGCTTGCCCATTCCTCTATTATCCTGTCGAGCTCGCGCCGATTTTCCCATCTCTTTGCCGCGCTGGAAAACCTATCATCCTTAGCCAGGTCAGGCATGCCGATAGCCCGGCAGAACCCGGCCCATTGCTCTTCCGAGGTAACCAGAACCTTGATGTATCTCTCGGTGGGCAGGCAACGATAGCATCCCTGAGGAGCTAGCCAGGGGTGGCGATTGCCTATTCGCTCGGGAAGCCGCCCGTTCAGCGTGTAGTCCAAGATAAACTCGCCGGTGCAGCGGACTCCGGGCTCAGTCTGTGAAACATCGATAAATTGCCCCTTGCCCGTGCGCTTTCGGTAAAGTAAGGCCGCCATGACCAGACCCGCCATATGAACCGCCGCTATCGGGTCACCATAGTTGATTGACGCCTGTATGGGACCCTCGCCGGGGTACCCGGTGAGGTTGGCCAACCCAGTGGCGTGCCACTGGTTGGCGCCGAAGGCAACATAATCGCTCTCCGGACCTCCGGCTCCATAGCCTGGGGCTGACACATAGATGATGCCAGGATTAAGTTCCTTCATCACCTCGTAGGGGAGACCAAACCTCTCCATCACCCCTAAGCGGAAGTTTTCCATCACTACATCGCTTATCTTGAGCAGCCTCTTGAATATCTCCCTCCCTTTCGCATTGGTTAAATCTAAGGTAATGGAAAGTTTCCCCAGGTTGGTATCGTTAAAGTAGCTATTGCGGTTCCACGGGTGCTCTCCGGCAACCCGGCCGGGATAGTTCTCCGCCTGTTGGGGGAACGGGTTAATCAGCCCTCTCACCATATCAAGGAACTGGATAGCCTCCACTTTTATAACTTGGGCGCCCATGTTTGCCATTAGTACCCCCACATGAGGGATAGCCCACACCGCACCCAAGTCTAATACCCTGATACCCTCTAAAGCTTTCTTTGCCATCTCAAAGACTCCTTGCTAAATTACTCCTTCGTTTCTCAGGTTTGCCAAGTCCACCTTGGTGTAGCCTAACCGCCCGTACACCTCCTCGTTGTGCTCGCCCAAAAGGGGAGCCCGTGTTATCCGCATCGGCGTTTCCCACAGCTTTGCCGGCGGACCAGGATAGGTGCCCTTGCCCACTATCGGGTGTTCCACATCAACAAAAAACTCCCTTGCCTTGAACTGAGGGGAGTTTATCAGGTCTTCAGGGGTGCGCACCGGACTGGTTGGGATTTTGGGGTCCATGGCTTGCCCAGCGTGGTAGATCTCATCCTTGGTGTGTTCCACCAGCCAGGGCAACATCAGAGCGTCGATCTCGTCGGCTAGTTCGCGCCGCTGCGCAATATATTTAAAGTCGGCTAGCTGCGGCTCATTCATCAATTTGGAAAACTGTAGCCAGCGCCTTACCGGCCCGGAAATCAGTCCGACATAACCATCGGCACACGGGTAGATTCCCCAGGCCGGCGCGTTAGCCCAGCGTGTCCCTGACCTAATATACACCTCGCCGGTGACCTGGTAAGTGAGGTCGAAGTGCTCCAAGACTTGGGTAATGCACTCCATTATCGAGATGTCTATGTGCTGCCCCTCCCCCTGCCCTGTTCCCATGTCTCTATAGTAGAGGGCAAACATGGTGGAAGCAAAGCCGTTTGTGCCACCCTGATACTGAGCTTGCCAGCCGCCATAGGTGAGGGGTTCCCGGTCAACCTCGCCGGTCATGTGCATCAGACCCCCCAGAGCCATCTCAGTGATGTCCGAAGCCTTGTAATCTCGGTAGGGACCTATCTGCCCAAAATTGGAGATGGAAGTCATAATTAGTCTAGGGTTGATTTTGGCCAATGTCTCATAGTCCAACCCCAGACTGGGCATCACCCGGGGGCTGAAGTTCTCCACCAGGATGTCAGATTCTTTAGCCAGCTCCTTGAGGATTTTCCTCCCCCCTTCCGTTTTAAGGTTCAGAGTGATACTCTTCTTGCCGGTGTTAAGATAGAGAAAGAGGAGGCTCTTTTCTGGATGTGGGTCGTCCTGAAAGAAGGG
>CAYGYD010000071.1:0-7800 GCA_964354005.1 uncultured Dehalococcoidales bacterium | reverse complement strand
GCGGGCCGAGGAATTATACAGTATTCTGGCCAATAGCTCGCCGGTCGGTGTTTATATTGCAGAAAAAGGCCGTTTCCGCTTTGTGAATCCCCAGTTCCAGAAGTATACCGGCTTCAGTGAAGAGGATTTGTTTGATAAAGAGACTCTGAACATTGTCTATCCAGAAGACAGGGACACGGTCAGGTATAACGCTATCCAGATGCTCAAGGGGCGACGCTCGACCCCCTACGAATTCAGGGCCATTGTCCAGAGTGGGGAGGTGAGGTGGGCGATGGAAACGGTCGCCCCCGTCACCTACCGGGGAAAACGGGCTACCCTGGGCAACTTCATGGACATCACTGAACGAAAACGAGCCGAGGAAACGCTGAGAGAAAGCGAGAAGAGATTCAGAGAACTGGCTGACTTATTGCCACAAGCGGTGTGGGAGACCGATGCTGCGGGCAATTTTACCTTCGTTAACCGTCACGGGTTCTTGTCCTTTGGTTATTCACCCGGGGAAATTATCGGGTCTGTTAATGCCCTTAATATCTTTCTGCCGGAAGACCGGGACAGAGTGAAAAGGGATTTGCAGATGGTGCTGGCTGGAGAACAACTGGCCGGCAAGGAATACACGGTAGTAAGAAAAGATGGCAGCACCTTCCCAGTGATTGTCTACGCCGCCCCGATTTTTCAAAGAGGCCAGCGGGTGGGTCTGCGCGGCATTGCCCTTGACATCACCGAGCGTAAGTGTGCTGAAGAGACCCTGAGACAGTCAGAAGAAGAACTGAAAGTGTATCTGGAGAGCGGGCCGGACGGAGTCTATCTCAGCGATGTGAAGGGTCGGTTTCTTTATGGCAATAAGAAGGCTGAGGAAATTACCGGCCTTGAAAAAGAGTGGTTAATCGGCAAAAGTTTCCTGGCCTTGAACCTGCTTTCGGCCGAGCATTTGACCAAGGCCGGTAAACTGCTAGCGCTTAATATGATGGGTAAATCAACCGGTCCGGACGAGTTTGAACTCAGGAGGCGGGATGGCCGAAGTGTCTGGGTGGAAATAAGCACCACTCCGATTAAACAAGACAGCGAGGTAGTGGTTATTGGCTTTGTCCGGGATATTACGGAGCGCAAGCGGATGCAGCGCGAGCTTGAGGAGCGGAGTGAACAGTTGCTGGCTCAACAGCAACAGCTCCTTGACAAGACTGAGGAGGTGGCCCGGGCCAACCAGCTCAAATCACAATTCCTGGCCAACATGTCCCATGAATTGCGTACTCCGCTCAATGCCGTCATCGGCTTTTCCGAACTGATGCTGGATGAGGTACCGGGGAAAATTAGCGAAGACCAGAAGCAGTGCCTGACCGATATCCTGGAGAGCAGCCGGCATCTATTAAGCCTAATCAATGAGGTTCTCGACCTGTCGAAGATAGAATCGGGTCGGCTGGAATTCAGGCAAGAGGAGGTAGCTCTGACCGGGGTGTTAGAAACGTTGACCCGGACAATGGTGCCGATACTGACGCCCCGGCAGCAAAGCCTTGCTATCAGCCTGGAAGAGGGTCTGCCTCCGATTCGCTCCGATAAGGGCCGGTTGGGTCAGGTGTTGCTCAATCTGCTGGATAATGCCTCCAAATTCACCCCCGATGGTGGCAAGTTGAGGGTGGAGGCGGTCAGAGATGGCGGTTGGTGCCAGATTAGCGTGATTGACAACGGCATCGGTATCCAGAAGGAAGACCGGGAACGGATATTTGAGCCTTTCTCCCGTCTGGACAATCCCCTGGGCCAGCAGCGGGGTGGAACAGGGCTGGGGTTGACGCTGGTCAAGCAGATTGTGGAAAAGTACGGCGGAAAGATTTGGGTCGATAGCGTGTATGGGCAGGGAAGCCGGTTCACCTTCACCCTGCCATTTGTGGCCGGCGCTAAATTGAATCCAGAGAAGAAAAACGATGAATGAGAAGATATTGATTGTGGAAGATAACCCCGCTAGCCGACGACTTCTGGAGATGGCCCTTCGGCCTAAGGATTACATACTGCTCACGGCGGCCGATGGGGACGAGGCGCTGGACATGGCTTTGCGGGAGCACCCCGACCTTATTCTCCTGGATGTACGGCTACCCGGTATGGATGGGCTGGAGGTCACGAAGAGGCTCCGGCACAATCCATCCTTCAAGCTGACGCCCATTATCTGTGTTACGGCCTACGCCATGATGGGAGACCAGGAAAAGGTCCTCGATGCCGGGTGCGATGTTTACCTCGCCAAACCCATTGATACCCGAAAACTGCCGGAACTTGTGGCCAAAATGTTGTGCCAGCAACAAAAGCAAACGCCTGATTAGGGAAGGATAGAAAGGCTTCTATGGTAACGGAGGTCGGTGCCAGCCGAAAGATTCTGGTAATTGATGATGACCTGATTTTCCTCAGATTAGTTGACCGGGTGCTGACCCACGAGGGATACGAGATACTTAGAGCCAGCGACGGGCAGGAGGGACTGCGCCTTCTCTTCTCGGCCAGACCGGATTTGGTGCTTCTGGATGTGGCCATGCCCGGTATGGATGGCTGGCAGCTCTGTCAGCGTATCCGTGAAGTGACCGATGTGCCAGTCATCATGCTCACTGGTAAACAGCAGGCAGAAGAAGACATTGTGCGCGGGCTTGAGTCCGGGGCTGATGAATACCTCTTCAAGCCGGTGGGGAATAAAGAGCTAGCCGCCCGGGTAAAGGCGGTTTTGCGCCGCGTTGAGCTTAATTCTTCCGCCGGGACCAGGAAGGAGGTGGCCTACGCTGATGGCTTCCTCGTTGTAGATGTGGCTGAGCATAGGGTTACGGTTAGAGGCGAGCGGGTCAGACTAACCCCGCGGGAGTTCCGCCTGCTCGCTCTCCTGGTGCAAAATGCTGGCCGTATTCTCGTCCATAAGCAGATTCTGGAAAAGGTCTGGGGCTGGGAATACGGTGATGACCTGGACTATGTGCGCATATATGTTGCCCACCTGCGCCAGAAGATTGAGCCTGACCCCGCCAACCCCCGCTACATCATCACCGAACCCGGCGTGGGCTACTACTTCCAGAAAGCCGGTTGACCGGCCAGAGGCGAAATTTCCCTCAGCAACAGAGATTTTTCTAAAGAGGCTTCGCCCCTTTCCAGCCCTCTATTCCACAATCTTTTCCCCCCTCTCCGAAGCTGTTGGCTATCAATAGCTTCCGCTAATTGGACTCTCTGGCTAAGAGTGCCATGCTCCTATTCTTACTACATGCCATGGCAACCGAAGTGTTCGAGTCGCAGCGACATTATACACTTTCAACGAGCTTACATAACCGGTTACGCTAACCCAGTTTGCCAGCAGCTTGGAGTTTGTCGGCCACGTTCTTCAGGCCAAGCGCCTCCAGTTTAGCCCTGGTAGGCCAGCCATTTTTGACATCCCAACCCCGTAGTGTGTAATACCTGTCTTTAAGTGCTTCCCACAGTGTTCTATCTAGCGGCCCAGCTAATGATTCAGCCCCGCCGACTGCCTGCTCAAACCAAACGTGGCTAAGTGTATCATCTTCCCTTCGGCGGTTTTCTCTCAACACCATTACTGCTCTACGCAGGTTCCAGATTCTTTCACCCGCCTCCCATAGTCTCTCAACACTAATATCAATTCCTGTAATTGCCGATAGCACTCGGCTTTCGAAGATTCTTATATCCATGTCGGGCGGATGATAGAATTGGCTTGGTAGGCTTGCATATTCGCACATGGGCAAGGAATTTTTCAGACTCTGCTGATTCTGTACCCAGACGGTCTGATATTCTGTTCGCTCATACACATTTTTCTTCCACGATGCGCCGATATCACCGCCGGTTACACCAAAGTGGGCAGCTATGCCTGGATATGGACCGAAAACAGACGTGTAGTCATGGCAGGAATTATACGGGTCTCTCGTGTCAGTGGCCCAGTGTAGCGCGGCTCCCACACATTCTATATGATGGGCTGTATAGCCTCTGGCCGGGAAAAGGCCTTCATACGTGCTCACTGCTCTCGAACCAAACTGTTTGGCGGCTCTGGCCACGCCCTGAGACAAGGGGCTTCGCCCTTCAGCAATTCCGTTCAATAGCGTTGTCAGGAATTCGTGATGTGCTTTCTGTCCGCCATACTCCGGGTCTGACAAATTATCTATCTGTGGAATGGATGTTAGGCCCAAGTCCTCCTTCTTCAGAATTCCATGCCCAACGCTGGCGGTTATGAATGACATTATTCCGAGTAGCTCATAGTTATTGATGCCCAACTTCTGCGACAGTATATTTCCTTCCCAGTAACCTTCGGAGCTACCTTTGCTGAAGTACTCATACCACGCTTCGACGCACATCTGGGCACCTTTGCCTATGCCCGGCATATCGTAGAATCCCATGCACTGGTAGGGGCATCCGTGACAGCCGGCGAATCTCTTTAGATACTTACTCCGCATGTCTGTCTTGATAGGCTCGCCACACAAGGGATACCTTCCCCAGGATTGGGCTGCTCCTGTCAGCCATTCGCCGGCTGCCTTCCTCTCACTGATGAGTTCCAGAAAACGGTCAGGTTTCGCAATCTTCAAGGTACCAGTTCCCCTGACAACAATAGCTTTCAGGTTCTTGGAACCCATAACGGCTCCATAGCCACCCTGGCCAGCCGCACTGGCAGTCTCGTTTAAGATTATGGCAATGCGGCAAAGATTTTCTCCAGCCGGGCCTATTGTCAGCACTGAAGCTTTAGGATGATTACTTATCAGTGCTTTCTGTGTCTCCAGGGTATCTACACCCCATAGTGACTTGGCATCCTTTATCTCCACATTATCATCGTTTATCAAAAGGTAAACCGGTTTGTCTGCCTTTCCGAGGATGACGATACCATCGTACCCGGCGTACTTGAGTTCTGAGGGGAGTTTCCCTCCAAATCCTGAGTAGGCAAAGAGCTCCTCGGGATAAGATTGAGGCGCTATACCACAGACTTCTGCTCGATTGAACGGCCCACCAGCACCTGTAAGCGGACCGATTGAGATTAGAAGAGGACTATCGGGATGAAATGCGTCCACTTTCGGGCTTCCCAGTTCCCAGAATATCTTGGTGTTTAATCCTACCCCACCAATAAATTTGTCTGGTTCGAAATCTGATGTGGGTACCTTGGTAATCTTTCCGTTACTAAGGTCAACCCATAGGATTGTTCCGGTCCAGCCATACGCTTTTTCCATCTTCAGCCTCTCTCAGAACCCGCCACAAGTGTCAATGCACGCATCCCACAGTATTCGACACATATTGGTCCGCTTTCTCTACCCTTGCATAGATTGCAGTTGAGAGCAACCTTCTTTTCCGGGTGCAGTTTTATTCTTGGTGGGTCAAATGGACAGGCCTTAATGCATTTCCCACACCCGTCACACTTGTCTTCGTTAACATACTTGACTCCCGTTACCTCATCGACGCACAGAGCTGTATCTCTTAATGGGCAGGCAAAATAGCAACTGGGAGAACGACACTGCTGGCACACATTGAAAATATAACTAGCTACAAAAGGGTCTCTGACTATTTCCGACCTGGACAGTGCCGGACCTACCTCCCCCTCGTGATATAGAGAACACATCATTCCACATACCCCACAGCCGGCGCACACTGTTGCGTCATGCATGATGACACCGGACATCTGAGCCTGTGTTGGTGCTGATGTAGGCGTGGGCGTGGGCGTAAGTGATGTTGGTGCTGGTGATTGTGATTCGTCTTTCTTTGCGGACGGAACACAGGCGGCGAGGCCAGCGACAGCACCAACGACAACCACCGTACCTGCCCCGATGATAAACTGCCTTCTACTTATGCTCTTGGAATCTTCCTTATCTTCTTCCATTAATTGCTTGTTCTTTCTTGGCGCTCTTATCTATCTTCCGTCTCTTGAGACCCTCCAATTGAAACACTATAAATCAGTGATGCTTGAATGGCTTTCAAGCAATTTGACCTTTACTCAGTATACTAATGCACAGTCCTCACCCCGTCAAGCCTGGTGAAGACCAAATCTTCCTTGGCAGGATAGTGTTGCCACCGATGGTCATTAGTCATGCAGTCTTTACGCTGGACTGTTGCCTTTATATAATGGTAATAAAGGTAAAACAGAAGTAGCCTCGGGGGGTACTTGCCCGAGAATTTCCCCTCACCATTATCTTGAATAACGATGAACTGGTAACTTTGCTTTGCCCTCCGATGGATTTGAAATATTTGGCGGTGGGTTTGCTTAAGTTGGAGGATAGCGCGTGATGAGGAACAGTGATACTGAGGTGGTTACTGTGCGCAGGCTTGTCCCTTCGGCGTTCCTCACCGGGATGAACAAACCGGAACTGCTCGGAAGTGTACCTTCTGTCTTGACCGCATCAGCAATGGACAGGAGCCCGCCCATTAAGGCAAGAACGGTCGGGCGTGCCATGGTAATATCCTCAATCTGCATAATATTGGGTGGTTTTCTGTTGAGAGCCGTGATAATTGCGGGTGGACAGATTATATGAACTGTGAGGTAAGACAATGAAGAAGCTAATTAGCGCCTTAGTCGCCTTGGTAATTCTGTCCCTGGCTGTCGGGTGCGGCGGTACAGCAATCCCCCCACCCATTTCGGCTATTGAACCCAGCCCAAGTCCGACGGTGACACCAACAGAACCCACAACCCCGCCCGTCTCCACTATTACACCTAGTCCAAGTCCGACGCAGACACCAAAAGAACCGGCATACCCCTGGCCCACCACGGGCTGGCAGACCTCGACGCCTGAAAAGCAAGGCATGGATTCAAAGAAACTGGATGAAATGATGATTTCCATTACTGAGCAGAACCTAGCCATCGATTCCGTACTGACAGTCCGCCATGGGTACATCGTGTTCGAGAAATACCCGGGACTTCTGGATGACAAGGACATAATACATCCAATCTACTCCTGCACAAAGAGTGTCATGGGTGCGCTCATCGGCATCGCAGTTAAAGAAGGCTTCATAGACAGCCTACAGCATAAGGTGCTGGATTACTTCTCTGATAGGATCATCCAGAACCTGGACTCCCGCAAAAAGAGCATCACGCTTGAGCACCTATTGGCCATGACCGGAGGTATGGAGTGGGATGAGTGGAGGTACCCTTACACAGACCCGCGAAATGACTGGATTAAGGCGCTTTACAGTAGCGATACTGTCCAGTATGTTCTTGACCGGCCGATGGCAAGCGACCCCGGGGTGATATGGAACTACAATGGTGGATATTCATATCTGCTATCGGCCATCCTGACTAAAACCACTAAGGACAACACCCTTGATTTTGCACGGAAGTACCTGTTTGACCCACTCGGGATATCCGAGCTGAACTGGAATCGTGACCGCAATGGCATTTATGATGGAGCAGGGGGGCTGTCTTTGACGCCTCGCGACATGGCAAAGTTTGGTCTTCTGTATCTGCACAACGGCAAGTGGGATGGCAAACAGATTGTGCCGGCAGATTTTCTGGCTGAGTCGGTTAAAACTCACCACTTCTTCTCGGCATCCAGCGGTTATGGATATGAGAGTTGGTGGACATACCCGTTAGACGAATTCTACTACGCGGCTGGAATCTATGGTCAGAGGATATATGTTGTTCCTGACCGTGACCTGGTAATCGTTTTCACCGCGAGTATTTACGGCCCTGACCCAGAATCCCAGTTACGCCCGCTGGTTACCCAATACGTTATGGCAGCGTGCAAGTAGGTATTCCACGGGATATTGGAAGAGTGGTAATACCAGATGGTTCGTTTTTGCGCTTCCCAGCCGTCCTAGCCGTCTTCATACATTCGTTCGGCAAGAATGGAGCTGTGGTATCAATAGGTAGAACCG
>CAYGYD010000070.1:0-7860 GCA_964354005.1 uncultured Dehalococcoidales bacterium | reverse complement strand
TAAGGTGGTTTGACAGCCAGGGATAACATATGCCACAATTTTACCCAATGCCGCACCGCAGATAGGGATACCAACACAGAAAGAGAGGAAACGAAAGACGATGGAAGGTAGGGCTTATCCCGAGTTCAACACACGCTACCCGCTACTTATCAAAACCCTAATGCAAAGGCCGGTAGGGCTATACCCCAATGAAATCGGTATTGTCTACCGGAATGACGCTGGCGAGTATTTCAGATTTACCTGGCGCCAGTGGTATGAGCGCACCTGTCGCCTGGCTAATGCTCTCAAAGCCTTGGGAGTGAAACCGGCTAAGTCCGGACAGCCGGGCGACCGCATCGCCAGCATGGCACTTAACCATCACCGCCACCTGGAACTGTGTTACGCCGTGCCGTGTTTTGGCGCCGTCAAGCACCCGATTAACATCAGGCTTTCCCTCGACCACATGGTATACACCATAAACCACGCCAAAGATAAAATCATTTTCTTTGATGATTCCGTCCTGCCCTTACTGGAAAGAATGTACGACCGAATAAAAACCACCGTTGAGAAATTCGTCTATATGTCCGATAAGCCGGGACTGCCCAAGACCAAAATTGAACCCCTGTATGAATACGAAGCGCTTTTGAAAGAACAACCGGCCACCTTTGATTGGCCGTATCTTGATGAGGATACCTACGCTACTCTCTATTACACCACCGGCACCACCGGCCTGCCCAAAGGTGTGATGTTCACCCACCGGCAGATATATCTCCGTACCCTGCACGCTCTGGCCATCGGCGGCTTGGCCGTAAGACCCACGGCGGAAGGTGCCGTACCCCGACTCGGGGAGAACGCGGTTAATCTGGTCAATACCCCGCTCTATCACATTCACGGCTGGGGCGTACCCTTCTCTCATGTTTTCTCCGCTACCAAGATCGTCTTTCCCGGCCGGTTCAGCCCAGAAAGCTTCTGCGAGCTGGTCCAGACAGAGAGGGTAACCAACGCTGGCGTGGTGCCGACGATGCTGGCCATGCTCCTTGAGTTTAAAGACGTGAAGAAGTACGACATGAGCAGTCTGATAAATATCGGTGTTGGTGGGGGCGCCCTGCCCCTGGGCTTGAAAACCAAGGCGGAGAAGATGATTCCCGGCTTCACCGCCACCTCAGGTTATGGCATGACGGAAACACTGGCCGGCGGTGTCGGTGCCTTCATCAAAAAAACAATGCTGGACTGGCCCAAGAACAAGATTGATGAGCTCCGGGTTAAGACCGGGCTGCCATCGGCCGGCCTTGAAGTCAGAGTCATTGATGAGCACGGTAAGCCGGTGCCCCAGGACAACGAAACGGTTGGTGAGATAGTTATCAGGGGACCATGGATTATGGGCGAATACTTTAATGACCCGGAGAAAACCGCCACTGCCTGGCGGGACGGCTGGTTCCACACCGGGGACGCCGCCAAAGTTGACCCGGAGGGCTACATCACCATCGTTGATAGAATCACTGATGTTATCAGAAGCGGCGCCGAGATGGTGCCCACCGTTCTCTTAGAGAATCTGACGGCCACCGCCGACTTTGTTCTGGAAGCCACCTATGTTGGCGTGCCCGATGAAAAATGGGGCGAGAGACCGATGGCCCTCGTCAAGCTTGTGCCGGGCGCTACGCAAAAAGAGGCTGATGTACTCAAATTCCTGGAAACCGAGGGTATCGACAAAGGCAAGATGACCAAATGGATGCTGCCCGACTTCGTTGCCTTCGTTGATGAGATACCCAAGACCAGCGTGGGCAAGTTCGACAAAATAGCCATCAAGAAGAGGCTGGATGAATTCCTGGCCAAGGCCAAACAGGTGCACCGAGCGTGAAATTCAGACTGCCGTGATACCTCCGGAGACTTCTTGGTATGAGATGGAAGTGGCCCGGGCCTTAGTCGGTCGATTTGGCCAGGCAGAGGTCGATTCCCCGACGGTACATGGCCATCGGGGCCGCACCGACCACCGGATAGCGGTCCCCGATTATTGCCAGAGGCACACCCCAGCCGGTGTATTGACTTCGCCCCTCCTCAAACTCCGCCATCACCTCGTCCTCGAGCGAACCTTGGTCAAAATCATGCCTGAATTTCTCCATATCAAGCCCCAACTCTTTAGCCAGGTCAAATAAGACTTCGCGGTCGCTGATATTCCGGCATTCCCCAAAGAAGGCACAGAAAAGTGCTGCATGAAAACGGGCAAACGGTGGCTCCCCCTGTCGCTCGGCGCATTTGCTGGCAATTAAGGCGGGCAGGCTGGAGGTGGGATAAGGCTGGCCAGCTCCCCAGGGCCGGAAACTGAGGCTCTTCTCTTCCAGATGCGCTCGGTGCCAGGCGTCAGCGTGTCGCGGCGTAAAACCTCCCTCAAGCTTATCGCCCAAGAGTAGTGGGTAGCTCCGCCAGCTAAAGCTCAGCTTGTCCCCGTACTCCTCTTTCACTCTCTGCAGACGAACTGCCGCCACATAGCACCACGGTCAGAGGTAGTCAAAGTAGACCACTATCTCGACTGGTTTCACTTATGCTCCCCGGACAAAAAGAATCGAGGTTGAGGCCATCGGCTACTACCGGAGGCCGTGCTCTTGGGGAAACGCTTGCCCTGGTTAAACGCTCGGGACACACCCCGGGGCCCGAATCATCAGGACTGGTACGCAGCTGGCGCGGAAGACTTTGTCCGCCACGCTGCCAAAGGCCCACCGACTCGGCCCCGACCGACCATGGCTGGCCATAACGATGAGGTCAACGGCGTTCTCTTCGGCGTAGTGGACGATTTCTTCCGCCGGGCTGCCCAGGAGCACCTCGGTGCGTGCCTTAATCCCCTTACTCTCCATTCGCCGGGCTATCCGTTCGAGGTATCTCTCCGCCTGCCTCTGCAGCTTGCCCACCTCTACCGGTACGGGAGCAACACTTGAGGCACGAGCCAATTCACCCATCTCCGGGGCGCGCGTCCGGCCAGCGATGCGCTCGGTGACACTGATGAGGACTACCTCCTCGGGCTTCAGGGCTTTGGCCAGTTCCTCCAGATGGGGTAGGGCGCACTCAGCTAACTTGGAACCATCTAGCGGAGCAATGATTTTCCGGTACATCTATCCCTTCCTTCCTTCCTTTATGTTGCTTGCTCTTACCCTGTTGGCACTGTATGAAATAAGTTTAGTATATCTGACAGCACCCGTCAATGAGTTACCAGATAATGATAATTTCTTCAACTTGACCTCACCCCCTCTTAGACACCCAGTTGGGTGGGTCTTTCAGGGGGCTATTCTAATAACTTGATAAAATGCACCTCTTCATTCGAGGTGATACTCCAAGGGGGCGTTTAAGAGGGGCAAAGCCTGTAAGAACCCCACATAAAGGGGATGGGGCTTTTTAAGAATCTCATTTTGTTTACTTGACAAAGAGAAACCACAGTAACTCAAGAGATAGGCTCTTGCTGTTCTAAAAAGTGGGGTTTCAGATTGTACTGGCTAAAATGATACAATATACTGGCAAGTGAAGAGAGGATGGCGGTCGTGGATGGTAAAAGCCTGGAAATGCTGGAGTTCCACCGGATAAGAGAGATACTGGCTGGGTTCACTTCATTCTCTGCCAGCCGGGAGCTAGCCCTTAGCCTCGAACCGCTCTTCGATTACGACCGAATCTCCCGGCTATTGCTGCAGTCGGCCGAGGCGCGCCGTCTCCTGGCCGAAGAGCCCGGTTTTTCCATCGGCGGCGTTCTTGATGTTCGTGAAGCTGTCAGAATGGCCGCACTGGGCAAAATCCTTGAGCCGTTAACCCTGGTGGGAGTCCAGCAGACCCTGACTGCCAGCCACCAGTTACGCCGCAGCCTCAGTCGGCAGTCAAAGGGATTCCCCCGGCTCTGGGACATCGCCAGCGGTATCACCGAAATGCCCCAACTGGAAAAGGATATTAGTAATTGCCTCACGCCGGCCGCTGAATTGCTGGACTCAGCTTCTCCAAAGCTGTCTACAATAAGACAGCGACTCAAGAGAGCACGGGAGCACCTGCTAATCCGCCTGGACGGCATTATCAAATCGTCCAGAGGGGCAAGAATAATCCAGGAGCCAATTGTTACTGAGCGGGAAGGCCGGTATGTCATCCCGATAAAGATGGAGCACCGCAAGGAAATCAAAGGCATCGTGCATGATGTCTCCAACACCGGTGCCACTCTTTATATCGAGCCCTGGGCAACCCTGGAACTGGGCAACGAGCTTCGTGAGCTGGTGATGGAAGAAAAACATGAGGTTGAGAGAATTCTGCGGGACTTGAGCCTTAAGGTAGGTGCCCAGGAGTCAGAGATTGTCCGGAATATTGCCCTGATTGCCGAGCTAGACCTGGCCCTGGCTAAAGCCAGATACGCTTACAAAGCGAGGGCGGTTGAACCCGTACTCACCAGCTTTGGCAATGATGGCACTGGCATAATCAAGCTGGTTGAGGCCCGGCACCCCCTGCTGGGCGAGAGGGCGGTGCCGCTTTCCGTCGAGATGGGTCGTGACTTCTCCATCCTGCTGATTACCGGGCCCAACATGGGCGGCAAGACTGTCGCCCTGAAGACAATTGGCTTGCTGAGTTTAATGACGCAGGCCGGCCTGCCCATCCCCGCCTCCGCCGAAAGCGTTGTCCCCGTCTTTGACGATATATTTGCCGATATCGGTGATGAACAGAGCATTGAGCGAACACTCTCCACCTTTAGCTGGCACATGGGCAATATCGTCCGCATCATTAACCACGCCACAAAAATGAGCCTGGTGCTTCTGGATGAGCTGGGCACGAGCACTGACCCGGCTGAGGGTTCAGCACTGGCTCGCTCTATCCTGCTTTATTTGTTGTCCCGGCGCATCATGACGGTGGCCACCACCCATTACGATGACCTCAAAGCCTTCGCTCACATCACCCCCGGACTGGAGAATGCATCGCTTGACTTCGACCCGGCGACCCGGATGCCAACCTATCATCTTACAGTAGGTATCCCGGGCGGCAGTAATGCCCTAGCCATTGCGGCTCATCTCGGCTTACCCGCTGACATTATTAGTAGTGCCCGGGAGATGCTGTCTAAAGGCACGCAGCAACTGGAAACCCTGCTGGCTGACTTGACTGATGAAAGGCAAAAACTCCTGGCCATCCGCCAGCAACTGGAAAAGGAAGGAGAGGAAGCCGAACGGCGAAACCTTGAGCTGGAAAACCGATTGAAATCGCTGAAGGCCGAGGAGCGTCAAATCCTTCAGGAGACACGAGACCGGATTGTCCTTGAGGCGGCCGATTTACAGAAGGAAATCCGCCAGGCAATAGCTGAATTGCGCCGGGAAAAAACACGGGAAGGCATTGAACACGCCAAGAAAGCCCTGGCCGAAATGCAGGAGCGACTCAAGAGTGAGGTCTGGCAGACGAAGACCGAGGGCACCGCCACTGGCAAAACGGCGGATGAAAGCGTCATTAATATCGGCGATACCGTCTTACTCAAAGAGGCCAATCTACCGGCAACCGTACTCTCGGTTTTCACGGAAACGGGACAGATTGAAGTACAGGCCGGTCGGGCTAAGCTTACCCTCAGCCTGGATAACGTGGAAAAGGTCACCGTTTCCTCTGGTAAAACTAGGCCAGTGTTTGCTCCGGTAACCAAAGAAATAAGTCAGCGCACCGTACCGCGGGAACTCGACCTGCGCGGCAAGCGGGCCGACGAGATAGAGCCGATGCTGGATAGTTACCTGAACAGTGCTTCTCTAGCCAGCCTGAGTGAGGTGTGTATCATTCATGGCCTGGGCACCGGTACCGTGCGCAAGATTGTCCGGGAGCTTTTGACCTCTCACCCCCTGGTCAAATCCTTCCGCCCCGGTGAGCGGGGGGAAGGCGGCGATGGCGCCACCGTCGTCCGGCTGTGACTAGATTTATTTGACCTCACCCCCTTTAATCCCCCTCTCCTTCTAGGAGAGGGGGAAGACATTTTTCAGAAGAGGGGCGTAAGCCCCTCTTAAACACCCCTTTGGTAAGTTTGGAAATGTGCCGACCCTCTTGGGTTCCCCGGCTGTGGTGGAAACCGACGGAGAGTTAGAGAGGCAAAGCCTCTCCTTAATTTTCCACCCCCTTCCCTTGGTAAGGGAAGGGGGCAGGAGGATAGGTTGGTAAACAATCTCAAGTACCCACAGTTGACAAAATTGTAGAACATTAACACACAGTTGACGAAAATGCCTGGGGCATGTTACATTAGACGATGGATTGCCAGCATTGAGACCTCCGAGATTGGCACTGAAGGGAGGAAACCATGATTTCTTTTAGCCCCAGCGAAGAACAACAAATGATTGTCAACATGGTCAAGCAGTTCGCCAATGATGAGATGCGGAAGGTCTATCGGGAATGTGATGAAAATGGCGAAATTCCGGAACGCATCATTAACATGGCCTGGGAAATGGGCTTCATCTCTAGTTGTATTCCCACCGAACACGGCGGCTTGGGCGAAGCACACTCGGCGGTGACCGGTTCTCTCCTGGCTGAAGAATTGGCCTGGGGCGACCTCTCCATGGCAATGCATATCCTCTGCCCCTTCCTGGTGGTCTACCCCATTGTGGAGATGGGCACCCCCGAGCAAAAGGCCAGATACCTGCCCACCTTCTGCTCAACGAAGTTTCAGACCGGTACCGCCGCCCTCGTTGAGCCCCGCTTCAATTACGACCCCTTCTCTCTAACCACTACCGCCCGCCTTGACGGCAATAGTTATGTCCTTAATGGTAAGAAGTGTCTTGTCCCGCTGGCCGCTGGTGCTAATCCGCTCTTAGTCTTTGCCGCGGAAAACGGCCGGAACCAGGCTTTCATCGTTGAGCCGGGCACCCGCGGTCTGGAGGTCGGCGAACGAGAAAAAAATATGGGCATCAAAGCCCTGGCCACCTACGAGGTCACTCTTAACAACTGCCGCGTACCCAAAGAGAATCGCCTCGGCGGCGCTAAGGGGTGCGATTTCAATGCGATTCTGAACCGCTCGCGGGTGGCTCTCTCGGCCTTGGCCATCGGTGTGGCCAAAGCGGCCTATGATTACTCACGGGAATACGCCAAGACCCGCGTGGCCTTTGGTGAACCCATTGCCTCTCGCCAGGCCATCGCCTTTATGCTGGCTGAGATGGCCATTGAGGTTGACGCCACTAGAATGATGACCTGGGAAGCCGCCTGGAAGCTTGACCGTAAGGAAGACGCCACCAAAGAAGCTGCCCTGACCAAGATGTATGCCGATGATATGGTACTGACCGTGACCGACCGCGCTGTCCAGATTCTCGGCGGGCATGGTTACATTCGCGACCATCCGGTGGAACTGTATTTCAGGAATGGGCGCGGTTTCATCACCTTTGATGGCATGGCCATCGTATAAAGGGAGGTGTTGCCTGATGATTGATTTCAGTCTCTCTCCAGAAGAAGAAGCTGCCGTCAAGTCTGCCCACAAAGAAGCTGAGGAAGTAGTTCGCCCTATTTCCCGCTACTATGACGAGCATGAGCATGAGAGTCCTACCGACTTCATCAATCGGCTTTGGGAGCGGCGGGACGAGATGGGGGGAATGCTCGGTATGGGGATTGCTTCCGCACTCAGGGTTGAAGAGATGTGCTGGGGTGATGCTGGCCTGATGCTAACCAACCCGGGCTCCAGTCTGGGTGGGGCGGCCATCATGGCTTCCGGCACGCCAGAGCAGATGATGCGTTTCCTCCCTCGTTTCAATGAAGGTGAACCTAAGTGGGGCGCCATGGCCATGACCGAGCCGGGCTGTGGTTCCGACACCTCGGCCATCACCACCACCGCCGTGCGCGACGGCGATTTCTGGGTGCTCAATGGTGAGAAAATCTTCGTCACCGGTGGTAAACGAGCCATCGACGAATCTAAAGGTCTGG
>CAYGYD010000069.1:0-8053 GCA_964354005.1 uncultured Dehalococcoidales bacterium | reverse complement strand
GCGGAAAGCATACTCAGTGCCAGCTTGGGGCCAATCCCGGAGACCCCAATCAGTATTTCAAAAAGTCCCAGCTCCTCCGGTGAGGCAAAACCATAGAGAGTGACATTGTCTTCTCTCAGGTGAAGGTGGGTATAGATATGCACCTCCTGGCCACGAGAGCCGAAGGTGCTCAGAGTAGAAGTCGGCATGTGCACCTGAAAGCCGATGCCGCTGACATTGATAATGGCCCAATCGTCACTAATGGATTCTAATCGGCCGTGAAGACTGGCAATCATTTTGTTTCACTTTTGCTTAGCTAACAGTTGACTGACCTGAATCTCGGCGATATGGCATAGGGCAACAGCCAGGGCATCCGCTGCATCGTCCGGCTGGGGAACCTGAGATAGTCCGAGCTGAAGTCGCACCATCTCCTGAATCTGCTCTTTGGAACTGGCACCGTAGTTGGCCACCCTCTGCTTGACTTGGGCCGGGGTGTATTCGTAGGCCGGGATGCCCTTGTTGGCCGCGGCCAGGATGGCCACCGCCTGAGACCGACCAATGGCCAGTGCCGACCTGACATTCTTGCTGATAAAGGGTTGTTCAATAGCCAGGACTTCGGGGTGATAGCGGGCAATGATTTTGACAAGCTCCTTATAGAGATAACTTAAGCGCTCCCCGATCGGGGAGCGCGCTGATGTCCTTAGAGCACCATAGTCAAGCACGATTACCGTCTCATCCGCACTCTCAATCACCCCATAGCCCATCACTATGGTGCCCGGGTCAATACCCAAAATCCTCATACCAGGATGCCCGCTTGATACTTCTCCAGAATATGTTCGGGGAAGTCAGCATTGGTGGTCACATGTTGGACTTCGTCTAATTCTTCCAGTTTGTCCAGTAGCTTCAGCGTCTGCAGTGATGCCTTTTCGTCAAGGGTAATCATTGTTTTGGAGAGCATGGACAGTTGCGATGACTCGATAGGTATGTTTTTCTGCTCCAGCGCTTTCCTCACGGCTTCAAGTTTATCGGGCTTGGTGTAAATCTCGATATAGCCCGTTTCTACTTTAACGTCCTCGGCACCAGCGTCAATGGCCTGCAGGGCCAGGTTCTCAGTGTCCAAACCATCGGTCTTGACAGTAATTATACCGCTCGGCTCAAAGAGCCAGGCGACGCTGCCACTTTCACTGAGGTTGCCGCCGGCCCGCGAGAATAAGTTACGGACATCCTGAACTGTTCGGTTGCGGCTGTCGGACAGGGCTTGCACCAGAACCGCCGCTCCGCCAGGCCCATATCCTTCCAGGGTCATCTCGACCAGGCCGCCGCCTTCTGTCCCGCCGCTCCCTTTCTTAATAGCCCTGTCGATGTTATCGTAAGGCATATTGCTATCACGGGCCTTCTGGATGACTAAACGCAGCCGGTAGTTAGCCTCGGGGCTGCTGCCTCCCTGACGCACCGCGATGATAATCTCCCGGGCCAGTTTGGTGAAAAGCTGCCCTCGCTTGGCGTCAGCTACCCCTTTCTGGTGCTTGATTGACGACCACTTAGAGTGCCCTGACATGGCTAGTCCTCCTTGTGACCACTAACAATACCTTACTGTAATTTTATCACCCAACCTGCCTGCGGTCAAAGGGGGTAGGCGGGTTTTATCGGCCTAGTCAAAAGATTTTTTTTGGTTCTGTTGACACCAGACACCGCTGGGATTAAAATCAACCCAACCATGGGATTGTTTGGTACCTCGGGTATACGGAGGGTCGCTGACCGCAGCCTGCTGGAAATTGCCCTGAAGACGGGGCTGGCCGTGGGGCAGGTTTACAAGAGTGTGGTGGTGGGCGCGGACACCCGGACTTCGAGCAATGCCTTAAAACATGCCTTAATCTCTGGGCTGCTGTCGGCCGGGGCTGAGTGTTGCGATGCCGGAGCCCTGCCAACGCCAACCCTGGCTCTCGCCACGAGGGATTTTCAGGCGGGGGCAATGGTCACCGCTTCACATAATCCACCAGAATACAACGGTATGAAGCTTTTCAACCCCGATGGTTCCAGCTTTGGCTCGCAACAGCAGAGGCAGATAGAAGAGATGATTCTCGGCGACTCCCTGCCAACCGCCCCGTGGGGCGAGTTTAAGAGTAGCGGCAATCATGACGGAGCCATTGGTCAGCATATTGAACACATAGTGCAAAATTTCCCGGACAAACTGAAGCTGAAGGTAGTGCTGGACTGTGGCTGTGGTGCCGCCTCAGTCATCACTCCTTATTTATTAGGGAGGTTGGGTTGCGAAATGGTCGCGCGCAACTGCTACCCCAGCGGTTTTTTCCCCCATGCCATTGAGCCAACCGAGGAAAATCTGGGCGACTTAATACGAGCCGTCAAAGAAACGGGTGGCATTGGCATTGCCCACGATGGCGATGCTGACCGAATGATGGCTGTGGATGACCGGGGACACTTTATCCCCGGAGACACACTGCTGGTACTTTTTGCCCAGCAGATGAAGGCGAAAGAGGTGGTCACTACCATTGACGCCTCAATGGTGATTGAGGAAATGGGCTTCCGTGTTACTCGGACCAAGGTGGGGGATACCTATGTCTCGGAGCAACTGAAAGAGAGCGGTGACTTCGGCGGCGAGCCATCAGGAAGCTGGGTCTTCCCCAATAACTCGTTGTGTCCGGATGGCATTTATGCTGCGGCTGAGATAGCCGCCTTGGCCAGTCAGCAAACGCTGTCAGCACTGGTTGATAGTATACCCCGATATCCAATTCTTCGTGGTAGCCTGCCCAACAGGGGAGTAACAATATCTGACTTGAACAAGAGACTTATGGCTTTGAAGCCCGTGTCCGTAGTTGATATTGATGGCCTGAAACTCGTTTTTGCTGATGGCTGGCTACTGGTAAGAGTCTCCGGTACGGAACCGAAGATAAGAATAACTGCTGAAGCCAAAACCGAGTCGCGTGCGCGCCAGCTTTATGATAGCAGCGTCAGGGCTATCATGGGAAGCATGAAAGCCAATAAGGAGGCAGAGAGTTGAAGGCAGTCATCCTCGCCGCCGGCGAAGGCAATCGGATGCGCCCCCTCACCTACACCCGGCCCAAGGTGATGCTACCCATTGCCAATAAGCCCATTCTGGAGCATCTGCTAATTGAGGCCAGAGAAGCCGGCGTCCGGGAGTTCATATTTATTGTGGGCTACCACGATGAGCAGGTGCGCGACTATTTTGCTGGTGGTGAGAAGTGGGATGTCAGCATCAGTTACTGTAACCAGTACAAACAACTGGGCACAGCGGATGCGGTGAGAGCGGTTGAAGGACTAGTAGAAGGTAACTTCCTGATGATAAACGGGGACATTATTGTCAATCAGAAAGACATCAGGAGGCTGGCCAGTAAAGACAAGACCACAATGAGCGTGATTGAGGTTAGGGATACGAAGGATTTGGGTCTGGTTGAGGTTAAGGGGAACCGGGTAGTCCGTATCCACGAAAAAGTGGGCAAACCACCGTCCAATCTGGCCAACGCCGGTCTCTATCTTTTCACGGCGGCCATATTCCCGGCTATAGCCCAGACCCCGAAATCCCCCAGGGGCGAATATGAGATAACCGATTCTCTGCAGTTAATGATAGACCGGGGGCAGGTAGTGGCCCATCAGAAAATCGGCTACTGGCTCGACCTCAGTTACCCCTGGAACCTATTGCCGGCTAATGAGTCAATACTGTCCAGGATTAAAGCGGAGAACCTTGGCCAAGTTGAAGATAATGTGGTCATCAAAGGCGCGGTTTTCATCGGGCGGGGGACCGTACTCAGGTCGGGTTCCTATATCATCGGCCCGGTAACAATCGGGCAGAATTGCGATATTGGCCCCAATTGCTATATCCGGCCGTTTACGGCCATCGGCGATGACTGCCACATCGGTAGCGCCGTTGAGGTGAAAAATTCTATAATTATGAAAGGCACCAAAATACCCCACCATAACTATGTTGGGGATAGTGTCATCGGCGAAGACTGTAATTTGGGTGCCGGCACCAAGATTGCCAACCTCCGGCTGGACGAGAAGGAGATTTGGGTGGCTGGCAATAATACCGGACAGCGGAAATTGGGGGTAATTATCGGGGATGGGGTTAAGACTGGAATCAATGTGTCAATCAATATCGGCACAATGATTGGTAATAATACCCATATTGGACCCGGCGCTCTTGTCAGTGGCATTATTGCTCCAGAATCAAAAATATTTTAGGTGTGAACAATGAAACAAGCAGTAATTTTGGCCGCCGGTGAAGGGCAGAGGCTTCGGCCCTTTACTGTAACCAAGCCCAAGGTGATGCTGGGCATCGCCGGTAAGCCCATACTCCAGTATGTGGTCGAGGCCCTGGCTCAAAACGGCATCCGCCAGATTGTCATCGTGGTCGGTTACCGGAAGGAGCAGATTTTCAATTACCTGGGTACGGGTGAGAAGTTTGGGGTCGATATAGTTTACATAACACAGGAGAGACAACTGGGCACGGCTCATGCTCTGGCGCAAGTCAAAAGCGTGGTAGGAAACGAGTTTCTAGTTCTACCGGGTGATAATTTGATTGACGCTGAGACCATCGCCCAGTTTGTGACTGTAAAGCCAAATGCTGTGCTGGTGAAGAAGGTAGAAAAACCGACCAGATACGGGGTAGTGACAGTTGAGAATGATTTTATCAAGGAAATGGTGGAAAAGCCCAAGGAAGCTAAGAGCGACACCATTAACACCGGCATTTATGCCCTGACCAAAGAGGTCTTTGATTTTATCGGTACCGAGCTAGATATCCCCGATGTCGTGAATAAGATGCTGGCCGGGGACTATGTTTTCCGCGCCTTGGAAACGGATGGCACCTGGCTGGATGTGGCCCATCCCTGGGATATAATCAGCCTCAATGCGGCGGTTCTTGACCGCATCCCGGCCAACCTGGGTGGTATCATTGAAAGCGGCGTTTCTGTCAAAGGGCTGGTATCTATCGGCAAGGAGACGGTCGTACGGTCTAACTCTTACATCGTTGGTCCGGTAGTCATCGGCGAGAAATGCGATATTGGTCCCAATGTGTGTATTTTGCCGGCAACCAGCATTGGCGATAATGTCGTTGTTTCTCCATTCACCACGATAGACAACAGCGTTATCGGTGACGATGTTAATATTGGCCCCATCTCCATAATCCAGGACTCGGTTATTGACAAGGGTTGTGTCATCAAGGGTCATTTCACTGCCTGCAGTGGCGAAACTGATATTAAGGTTAACGATGAATACCACCGGGTGAATATGGGGGCCATGCTCGGCGTAGGTTGTTCTCTGGGGCACTCTGTGGCAGCTCAACCCGGCGCTATTGTGGGCAACTATAGCCAGGTCCAGGCTATGAAGACACTGAGCGGCCGAATTCCGGATAGGAGTCATGTGTTTTAGAAATGTGTGGCATAGTTGGCTATATCGGTGATAAACAGGCTCAACCTATACTTTTCAATTGTTTAAAGAAACTGGAGTACCGCGGCTATGATTCCTGTGGCATTGCTGTAGCCGTGGGTGGTATTGAGGTGTATAAGGATGCCGTCAGAATAGAGGCACTGAGCAAGACGGCACCACGCTTTGACGGTGTGGTGGGCATCGGTCACACCCGGTGGGCCACTCACGGTGGTCCATCGCGAATCAACGCCCACCCCCATCTGGACTGCCACAAGAGTATTGCCGTGGTGCATAACGGCATCATCACCAATTTCCAGGGATTGAAGCGCCGGCTAATTGCTGAGGGGCACAAATTTATCTCCGAAACAGACACTGAAGTTATTCCCCACCTTATTGAGAAGTACTATTCCGGTAATCTGGAAAAGGCAGTTGCGGCGGCTCTTCATGATATCGAAGGCTCCTATGCCATTATTGTGCTGACTGCCGGTGAGCCAAAATTGGTCGTGGCCCGCAAGGACAGCCCGCTAATCGTTGGCTTAGGTGACCGGGGAAATTTTGTTGCCTCCGATGTCCCGGCTTTATTGGACTATACCAATAGAGTTGTCTACCTTGAAGACGGGGATATCGGAGTTGTTACCCAGCAGGGCATCAAGATTAGAAGCAATGGCTCAGAGGTCAAGAGGGAAAAACACAAGATTCTCTGGACGGTGGAAGAGGCACAGAAGGGTGGCTACGAGCACTTTATGCTCAAGGAGATTCATGAGCAACCCCGGGTGATAAGAGATACCTTGGGAGAGTACAGTCGCACGACCGAGCCGGTAGTCAACCTTCCTAGGGTCAGAGACTTCGGCGTTGAGTCCATGCTCATGCTGGCCTGTGGCACTTCCTATCATGCGGCTCTGGTCGGTAAATATGTTATCGAGGAATTCCTCCGAGTCCCGGTGCGGGTCGAGCTGGCCTCGGAGTTTAACTATTACAGTCAGGCCTTGGCTAAAACCCTGGCCATTGCCATTACACAATCGGGAGAGACGGCGGATACTCTGAAGGCGATGAAACGACTGAAGGAGGCGGGGTGCTGGGTGGTGGCTATCACTAATGTTGTGGATAGCACCGCCAGCCGCATTGCCAACCAGCCCATTTACACCCGAGCTGGTCCGGAGATAAGCGTGGCCGCCACCAAGAGTTTCATCGCCCAGTTGATGGTACTATACTGGCTGGCCATTTCTTACTCCAAGGCCGACCCAAGGAGGTCAGCCAGCCTGCTTATGGAACTCAGACAGTTGCCCAGCAAAGTCCAGCAGGTACTGGATGACGAAGCCCAGATTGCCGAATATGCCAAGTACCTCTCAAGGTATGAGCATGCCTTTTTTATTGGTCGGGGGATAAATTACCCCGTGGCTCTGGAAGGGGCACTCAAGGTAAAGGAGATATCCTACATCCATGCTGAAGGCTACGCCGCTGGTGAAACCAAACACGGCCCCTTCGCTTTGCTCGGTGGCAACACGCCGGTCATCTCCCTGCTGGCCCGGGATAGCACTTACGAGGCGATGCTGACCACTATCAAGGAAATCAAGGCCAGAGGGTCGCCCCTGATGGCACTGACAGAAGAGGGGGATGAGGCAGTCGAGGAGCTGGTCGATACAATTATCACCGTGCCACATGTTGACCCCATCTTCTCACCGGTAGTCAATACGGTGGCCCTCCAGCTACTGGCCTACTATGTGGCCAAAGAGCGGGGTTGTCCCATAGATTATCCCCGGAACCTGGCGAAGAGTGTCACCGTAGAGTGACTTAATTCGGGGCCTCTTTCTTACCGGCCAGCCATTCTACAAATTAAGCCTTTATGCGGTATAAAATAGGTATTTAGCACGATGATTGCCCCGTTTCTTTTACTTGACTTCTTATTTCGCATCAGCTATACTACTTTGGGTTAAGCGCCAGGCGGGTATTTGGTAAAACTGAGCGTTTTTCCACAGCAGCTCAGTGCGAATTGTGCCAGACAAGATTTCAATGAAGATTGCGATAAGTGGCAAAGGTGGAGTAGGTAAGACCTTATTGGCTGCTCTTCTTTCTAAGATATTCGCTGAATCTGGCTATGCTGTCATTGCAATTGATGCCGACCCGGACGCTAACCTTGCGGCCACTCTCGGTTTTCCCCACCCGGAAAAGATTACCCCCATATCGGAAATGAGCGACCTCATTGAGGAGCGGACGGGTGCCCGGCCCGGCAAATCCGCCCCCTACTTCAGATTAAACCCCAAGGTAGACGATATACCAGAAAAGTATGCCCATCGCCTGGATGGAATCAGACTGATGCGCATGGGCAATGTCAAGCCGGGGGGGAGTGGCTGTTACTGTCCGGAGAACGCCCTGCTCAAGACTCTCCTCGCTCACTTGCTGCTAGCACGGGATGAGGTGGTTATCCTGGATATGGAAGCTGGCATTGAGCATCTGGGGCGAGGGACGGCGGGAGCGGTAGATGCCCTTATCGTGGTGGTGGAGCCCGGGCGCCGCAGCATTGAAACCGCCTTCAGCATCAAACAGCTCGCTGCTGAGCTTGGTTTGAAGAATCTAGCCGTGGTGGGTAACAAGATAAGAAGCCAATCAGATAAAGATTTCCTAGTTTCCAGTCTGCCTGGCTTCAAGTTTCTCGGCTTTATCCCCTATGACCAGG
>CAYGYD010000068.1:0-8132 GCA_964354005.1 uncultured Dehalococcoidales bacterium | reverse complement strand
TTGGCCGACCGGATTGTGGTTCTTGATTTCGGTCGCAAGATTGCTGAGGGCACCCCTGAGGAAGTCAGGACTAACCCGCAGGTCATCGCCGCTTATCTCGGCAAGGAAGCCTAGTCCCACTTCCTTGAGTCCATTATCCGGGGCTGGTTCTCAGCAATAGTCCCCCCGCTTACGAATTCAACTTTATCTATCTTCACCCGGCAGGTGTCCTGAAATTTCTGGTTCAAGTCGTCGGCCAGCTTGGCCTTATCCACCGCTTCCCCGCGTAGCTCCAGTTTAAGAGTCACCTCATCACGGTTTTCCCGGCGGCCAACCACGATTTGAAATCGGGAGACCGAGGCAAAGCTCATAATAGTAGCTTCCGCCTGCCGGGCCACCACAAACATCCCTCTCACTTTCACCGCGTCCGTGGTGCGTCCGACGATACCCATCAGGCGGTGGGCAGTCCGACCACACGGGCAGGGCTCGATGGTGTAGGATGACATATCACCGGTGCCAAAGCGGATGAGTCCCCAGGCTTTGTTATGAATCGGAGTGACGACTATTTCACCAATTTCACCGTGACGCAGTTGTTTCCCCGTCTCCGGGTCAACTATTTCCAGGACATAGTCGTCCATCAGATGCATACCCTTTTTTATATGGCACTCGTAGGCAATGGCACCACCGGGCTCAGTCACGGCGTAAGTCTGCGATGTATTGATGTGGTAGTCCTCCTCAAAGGTCTGGCGCAGGGAAGGTGGCAACATCTCGCCGGTAAACCAGGCTCGCTTGAGAGCGAAGTCCTGACGGACATTATGCCCCATCTCTTCCGCTCGTTTAATCAGGGTCATCAAAAAGGTGGGCGTGCCGACAAAGCCGGTGACTTTGAGGTCGCGCATGGTCTGAATCTGAATGTCGGTATTACCCGTGCCGGTGACGACCACCGTAGCTCCGCAGTCGCGCAAGGCTTCATGAAACAGAATACCGGCGGGTGACATGTGGTAAGTGAAGGTATTGACAACGATGTCTCCCTTTCTAAAGCCGGCGGCCCAGAAAGCCTTAGCGAACCACTTAATGCCGGAGTGCTGAATTGGCTCGTAGATTGGACCAGGTGAAATAAAGACGCGTTCCACTTGCTCCGGCGGAATTGCCAGAAAACCGCCATATGGCGGGTGTTTCTTCTGCCGCTCAAGGAGGTCAGTCTTCCGGGTGACGGGCAATCTTTCCAGGTCTTTCATTTTGCGGATTTCCGAGGGGCTGACTTTAGCGCAGTCTAATATCTCCCTAGCCGCTGGCGCATGCTGATAGGCATGATTTACTGCCTCAGCCAGTTTCTGGTTAAGGTACTTCTCCCTTTGTGGCACTGGCATTGTCTCCAGTTCGTCGAAGAACTCGCCTTTACCCGCCATTACAGCCATCGCTTCCGCCTCTTATAGTGTTTCACTTCCCGGTAGCTCTTCTTCGTACCCACCGCCGATAGCCCCATGTAGAACTCCTTGACATCCTCATTGTTCTTAAGCAAATCGGCGGTACCATCCAGAACCACCCGGCCATTCTCCATAACATAACCGTAGTGGGCGATACTCAGGGCAATTCTGACATTTTGCTCGACAAGCAGGACTGATGTTTTATGCTCGGTGTTGAAGCGCTGGATAATATTGTATATTTCCTCGACCAAAAGCGGTGCCAGACCCAGTGAGGGTTCGTCAAGCATCATCAGCTTGGGGGTAGCCATCATCGCCCGACCGATGACCAGCATTTGCTGTTCGCCGCCCGAAAGATAGCCGGCAGTATTACGACGCAACGTTTTGAGTCTGGGGAAATATTCATAGACCATCTCCAGGTCCTGCCGGACAGCACGGCGGTCGCGCCGTTGATAAGCACCAACCAGCAGGTTTTCCTCGGCGGTCAGATGTTCAAAGACCCGCCGCCCTTCCAGCGCCTGGATGATACCGAGTTTACTTATTTCCTCAGCGCTCTTCCGGTCAATCCGCTCTCCGTTCCACTCGATGCTGCCATCGGTGACCTCTCCCTCTTCAACATGGAGCAGGCCCGATATCGCCTTGAGGCTGGTACTTTTGCCCGCGCCATTAGCGCCGAGCAAGGCCACAATGGAGCCATCCTCCACGGTGAGTGAGACACCATGAAGGACACGGATAACATTGAGATAAGCAACCTCAACATTATTCAGCTTAAGCATAGCGGCCATCTCTCAAATTACTTACCGACTCCACCCGCCAAGACAACTCTATCCCCCACCAGCGAAGCGGACTTTGGTGGAGGGGGTCTAGCCCCCTCCACCAGTTTTTCCTTACCTGAACCCGAGGATAGGTCACCAGTCCTTACTACTTGCCCCACCAAGAGAAGTCTTCGTATTTGATTAGCGGGGCCTCAATCCAGCCGGTAACCGCGCCTATCTTGCCGCTGGTTATCTTGAACACCTTGAGCATCTTGTCCAGTCGGTTATCACCCGGCGTGTAAGTGACGGCACCCTGCAGGCCCTGAACATCGTAGCCGCTGAGTTTCTGAATGCCGTACTGTTCGACGGCACGCCAGGCATCAACATCACCCTTGGCCAGCTTGTCATAGCCCACATTGTCTATCGCCTTCTTCAGAATCTCAGCCACAACCAGAGTTGTGGCCCAGGTCGAAAGGTAGTCCATGTTCCCGGCGTCTTGCTGGTTATATTTCTGGAGATATTCCTTTGCCTTGGCCAGGCCAGCCACATTATCGTCCCAGGTGGCCGTCGGAAAGACACCGTAGACACCCTCAACAACATCAGCGCCAGCCAGGTCAATCAGTGCCTTGGTGAAGCTGGCGTGGGCCAGGCCAACAGTGACCCCGGGGTACATCTTCAGGTCGCGCATATTCTTCATTATCACTGCCGTTGGTGCCGGCGTGCTGGAGATAAATATTACGTCCGGGTTCTTGGCTTTAACCCGAACCAAACTCTCCATCTCCGAGATGGTCGTGGCCGCATGCTCCTCAGTAGCAACAATCTCGATTCCCAGTTCATCGGCCATGGCGGTTGCCCCATCCTTCGCACCGCGGCCAGTCGGGTTATTCAAAAGATGCAGGGCCATTTTAGGCTTGCCGGTCCCCTTCCAGATATTCTCCATATAGTAGGTAGCGAAAGCCACCCAGTCGTCCCCATAGTCAGGCATCTGGCCGTAGATATGCTGGGGCGGGCGGTAGATTACCGGAGAAGTGTAGGTTGCCATACCCGGAAACTCGGCATCATTGGCAATCCCCTTGGCGTAGGACATCTCGGTTGACGAGTGTGTTGTGAATATCAAGCAGCCCTGGTCCATGAACTCCTTCACAATGTTGACCACCTTGGTAGCATCGTAGCCACTGTCGCGATAGACCAGTTCGATTTGATACCCTTTAACACCGCCAAGCTCAGTATTAATGTACTTGACGGCATCCTCAATGCCGTGCCTGCCCGCTAGGCCTTTGTCCGCCACCGGCCCGGTGGCGGGCGTCATCGCGCCTATTCTCAGTGTTTGCGCTGGCTGTGCCTCTGGGCCGCATGCCCCGAGGAGTGGAACAACCGCTACAATCAGGGCCAACATGACTACAATTGGCAGCGTCAGTCTC
Source organism: uncultured Dehalococcoidales bacterium (assembly GCA_964354005.1). Classification (GTDB taxonomy): domain Bacteria; phylum Chloroflexota; class Dehalococcoidia; order Dehalococcoidales; family UBA2162; genus CAVSBN01. The sequence goes on along the minus strand of CAYGYD010000068.1, from coordinate 4,553 downwards.
TTCTTCACCTTTCCTCCTTAAATTTGGTTATTTTTAAGACCTCCTGGTTTACGCTTTGGTCATATATACATAGAACTCACCACCCCTTTTCATCAGGTTCAGTATGAGAAAGGCCAGAGCCGATAAGCCGATTTAAACAAAGCCCAACGGTGCGCCAGACCTCTCGGCTCAAAAATCAAGAATAGAATAATCACCAGTCCGAACACCGCCGGGGAGATACCCGCCGTGAATCCAGAGGGCCAGTTAGGAAAGGTAGCCTCTAGGGCCGGCGACAGGTGGGTCACACCCACATCAAGAAGACGAATGAAAATGGCACCCAGGATGGGACCAAGCGTTGTTCCGAGACCACCAATGATAATCATGCCAATGTAAAGAATCGAATTGGCAAAGGTGTAATTCTCCGCATTGATGAAGCGCATCCAGTGCGCCAATAACGACCCAGCGATACCGGCGAAGAAGCAGCCGATAAAGAAGGCCAGCAGCTTGTAACGGAAGAGATTAATCCCCATTACTTCGGCCGCCAGGTCATTATCGCGGATGGCAACGAACGCCCGGCCTACTCTGCTTCTCGCGATGTTCTTGGCCAGAAACACTGTCGCCACAGCGACAATCATAATCAGGTAAAACTGGCTACCCTCGCTCCGGAAAGTGAGGTTACCAATTGACATATACGGTACGCTCATGCCATTGAAGCCGCCAGTCATGCCTGTCCAATGGTTGATAACCCACAGGATTATGAGCTGTGCGGCAATAGTGGAGATAGCCAGGTAAAAGCCCTTGACTCTCAAAGAGGGGATACCAAAAATCATGCCGGTCAGCCCGGCAACCAGACCGGCCGAAACTAAAGCGAGAGGGAAAGGAACCCCGAGACGGCTGGTCAGTATGGCTGAGGTGTAGGCACCGACAGCGATAAAGCCGGCATGGCCAATTGATAGTTGCCCACAGTACCCGGTAAGCAGGTTCAGTCCGGTGATGGCAATTACAGTGATACCGATGAGATTGGCCACACCGAGCCAGTAATTAGCCCAGTAGAACGGAGCAGTGAACAGAGCGACCAACAAAGCCAGAAGCAGCACCCAGTGTGTCCTGGTCCGAAAAATAGCCATATCCTGAGCGTAGGTATAGTTTCTGGTACCAGCCGGCAAGTCCAACTGCCTAAATCCTTTCTATGCGTCTTTCCCCAAACAGACCATAGGGTCGGACAAACATCACGATTATAATAATGATGAAGGGAATGACTTCCCTGACACCTGGCCAGGTCAAAGGAGTTAAATAGCCGCCGCCGATGTTTTCAGCGAGCCCAATTATGGGCCCGGCGACAATAGCACCCAGGAAGGAGTCGAGGCCACCCAATATCACCACGGAAAAGGCTCTGAGTCCAGTCTCCACCAGACCGGGGGTGATGCCTCCGATGCTGGAGACAAGAACGCCGCCAACCGCCGCCAGGACGCAGGCGAGCATCCACGAACCGGAGAAAATCCTGGTCACCGGCACGCCGCAAGCCTGAACCGCCAACTGGTCGTCAGCCGTAGCTCTCATCGCAATGCCCATACGGTGATACTTGAAGTACAGGGACAGGAGACCAAACAAGACGAGCGCGATTATGACCGTCCACAGAGACTCGTAAGACATACTGGCCGTGCCAATGGTTATCGGCTGTTGGGGGAAAAGACGGGGCAGGCGGGCCAGACTCTTTGGCCAGATGATAGTGACCAGACCTTCAATAAAGAAGGCAATACCCAGTGTCACCGTGATCAGGGACAGGATTGGCTGGGCAATGAGCGGGCGCAAAACAATCCGCTCGATTATCCAACCCATGACCAGGGCAAATACCACTACCATCGGCAACCCCAGCCAGACAGGAAGGTTCGCTTCTTGCGGGTCTAACATAGCATAGGTAAACCAGGAAGAGATAAGTACCAGTTGCCCGAGAGCTAAGTTAGCTACACCGCTGGATTTCCAGACCAAAACAAAACACAGAGCAATTAGAGCATATACCATGCCCACCGTTACGCCGGTTATGACAAACTGAAGCAACTCAGCCATTTCCGGTCGGTCCCTCCGCGACAGTTCTGACTTTAATGGCTGTCGCCACGGTGCCCTTACGACCATCCCGGTAGGTCACCGAAGCCTCAACCTCAATCTCATTGCCGCCATCATAAATACCCTTTATCAAGTCACGGTAGCGCTCTTCCATAAACTCTCTTCGCAATTTTCTCGTCCGGGTCAGCTCGGCCTCATCCGGGTCAAACTCCTTATGCAGCAGGACAAACTTTCTCACCCTGGCCGGTTCCGGCAGATAGCTGTTCACCCGCATCAGGTCTCTCTGTATCAGGTCAGCCACCTCTTTTTTCTGTGACAGGTCAACGAAGGTGGTGTAAGGGATGCGGTTTCGCTCGGCCCACTTGCCGACCATGGTGAAGTCCATGTTGACGATGGCGGAGACGAAATCCTTGTCCTTACCGCCGATAACCATGGCGTCCTTGATGTAGGGGCTGAATCTCAATCTACCCTCAATATACTGGGGCGCATACTTAATGCCCGACCTCAGTTCACCCATATGGTCGAGCCGGTCCAGGAAAATCAGGTGCCCCTTCTCATTAATATTGACCGCGTCTCCGGTATGGCACCAGCCCCGGGTCAGTACAGCCTCTGTTTTTTCCGGATTCTTATGATAGCCAGTGAACATGGAACTGCTTCGGACCAGAAGTTCGCCCTCAGCGGTCACCCTGACCTCCGTGCCGAGGACCGGCCGGCCAACGCTTTCAAAGGCGATTTCCCCCTTGCCGTGAGAGGAAATAAGCCCGGCCTCAGTACTGGCGTAGTTCTGCCGCAACTCCACACCGATGGCGTGAATCAATCGGAAAGTGTCCAGACTCAAGACCGAGCTGCCAGTGACGGCAAAACGAACTTTGCTCAGTCCCAGCTTATCTTTGAGAGGCCGGAATAGCAGCATATAGGCCAAACCATACAGTGCCCGCCAGAACAGATTTGGTTCCTGGTTCTGGAAATTCATATCGGCTATCCTGTGCCCAACCGGCAGAAAGAGGTTGTAGGTGAAGCGCTTGATGGGGCTGGCATCAATTATCTTCACATGGATCTCACTGACCAGGCTTTCCCACTGTCGCGGGCCATATATCACGAAGTTGGGACCAACCTCGCGCGTATCCTCAGCGATAGTCTCCGGCTCCTCGGGGAAATTGAGCCGGGCGCCGGTGAGCAGGTGGGGTATGGTGGCAAAAAAGCTGTCGCCCACCCAGGCCGCCGGGAAATTTGAAATGAGGTCGTCGCTTTCGTTCAAAGGATAGCGATTGATGAAGCCACGGGCCGTATTGATCAAAGCTTGATGAGTGAGCATAGCTCCTTTGGGCAAACCGGTGGTGCCTGAAGTGTAGTAGATGAAGGCAACATCATCACCCCTGCCCCACCCCACATTCTGCTCAAAGAGGCCGGGGTGCGTCTTTTCGTAATCCCTGCCCAGTTTGTGCACGTCGGCAAAGCTGATAAGTAACGGGTCATCATAGTTCTTCAGACCCTTGGGGTCCCAGTAGATAACCCGCTTTAGAGAGGGCAAGTCATTCTTGATTTCCAGAAACTTGTCCGTCTGTTCCTGGTCGTTGACAATGGCGAACTTGGCCCCGGAGTGAGTCACGATATATTTCACCTCAGACGGGATTGAATCGACGAAGACACCGGTGGCAATGCCGCCCACCGCCTGAATGGCGAACTCACCCCAGAACCACTCCGGTTCATTGTCCCCGATGATGGAGACGACATCTCCCCGCTCCAGTCCGAGGCCGATTAGCCCGAGTGAGAAGTATTTGACATTCTCATAGTATTCCCGCCAGCTATACCTCTGCCAGACGCCGAACTTCTTCATGCACATGGCTGTCCGCTGGCTCCACTTTTCGCAGTTCGCCTCGATAAGTTGGGGGATGGTGCTCGGATTATCTTTCGGCATTGCTCTTACTCGTTCTTCACCCTGTTAGATATTTCCCGACTATAAAAAAGGTACCCCCGCTCAGGAGGTACCCTAAATTACACTAACAACTAAGTTGTCTTACTTGGCACAGACACTAGCCTCCCAAGCGCACCCGGGTGCGCCTGGTAAAGGTGAATTTTCTCGTCCTCCGGTAAGCGATTGTAGCCATACGCGAACCTGTGGCATAGACTACCACAAGTAAAACGAGTCTGTCAACATCAGCGTAGAGGAGACTGGTTTTACACCCTTAGCCGGAGAACTTCTTAAGTACGCGGAGAGCATTCAGGGTAACCCATTTGCTGGGTTGGCCTTTCTGCTCAATGTTAACCTGAAAACGTCCATTGTATGTGTTTTCCAGTAGCCACCGGCCCTGTTCATCCTGTTTCGCCACCATCAAGTCAATGGCTTCCTGCATTCTTTCATCCCGGTAGCCCAATCCGGTCAGTATGCCCAGTATTTCCAGGACATCCGTGTTCGCCATCAAGGGAAAACCGAACTTCAACCACCCTGGTTTGGAGACCCGCTCCAAGTTGTGGCTCCGCTTGTGAATGTGATGCTTGAGCAGATATTC